>CP051187.1:1862500-2170000 GCA_038087035.1 Gloeotrichia echinulata CP02 | reverse complement strand
GGACTTAACCCAACATCTCACGACACGAGCTGACGACAGCCATGCACCACCTGTGTTCGCGCTCCCGAAGGCACTCTTCCCTTTCAAGAAGATTCGCGACATGTCAAGCCTTGGTAAGGTTCTTCGCGTTGCATCGAATTAAACCACATACTCCACCGCTTGTGCGGGCCCCCGTCAATTCCTTTGAGTTTCACACTTGCGTGCGTACTCCCCAGGCGGGATACTTAACGCGTTAGCTACGGCACGGCTCGGGTCGATACAAGCCACGCCTAGTATCCATCGTTTACGGCTAGGACTACTGGGGTATCTAATCCCATTCGCTCCCCTAGCTTTCGTCCCTCAGTGTCAGTTGCGGCCTAGCAGAGCGCTTTCGCCACCGGTGTTCTTCCTGATCTCTACGCATTTCACCGCTACACCAGGAATTCCCTCTGCCCCGAACGCACTCTAGCCATGTAGTTTCCACTGCTTTTATCTAGTTGAGCTAGACTCTTTAACAGCAGACTTACATAGCCACCTGCGGACGCTTTACGCCCAATCATTCCGGATAACGCTTGCATCCTCCGTATTACCGCGGCTGCTGGCACGGAGTTAGCCGATGCTTATTCCTCAGGTACCGTCATTTTTTTCTTCCCTGAGAAAAGAGGTTTACGACCCAAGAGCCTTCCTCCCTCACGCGGTATTGCTCCGTCAGGCTTTCGCCCATTGCGGAAAATTCCCCACTGCTGCCTCCCGTAGGAGTCTGGGCCGTGTCTCAGTCCCAGTGTGGCTGATCATCCTCTCAGACCAGCTACTGATCGTCGCCTTGGTAGGCTCTTACCCCACCAACTAGCTAATCAGACGCGAGCTCATCTTCAGGCAATTAATCTTTTACATCTCTGCTCATCCGGTATTAGCCACCGTTTCCAATGGTTGTCCCAGACCTGAAGGCAGATTCTCACGCGTTACTCACCCGTCCGCCACTATCTCCGAAGAGACCGTTCGACTTGCATGTGTTAAGCATACCGCCAGCGTTCATCCTGAGCCAGGATCAAACTCTCCGTTTTGGTTTGTTTGTTTAAGCTCTTTAGCTGCTCTTTTTTAACTTCAGCTTAGTTATTCTATTTACTGACGCAGGCCACTTGCTGTATAATGGCTTTCAAACTATAATATTTTCAAGGTTCGGTGTCCCTCCGGCGTCGCTTCGTTTCGCTTCGCTCTCAGGCACTTATTCAATATAGCGAACCTTCTTTTCCTTGTCAACTCTTTTTCCAAAAAAATTTTTCTGGGCTGTTTTTGTTCTCTCAAAGCTGCTCACCGTGCTGGTTTTAGGCAACAATGGTTTATGCACTGTGGCGACTAAGGAAGGGACAAGCGTGAATTTTCAGTCGGTAATAGCTTTATTGCATCAGTTCTGGGGGGAACGTGGTTGTCTGATTTCCCAGCCCTACGACATGGAAAAGGGAGCAGGCACGAAAAATCCCCATACTTTTTTAAGAGCGCTGGGACCTGAACCCTGGGCTGTTGCTTATGTAGAACCGTGTCGGCGCCCTACAGATGGGCGCTATGGGGAAAATCCCAATCGCTTCCAACACTATTATCAGTACCAAGTTTTGATTAAGCCTTCGCCTGATAATATCCAGGAAATTTATCTCGATTCCTTACGGGCTTTAGGAATTCGCCCGGAAGATCACGATATTCGGTTTGTTGAGGATAACTGGGAAGATGCGACGGTGGGCGCTTGGGGTACTGGCTGGGAAGTTTGGTTAGATGGGATGGAAATTACTCAATTTACCTACTTCCAACAGTGTGGGGGAATTGATTGTCGTCCGGTGTCAATTGAGATTACATACGGCTTAGAGCGACTGACGATGTACCTGCAGCAGGTAGAAGCCATTACTAAGATCCAGTGGACAGACAATATTACTTATGGTGATGTTCATCTCCAAGGAGAGATTGAGCAGTGTACATATAACTTTGAAGCGTCGAATCCTGAGTTGCTGTTGACTTTGTTTAATTTGTATGAGCAGGAAGCTACGCAATTGACAGAGAGAGGATTGGTTTTACCCAGTCTGGACTATGTAATTAAGTGTTCCCATACTTTTAATTTACTGGATGCGCGAGGTGTGATTTCCGTCACAGAGCGTACACGGTATATTACGAGGATTCGCCATTTGGCGCGTAAGGTGGCTCATTTATATGTAGAGCAAAGGGAGAGGTTGGGTTTTCCGTTGCTGAAAAATCCGTAAACAGTAAACAAAAACTGCTCTTTAGGCGCTGCGCGAAGAAAGAGAAAAATTGCTGTGCGCCTACAGCGTGGTCTCTTTACCTGAAAATAGCTGTAAACAAGATTTAGCGTTGAACTCGGTTAAAGAGAGGATCTCTTGCTTGTGCTGCACTGTCTAGGACATCACGAGCAGTTTTTTTAGTTACCTCTACGTATGATAAAACTTTAAACAAAATATAGTCTAGCATAGTCAGATATAGTCTAAAAGACAGTCCTAATGAAATTATCTGATTATGCTAAAACCTTGGGGATTTCGTACCTTACCGCTTGACGACATTACAAAGCAGGTAAAATACCATAACAGAGCAACTTCCCACGGGTACGGTAATTGTTGATTACGACCCAAAAAAGATATCAGGGGGTGTTGTTAGGGTGGCAATTTATGCTCTTTGTATCAAGCGCTGAAAACAAAGATAATTTGGATAGGCAAGCTACTAGGCTAACTCAATATGCAATTGCCAAAGGATATCAAATCTTACTGTATCTTGAATGATATACTAATTTCATTGCCAAAGTTGATCAATACTTTGACTACGCTCAGTATAAATATGCGTCAAGTAGAAAAGCACATAATCAAAGAAGGACATGACTGGTTTGATTATTGTAGTGACATTACCACTATTTCTCGGCAGCTTTACAACACTGCTCAATTCACTCAGCGTCAAGGTTTTTTCTACGGATGGGGAACTCAAACCCAAGCCGGCTTAGATAGTTTATTCAAACAAAACGAGAACTACAAAGCAATAAGCGCAAAAGTAGCTCAACTCGTATTAAAACAGAATGCAGATGCGTGGATTGCTTACTACAAAGCATTAGTGGCTTATAAACTTGAACCAACTAAGTTCACTGGTAGACCAAAACCACCTAATTATGTTGATGATAAGAACCTGATTAAGTTTAACAATCAAGCCATTGGCAAAAAAGAATTTAGTAAAGGTTCGGTTGTCCCGTCAATGTCGCCAATCAGAATCCCGGTAAAGCCTGGACTAAAGTTTGAGGACTTGTGTGAGGTACGAATTATCCCAAAAACTGGATGCTTCGTTATCGAAATAGTCTATGAAATTACCGAGTTGTCAGAGTTTTTTTGTAGTTTGAATCCTGAACTGAATGCGGCGATAGATATTGGTTTAGATAATCTAGCGACGATTGTTTTCAACGACTTGAGCGAACAGCCAATTATCGTAAACGGGAAACCATTAAAATCAGCCAACCAATTTTATAACAAGCAGATCGCCAAGTTTCGAGGTTTTCTGCCTCATGGTAAAGGTAAATCAAGGCGAATCGCAAACATCGTCCGCAACCGTAATCAATTTATAGATTCATATTTGCATCAATCCACAAAAATGATTGTGGATGAACTTCTATCTCTTGGTATAACTCACGTCTCAATCGGGAAAAACGAACAATGGAAAACACGTCTTAATTTAGGTAAACGTACAAACCAAAATTTTACTCAAATACCACACGCAATATTTATCGAAATGCTGACTTATAAATTAGTTAGAGTCGGTATTACCGTTAAGGTAGCAGAAGAATCTTACACAAGTAAGGCTTCAGCGATTGATTGGGACATCATCCCAACTTATCAACCTAACAACAAGATCAAGCATGTATTCTCAGGAAAACGTGTCAAACGTGCGTGGTATATCAGTAAAAATGGTTTGAAGATTCATGCCGACGTGAACGCAGGGTACAACATCGGCAGAAAAAGTAATCCTGAAGGATTTGACTGTCTCCAGTCTATTCTAAGGGATAGGGGGTGTCTGGTAGTACATCCAAGGCGGATAACTCCACTATTTAAGCGTGTCCATGCTGAAAGTAGAGTCGCTTAAAGCTAAATTGCATAAGTCTGACTATGTTTGACTATGTGATTTGGAACTATCCTGACCCAAATTCACTCTAGGGATTGGGGATTGGGGATTGGGGATTGGGGATTGGGGATTGGGGATTGGGGATTGGGGATTCACCCTAGGCATCTGCTTGACCTTGGATTATAATAAACCTTAGCAAAGTGGCGGAAATAGGAGCGCGGCTCGCGACCAGAGGGCATTACGTGCGCTCCGACGGCTGAAAAGAGTACGTTAAAAAATATCGGATACCTCTAATGTGGGTGCAAGTCCCATCTTTGCTCATTACTGTGAAGAACGATTTTTTTTTCAAGAACATACATCCTACTTGGCTGTTTGCGTACAACTTTGATGGATTCTCTTTTTACTTGTGCGGCTAGTTTTTGGCGTGTTTTTCGTCCTGTCTTGCTGAGTATTGATGCTACAAACGTTTCTGCGGTTTTTTTACATATCCCAAGTTCTGCACCGATTTCTTTATTTGACATGCCCAACAATATTAAATCGAATACCTGGGTTTCTCTTCGTGATAATTCATAATACTCCTCACTCATCTTTGTGCCTCCCCAATTCCCTGAATAACAACCGCGCCGCGTGCGCCGCCACTTTCATCCTCACCAGTTTAACTGGACGCCCGGCTGCTTTTTCGCGATCTAAAATCTCCCCCAACTGCTCACCGATATGATTATTAAGTCGCGTACGCTTAGGCTCAATTCTCGTAAAAACCCACTGCCAAAAAGCCTTGCGGCAAAGGTCACTCCCCCCAATCACCTTAGATTTATGCTTATCCCCCGATGACTCTAGGGACGGCGCCAAGCCTAGGGCTTTCTGGAATCTTCTTAGAGGGTGTTTGAAAAGTCAGAAAGGTTGTAAAAAAGCTCTCTCAGTATAAGCTGTGAATGAATAGTAAACAGCACCGAGAGAGTGACATGAGTAAAGCTTACCCCAGCAATCTGACCCGTGACCAATATGAATTTCTCAGTGACCTGATTCCAGAGGCAAAATCCGGTGGACGCAAGCGTGAAGTTGATATGTGGGAAGTCCTAAATGCAATTTTCTATATTTTGGTAGAAGGAGTGAGATGGCGAGGGCTACCGGGTGACTTTCCGCCCTGGCAGACAGTGTACACATATTTCCGTAATTGGCGCAAAGATGGGACTTGGCTGTTAATCCATGACAGTCTCAGGGAGTGGGTGCGGATAGAACAGGAACGACACAAGAGTCCATCGGAAGCGATCATCGATAGTCAAAGTGTAAAAAGTGCAGCGATGGTGAGTCAAGACGTAGGTTTTGATTCAGGTAAGAAAATCAAAGGGCGTAAGCGATTTATCACAGTCGATACCTTGGGATTAGTGCTACGAGTCTTGGTTACATCTGCCAATGTGGGTGAGCGCGTTCGCGTTAGCGTCCCGCAGGGAAGGGGGGAAACAAGTTCTCAAACGAGTCAAACAGTCTCAGCCACAATCTCGCTTAACCACCATTTGGGTTGATGGTGGGTTTGATTCTGAGCCTTTCATGCAATGGGTCATGAATTTTTGTCGCTGGATTGTCCAGGTGGTGCTGCGACCAAAGCAAACTAAGGGCTTTATTTTGCTCAAAAAACGTTGGGTGGTGGAACGCACTTTTGGTTGGTTCATGGGATGTCGCCGATTGGCCAGAGATTATGAATTATTGCCCGAAACTTCAGAAACCTTTATCTACCTTGCAATGATCCGTATTATGGTGAAGCGATTGGCTTAATTTTTGACTCCCTAAAACTTAGAAAACATCCTCTAAGATGATAAGTTAACTATGATAGTTATATTAGGTTAACTACAGTAAGAAAAATAGGTTATTGCAGTTATAAATATATAGGTTAATGTGTGTATGGTATATATGATATTCGTCTTAGTAAGCTATATTTGATTTGAATTAGTCTACTTGCGGCTCAATACGATTAAGTATTTTAACTTTTAATTTCACTAAGTTAACTAACCTTAAGTAATGTTACTTTAGTCAATAAAATAGTAGTTTGGATATAGCTAATATAATGTCAATAAAACCTCTAATTTATCTATAAGATGAATAACATAAACTTATGTAATTAATGATATGCAATAATTTTCTCTCAATCGGCTATTTACCCCTAAGTAGTTGTTTTAGGGATACAATAAAGTCAAGTGAGAGAAAATTGAGAGAAAAACACAGGACTTTGTTAGTGGGTGACGAGGGATTTGAACCCGCAACCAATAGATTAAGAGACACGCTAATATTGCCATTGCAACGCAAAATCCAGCAATCATCTTGCTGGGTGATTCAATATTCAGGTTATGAAGTTACATTTTTGGCGGTTGAGGGCGATCTCTTTTACTCATCGCCAAGTCAAACGCCCGCTGGTGATGTTGTGCTTGTATCCAGGTGTGGTAAAGGTTGCTATGTACTGCGAGGCTATGCCCCATCTGCTGTGCTGCCAGCGAGATATCAATTCCATACTCCAGCGTTCTAATTGCCCAACAATGACGCAAATCATAAACTTTGAACGGGATACCTTCATTACGGCGGAACCGTTGGCTAACAGTTCCGCCGATGTTTGAATTTGAGCGATCGCAATCAATGTCAGGAATTTTCACATTCTGCAATCCGAACTGATCAAACCATTCAGGATGATAAGGCCATATTTTTCGATAGCCGGTTTTACCCTGAAGAACAGTCAAAATTTTGGGCTCTTCCGTACTTAGCGTGCTGAATTTATTAAATAATCAGCTTGAAACCCTTGCAGAGCTAAGATAATAGCCATTATTTTCTGTATTTTATATTATATTGCTAAAAATTAAATTATGAACGCCTGTAAGCCTTACTTTTAAAGCAAATTTATAAACTTTAATTAATAATTAAGCACGCTAAGTACGCAAGAACCACTTTTTTTTAAAACCTTCTCTTATTATCTGTATTGCATAATATAAACTTTCATCATCTTCGTATTCGCTCCAATACATGGTTTACCTCACTATTCATCTAATTAAGAAAAACGGTTCTTGGGTACTTAGCGTGCTAAAATGTTAAGATATTTTTTAATAATGTTTAATAAAATAAATTATGAAACGAATAATGACTCAACTCCTAAATTTGCCTGAAGTATTAGTAGAATCAAGCCTACAAGAGGGTCAAGTCCTAATTCTATCAGTAGGTAAAAAAGCGAAAAGTGCATCGTGCCCACACTGTGGTCAAAACTCAAGACATTTACATCAAAATCAAAAATGTTTAGTGAAAGATTTACCGATGGGGGATTTTGAAGTAATACTGAATGTCAATAGACGAAGATTCAAGTGTAAAAAATGCCGAAAAACATTTAATGAAAAGCTAGATTTTCTAGGAGCAAGAAAGAGGTATACATACCGATATGCGGAATATATTATCAAACAAGTGATTAATAGTAATGTAAGTAATGTGGCAAGAAATAATGGACTAACTAATGAAGAAGTCATATCAATGCTTGAAGATGTAGCTAAAAATGTGATGCCAATAGATGTCAAAGATTTAAGAAGATTAGGAATAGATGAAATTAGTTTGGTCAAAGGACAAGGAAAATTTATTGTCGTGCTAGTAGATATAGATTCAGGTAAATTGATAGGTTTAGTAAAAGAAAGAAAACAAATTGAAATCAAAAAAACCATGAGAATGTGGGGAGAAAAAGTTTTGTCACAAATAGAAGAAGTAAGTATTGATATGACAGGCAATTATAAATCTTTAATTGAGAAGATTTGTCCAAACGCCCTTGTAACGGTAGATAGGTTCCATGTTACTAAATTAGTACATGAAGAATTAAATCGAGCTAGGATAGCAGAAAATAAAATAGCATCTGAGTTAAATGCCCCGGAAAGAAAAAAAGTATTTGAAAGTTTAAAAGGAAATAAATTTACAATTCTAAAAGCCGAGAACAAGCTCACCGAAAAGCAAAAAGATAAATTAAATAGAATTAAACAAGCTTCTCCTTTAATAGCTAGAATGCATTCATTAAAAGAAGATTTTCACAATTTATTTGAAGACAATAAAAATGTGGTAACGGGAACGCTAGAATTAATCAATTGGTTAAAAAAAGCTGAACCATATTATCAAAGAAGTGTGCAGACAATTAAACGGTGGTTTGGAGAAATAGTCGGATATTTTGAACGAAGGACTACCAGTGGAGTAGTAGAAGGAATAAATAATAAACTGAAGTTAATAAAGCGAAGTGGATTTGGATTTAGAAACTTTCGTAATTTTGAGATTAGAGCTTTACTTTCTTGGCATTATTCTATCAATTTAGCACGCTAAGTACGCAAGAGCCAGTCAGTTAAGGGTGTTTCCACGCAAGGTCTAGGCGTGGGTGCTTGCTCCGGTTTATTGGGTGCCCTCCGGTGCCTATGGCTTGGGGGAGGGGGGAGCGGGTTGCAAAATTAGTTGTTTGCGTGTACAACTAAAGGTATCTTAGTAGTATGCGCGGAAAAAGTCAATATACCATGCGTGTAGAATGGGAGGATAGTTAATGGGTACAAAAGATGAGAAAGCCTCTGCACGGACAACGCAAGCAAAACCTAAATCTATCGGTATCACCGGAGGCTGTGGAGTTGTTGGAGGAGAAAGCGAAAGTCTTGGGAATCAGCAAGAGCGAAATTATAGAGCGGGTAGCCCGCAACCAAGTATCTTCGGGACCGGAACAACAGTTACTGGGGGAATGCTCGACCACTTGATCGATGAATACTGCGATCAGGTGGCGTCCAAGGAGAATGAAATTGCGCGTGCTAATGATGAAATCAAACGCCTAAATTCTAGGATTCAGGAATTTAAGGCCTTAAAGGAAGAGCTAGTTAAGCAAACTGAAGAGAATTAAAACCGTCCTGCCCGTGAGGGTAGGACGGTTTTATTCATAAGTGCGATGGCGAAGCCCGCCGCAGGCATCGCAACAGCACCAACATCACACTAACCACCCGAATTAGTTTTTCGATTGTCATCAGCCGGAATAAAAAATTACCACCAAGGTTATGACGACTTGATGGCAATCAAAAAAACTAATTCTTTAAAACTTCACTAATATTATGACAGACATTACCTTAGAAGTCATTAGTTCACAAGAATCAAGCTTTCAGCCTAACTGTAATCCTGATTACATTGATATTCACCATTGGGAAGAATGGAAGAGAAGCGGGGTTGACGATGAAATTATCAAGCTAAATGTACAGTCAGTTCATGACAGCTATGAAGTAGACAAGATACTAAACCGCAACAACAAAAAACGATGGAAGCATTCAGAGGAATTAGTTCCAGCATGGAGAGTTGCCGGCATAAATCCGCTAACAGACGAATTCACACTTGAGGGTGTACAAGTCAAGCCTGATATTTCTCCCATGAAGGATGGGAAGCCGCAAAAATATCTAAGTCCTAGCGAATACGGTCTTTCACCCCTATTCCTTAATACAGGCATTCCTGAATACTGGAAACGAATAATTGAAGATAAAACAATCCCAGTAATCATTATTGAAGGGCCAAAAAAAGCGGGCTGTCTGCTGAGTAATGGTTATGTTGTCATCTCTATTCCAGGTGTTGCCACTTGTAGAAAAAATGGTAGATTACATAAGTGGCTTCTGCTATTCTGTGGCTTTGGCAGAACTTTTTACATCGGCTTTGACAATGATCTTACAGCACTAGAAGAACTTTTGTAACCAAACTACACAGCAACGGAACGGACTTGTACACCATCAAACAAATTACGGGACACAAAGATTTTAAATCGCTGGAACGATATGTAGAAATTCCCGCTGACAGGATTAGGGGCGCAATTGAATTATTGTGAAATCGCGCCGGGCAGGGAATCAGTTTAACTTTCCTGAAAAGTGCTATCGCAGTTCATGCAGTACCAGCGCTGGATTTTCTTTCCGTCGGCGAGGATATTCCAGCCATTGCGGAAAGTCTTCCAACAATGGCATCTGGGGCATTGTGATCGGATTAGTTCTTTTGTCACCGATTCCGCTCCATCAACTGCTGAACTGTCCCTGTGAAATTGAACTCCTCAGCCCCTCCCACTTGAATTACTCTCATGTCCGGCGTGCTAAATCGATAAAAGGTATTACCAGGTGGTGTCGGTACTGCTGTCATCATGCATCCCTCCACCCAAATAAACCCGTCATCTGCCATCTGCATAACCTTGTATCTGTTGTTTTTGTTCAACATCGCTTTATCCTGCCAGACATTTATGGCATCGATGACTGCCGATTCCAGTTCGGCTCGCTTCCCTGAAAATTTCAGAGTTTCTAGTTGGGTAGTCCGGTCAGCAAAGCAATAGTCAATCTGGAATTCTATCTTCTGTTCAGTTTTTCGGTTTTGATGAATTCTGGTGGCTGTAATTTTGGCTGTCGATAATCCAAAGATGCCATCTTTTTGTACATCGAATGGACGGGGTAAGTCCAACCCTGTTGACGGGCACTTGGCAAGTTCGTCTGTACTACTTATCGGACTGCTTGTTGTTTCACCAAAAAAAATAAAAGTTTGTTTTTCTGACGGATCGTGACGGATCGACGGATCGAGCGGATCTAAGGGATCGACTTGTTCACATGTAGCGTTTTGTACCGGATACAGCGCTTGATGGTCGTTTTGCGTATCAGGCAAGACCTCGTTATCTATTTCATGCCTAGATCCGTTACTCGATCCGTTCGATCCGCTCGATCCGTTCGATCCGTTCGATCCGTTCGATCCGTCTGAAAAACCAACTTTTATTTTTTTTGGTGCCCAGAGCCACTTCCATCCTTTGTTGATGTATAGGCGTACGCTACACCAGCCAATGGATCTTAGGATGTCAGTTACTCGCCTTTTTAGTCCCTTGTCTTGTCGTGCGATTTCAACCTGGAGATGGTTGAAGATATCACATGTAGCTACATAATCCCTGCTTTCGACATATTGCTGCACCAACTCTAGCCACGGATCAGTCATCTCAAAGCTCGCGTTTAACTCTGATTGCCGTTGCCTGTTACTACGATCTAGGAACCAAATTTCACCTGTAGAGTAGGCATGGTATGCGGCCGCCCAAAGTAAATCCCGTTCTTTCTCAAGCTGATCTGTGGGAATTTCTTCAATTGTTGAGTTGATGATCCAGAATCTTCTGCTACCAGTTGGGTCATTTAAGATTTCTGTCTCATTGGTAGTTCCGCATAAAATAGATTGTCGGGGGAAGTCTTTATTTTTTCTGGCATAGGGGACGCGAAAATTGTCAACAGGGCTGGTGATAAATTTTTTGATTTGACCAACTTCTTTGCGCCTGTAAACCGTCTCAAATTCTGACCACTCTAGCGCCCAAAATTGATGTAATTTCATTAGGTCATCCTCAGCTTTGGATGCTTCCCCTAGCTGATCGGAAAAGAATTCAGTCCCAAAAAGCGTCTTCCAGAAAGTACTCTTACCCGTACCTTGCTCTCCGACTATTACGGTAACGTGATCGTGTTTGCATTCTGGTTCATAAATTCGAGCTACCGCCGCAATGAGCGTTTTTCTCATGTAAACATTATGCAGCCTTTCTGTTGACCCGAAATATTTGGTAGCTAGATTATCCAGAACTGATAGATCAGGCTCAGGGTATTTCTCTGCGACTTTTTCTAGATATTCTTGTACTGGGTGGTAAGATTGCTCTTTTGCTATTCTTTCAATGATTGAAATTGCATCCCTTTCTGGAACGTCTATATCAAAATCCAAAGCTATTTTTAGTCTAGATTCATCTAGATCAAAAATTCCATCAGTGGCTTCAACTTGATTCTTTAAGAGATTGAATCTTAAGAATCCTCCCCACCCTTGCTTAATCAAATGTAGGTTTCTAGCAACCTTTGAATTTATTGATGATTTGGCTTTTTCTTTTTCTAGAAGCCAACGTTCATTTAGGTGTATTTTCCATTCTTCTATAGTAGGTGCGGCTGATATCAACTCCTCAAAAGCAGGCTTACCGTTAGCAGTAATGTAATCGTCAGCCCCCTTCTGTTCACCCTCTGGGAGTTCGATTACCATTACCTTGGAGCCAGTAGCAGCAATATCTCTGGATAAATTAAGTAGTGCGTGCTGTACTGGTTTTTTAACCATACAGCACTTTCCAGCAATGTGAAGTACAATATGTAAGATAGATAAATTATTATTATGAAACCATATTCCGTCGATCTGAGAGAAAAAATAGTCAATGCTTATCAGTTAGGAAATATTTCAGTTAGAAAGTTAGCTGTAAACTTTGGTGTTGGTAAAGCTTTTGTACAAAAAATGTTGAGACAGTATAAAGAGAAAGGACATGTTAATCCTGGTAAGCAAGGGACAAGAAAAAAAGCGGTATTAGCAGATTCTGCGGCTCAACTTGTTGCATTGGTAAAAAAGTATCCAGATGCAACTCTCTCTGAATATTGTGAATATTGGCTCTTAACTGAGGGGCAACTAGTGAGTTCCAGCATGATGTGTAGAGAATTGCAAAAATTAAATCTAACTCGTAAAAAAAAACGGTTCGCAGCAGTCAGGCAGCTACCGATAGAGTTCAATTGCTCAGGTGTGAATACAGAGAGAAAGTCAGAGATATAGAGCCGAAAAATCTGGTTTTTTTGGATGAAGCAGGCTTACTGCTTGGGTTAATGCGTCCAAAAGCTCGTAGTGAAAAAGGAAGTAGAGTATATGATGTAAAACCATTTTATCGAGGTAAAAAAGTCACTATTATCGGCGCAATCAGTATGGATAAAGTATTGGCTGTGATGACACTAGATGGTTCAATGGATAGTAATGCTTTTCGCGTGTTTATAGAAAAGTTGTTAGTGCCTCAATTATGGAAAGGTGCAGTTGTCATAATGGATAACCTATTTGCCCATAAGATCGATGAAATTACGCCCATAATTGAATCTGTTGGTGCCAGTGTCATCAATCTATCTTCTTATTCACCAGATTTTAATCCCATTGAACATTGGTGGTCACAGCTTAAAGCTTTTATCAAAACATTTTCTCCAAAAACTACTCAAATGGTAGATGTATTGATTGCAATTGCTTTAAATCTAATCAATCCTATGCATCTGCGAAATTGGTTTGCTAACTGCTGCTACTGTACTTCATGATTCAGGAAAGTGCTGTAACGAGATATTCTTAACCACTCGTTAAGCTCTATCTTTTGATTAGTATCTGGGTAAAACTGATACTGGTAAGTTGTTTTCATCGTGATTCGACCTCTCACTTAACTTGTTATATGCTACCATGAATGTACAAACAGTGTACAGTCATCATGAAAAAGATTAGGGTTAAGGATGTCTGAACGTAGATATAATAAGTTGCAGTTATATTCAATACAAGTTGATAAAACAATGACACAAGTTTTAGAAGAATTTATCGATTCACTACCGAATCCAGAAATTGACAAAAACTCGACTGCCATTCAATCTGTTTCACCTGCGGTAAAAATTGATTGAATGGCGTCTCCTTTTTGTCGCGCAATTCATCCCGACACCAACACGAAGTGTATGGTGCGGGGCTTCTTGCTGTTTAAGCTAACTCTAGGCAAGAACTCTAGGCAAGATTTAGGCAAGATGAAATATCGAGTGGGCTGAAAGTAGTGGGTGACGAGGGATTTGAACCCGCAACCAATAGATTAAGAGTCTACTGCTCTACCGTTGAGCTAGTCACCCACATGAAGTTCCATCATAGCACAGTTTTGTCCAATTTACTAGCCCAAAAGTTAAATCGGCAATTCGACGATGAAGGTGGTTTGACCGGCTACACTCTCTACATAAATTGACCCGCCTAAATGTTGAACCATTTTCTTGACTAATGCTAGTTCCAGTCCGGTACCGCTGGATTTCCAGGGGTCATTTTTGGACAGGCGATAGAATGGCTCGAAAATGCGTGACAGTTGATTGGCGGGAATTTCTAATCCCGAATTGCGGAAACTCATCTGCAGATTGTCTGCTGTGAGGTGGGCTGATACTGTGATCGATTCACCGACGGGTGTATATTTGCAGACATGGCTCAAGAGTTCTGTAACCACCCGCTCTAAATCGGTGATGTCTGTCTCTAAAGCCGGGAGTGCTGTTTCAATATTGAGGGTTAACTCCTGTCGCTGACAAGCAGTGACTTCGCGAAAGGATTCGACAATGGGGGGTAGCCAGGTTTGTAAGTCAATAACAATTAATGTCTGGGGGTCGGGTTTGGTTTCTATATGGGTCAGTGCGAGCAAATCGTGAATTAATTTGCTTCCTCGTCCACATTCGTTTTGCAGAATCTGCAAAAGTTGTGAAACTAGTTCTCTATCTAATGCTTTATTTGCTGTGAGCAAACTTTCGAGGGTTTGGGCTGCAAGGCTAATGCTAGTTATGGGTGTCCGCAGTTCTTGGGAGAGGGTGCGGAGAAATTCGTTTTTGAGGTGTTCACCAGTTTCGAGATCTCTGTCCTGTGCCTGGGTTGTGTCGTAAAGTTTACCACGGCGAATGGCGATCGCACATTGATTTGCTACCTGCTGCAATAGCCCAATTTCCGCTTCCTCAAAGGTTTCTTGTGTGGGTCTAATCAGCCAAAGATTGCCGAGTATTCCTTGAGCATCGAAAATAGGACAAGCAATCTGGGTGACAATCAATAACTTTGGGTGCCATCGGGGAACGATTTCTACTGTTTGCCGGGTTTGTTTCTGCAACAGTGGCTGATACATGTCGGGAAAGTTTGCTACCTCTGTGACTAAGCCTTGGCTTGGGGGTAGACTAGCGCAGTACTCGTAGGCAACTGTTGCTAAAGTGCAGTTACTACTATATAATTCGATTTGGCAACTTTCCAGTTTGAGTAACTGTACCAATTCCTGAATAACTGTTTGCAGAATCTGAGTTGCATCCAGATTATCACGGATTTTTTCTGTTATCCGCTGCACCAGTGCTTGAAAGTTATGTGTCTGCTGCATCTGAGCTTTGAGGTGTTGTACTTGCTGATGCAGTTCTGCTTGCAAGACAGAAATTGAGAGTTGGGTTGCTAGTTGGTTGAGCAGGTCAATTTCGCTATGCTGCCATTGACGTGGTTCCTGGCAATGTTGGGTAATCAATAGCCCCCACAAATCTTGCTTTAACAAAATAGGCACGGCTAAATTAGCTCTCACCTGCAAGGAGGCGAGGAAATCCCGTTGACAAGGATGTAACCCAGGGGCATAAATATCTTCAACAACTTCAATTCCCCCGCGTGTGTAGCTTTGTTGATGTTGATTAGTGAAACAGGGATCATCGATGTTTTTTCCTAGCAGGGGACCTGTTGCAATCACAGTTGATTCCGCAACTACTACCCCAGTTCCATCAGTCCCAAAACGGTAAATCAGGACGCGATCGCATTGCAAAATTTGCCTGATTTGTTTTACTGTTTGTGGTAGAATAATATCTAAATCTTCTGAATGGCGAATCTGTTGGGCGAGAGCTTCTAACAGATTGCGTCCTTGCTGTTGTAGTCTGCCACTTCGTTCTACCTTCTTGGGGGGTGTAATATTACTACTAGTACCAATAAGTCGGTAAATCTTCGCGTTAGCATCTCGCAGTGGCGTTAGAGTCGTACTCCACCAAGTGCGCTTACCCTGAAATTGCAAGCATTGTTCGTAGGAAATAGTTTTACCAAAGCGCACGCAGTCTGTATAATGCTGACGCACCCTAGCAGCATCGACTGGCGAGAGAATATCCTCTGGTTTTTTGCCCTTGAGATCCTCAGAACGCATACCTATCCATCGCTCATGAGTTGGATTCAATGCCACATACCGAAAATCTCCATCTTCTTGAACATCTACCACAAAAATCGATGCCTGAACTGAATCGTAGATACTCAGTAGAAACTGCTCGCTACTACTTTTCTCATCTACGTCTGTGCCGAAGAGAAAGTAAGGAGGTGATAGGTTTGTCAACTCTACAGTTGATTCCGATTGATTGATGTTCATGCGAGAGTCCCTGTCTGGTGTTACTGTCTGGCAATTTTAGATTTTGGATTTTAGAAAGAAAATGCAATTGTTTTTTAGTACTCCTGGAAAGCAGCAAGCTACATGCATCATAGTGGGCAGCACAAATACGTGCATTGTCAATCTAAAATCCCCAAGTAGGGGTGCAAGTCCTAGATACTCTACTAGCGTGGTCGGGGTCAATCGGTCGGGGAAAGTTCTGTTCACCAGAAGCCGGCGCTGGTGACTTTGGGTAAAATCGCAAATCTAAAATCCGGTGATTGGTTAACTTTCTTGCAGTTATGCTTGTAAAAATTTTCCTGATCGCCTTAAGCAAAAGATTGTCAGATATTATTCATCAGAATTCTTGGGTAGAAACCCCGTCCTTATAGGACGGCTTTGCTTTGATTAGTGACAATTAGTCCAGTTGAACGCTGAATCAATCGCACTTTGTTTTTGCTGAATTGACCTAACCGCTTCCAGTCAGCATCAGAGACAGAAACTTGTTTTTCAGTATCGCCACTTACCCAGCCGCGATAGGTTTTATTACCTTGGGTAGCCTCAACGTAGTCGCCCTTTCGGAAACCGTGACGGGTAACAGTACCGCCGTATTTCCTTCTAATCCCACCTTTTGAGGGAACCATTAGATGAAGTTGGCGGCGCGATATTGGCGGACGACGAATAACTGTAAATGGTGCGGGAGTTACGGTAACATCCCCTTTCCAGCCTCTTGAATGGCGGTCAATGATGCCGTATTTGATGAATACACTGCAAGCGAGCGCTATACCATCTACTGCGTGAGTTGCTGGAATTGCATCGCCTTTTGAGTGTTTCTGTTTTTCTAGTCCCAGTTCCCGCCTAATGTTTGAGGTTTCCCACCCGTTAAGTTCAAAGCAGAAGTCCCAATCGCTGCGGAGATTTTCTAACTGCCATTTTTGACCCACCATTACAGGACTAAATCCCTTATCTCCACGCGCTTTTATTACTTCGTAGACGATGGTAGTGATGGGGTACATCAGCGATAACTCGTCCACCACTCTTAGTTCTAATTCTCGATTAGCCCGAATGCTAGGAGGAATACCACGTTGGCGACGATTATCAAATCTTGCTTGACGATGAGCGCGAAGTTTAAACGCTATTTTGCGGTTAATTCTGCGACCCCGGCGACCCCTTCGCATCATGGCGCGTTGCTCCATACGGTCTCGCACGGTTTTAAATGGTAATTGGAGATGCGCTAGCCAGAGGGTAAACTTCGCAGATTGTACCGCCATACCCGTGTATAGCTTTCCTGGGTCAATTCCTACGGCGATAGGCTGGGTATTCTTAGTTTTTAGATAGTGGCGGTTGGTTAGTTGGATTTGGAAAATACCCAGGTCGTTGTGAATGACCTTTGCTTTCCCCTCTTTCAACCAACGTCTTGCTCTGCTAGCCTTTGTAGGCATTAATGGTTTCCCGCTATACGCTAATACTGGTACTCGCAACATGGAGATAATCCTCGGAGTAAAGTAGTAAGTCCCCTCGCCCAACTAATCCAGAATGTCTTGGCATTACCCAACGACTTAACAAAAAGTCTTGCAACTTGTCCGAACTGGGGAAGTATTCGGAGGTGCGTATCAGGATTAGTCTCAATGGGCTAGTCAAACACGTAAGATTTGTTTCTTACAAGCTCCGTACCTTCAGGTCGGAGTTATTGACCCTTCAACAGGCTAAAACGGTCTGAAAAACCCTCTGTGCCCAGAACCGGGTAAATCCTCCGGTTATACTCAGTGTTACTGAGAACTAATGTCAAGATTGCTTTAAGATTCTTACATATACTTAAGTATACTCACGTGTTTGATGAAAAATTTGTCATAATTCTTAATATCATCAGCGTTTAGCACTCATAATACACGCAAAAAAAGCATCCGCCCAATATCAAAAACTATCAGCCTGTGGTGGACGCCAGGAATTACTTAAGTAATTTGTAAGCATTGATGCCCGTGAGGATAGCAACCACCAGCCAAGTGATAGTCAATCCTATGACTTCCCCTAAAAATAACTGTGTAAATTCGCGCAAAACAAACCCCACAGCGGAACCGACAGGGATAGCCACGCCCCAACTTACAGCACTGATGAATATCCAGCGCGACGCCGAAGGCACTTGGTGGTAAATTGCCAGCCATTGGGCAAATCCGATGCCAAAGCCGCCAATTGCGCCATAAAACGCCCCCCAGAAGAGTCTGAGGGGTAAAAGCTGAGTTGTCGGTACAATCCAACCGACTGCACCAATACCAGTAGCCGTGATGATAGCCCAACCCAAAAGAGTTGACAATACCCATCTTAAAGAAAAGATCGGGTGTCTGAGAATCAAGCTTTGAGAAAGTGCGATCGCCAATCCACCAACAGCAGCCTGTACCACTCCAATATCTGGCTGTTCCCCAATTTCAATCAATAATAAACTCAGCAAAAAACCGGTCACAGTGGCAAAAATCCACTGCAATGTAAACCTCAATTCAGTTTTGGCAGCTTTTAAGGACATCTAGCAGGAAAATAGGGATTGCACTTCTCTGCGAGACGCTACGCGAACGGCTCCGCTCAGTGACCAGGGATTGGGAAAGTAAATAGACCACGCTTTTGGGGCGCAAGGCCTTGCGCCCCTACGATAGATCTGATTCATTTAGAATTTTGGACTGGGAATTTTGAATTGCTGAGTACTGGTCTTGCGGCCTTGACAGTAAACATCTCAAAAAACGCCTTGCGCCGCTGTTGGGGTGATTCTGGCGCGATGTAACCCCATAAACTTTCCCAGTAGAAAAAAGAGATACCGGGAAAATGGCGATCGCGCACAGTCTGAACCTGTTCGCGAATTTGAGCAATTTTTACAGGGTCGCTCAAAGTTCCCGTTGATATCCCAATACCTACGGGAATTTGACTACGGGCAAATTCCACCGCAGGTTGTGACAATTCAGCAATAAAACTGCTTTTGTCATCACGATAAACCTGCAAAATCAACTCATCTACCAAACCTTTTTTTACCCAATCTTCCCAATTTTGGAGATAATATTTGTAGGCAAAAGTTTGAGAATTAGGAGACAGAGATATTTTGGCATAGGGTTTAATTCTTTTGACAGCTTGATAAATTTCTGCCATGAAATCAGTAATTTTGTTTGCTCGCCAACTCATCCATTCTGAGTTAAAACAATCATTGGGCGGACTTTTACCTTGATGTTCTTCCTGGTAAAGTTGAATAGTGAAAGGATCATAACCAAACTGTACAGGCATCCCAAAATGGTCATCAAGCTGAATACCATCCACATCGTAATTACTGACAACTTCCACAATTAACGCCGTGATCAACTCCTGAACTTGTGGATGCAGAGGATTTAACCAAGCCAGCTTATTAACAAAGTTATTGTTGATTTCCTCCGGGGGGATTTCCTTGATAGAGTTTATCCCAAGTTGCCCATTTGTCAACCACTGAGGATACCGCTTTGCTAACTCGGAATTGTGAGGCGTCATCAAGCCATATTCAAACCAAGGAATGACACTCAAACCTTTCGGTTTAGCCAGTTCAATCAACTTAGCTAAAACATCCTGTCCACCATGCATAAATTTGAGCAAAGGTTGAGTATCTGAACCTGTAACCCTTTGCGCTACAGCACTCTGATAAAAAGTATATCCTCTGTTCCAAACCACAGGATAAACCGTATTAAAATTGAGTGCCGATAGCTGATTTAAAGCCCGGTTAATACCCCAGGGCACAAATAATACACCACTAGCAACATTAGTAAGCCAAACGCCACGAATTTCTGTTGTCGTTGGATTACTTGATTGTTGGTCATAACCTGACGATGAAGGAAGTGAAAAAGCCATTAAGCATAGTATTAATTCCACACACACCAAGTAAAAAAGAAAACGGCTTATAAACCGATTCATCTGTGGCTTTGACTTCGTTTTCAAGGAATATTATATAACTACAAAATAAATTGTACTCCTCCGGATAGACATAATTATTTATTTTATTGTTTATTTGATTATTTATTTTGTGCCAAGACCCGAAGCAGCAAATACAGGACTTACGCAAGTGGCACATAAGTCAAGAGTCAAGAGTCAAGGGTCAAGGGTCAAGGGTCAAGGGTCAAGGGTCAAGGGTCAAGGGTCAAGAGTCAAGAGTCAAGAGTCAAGAGTCAAGAGTCAAGAGTCAAGGGTCAAGAGTCAAGAGTCCGGGTTTTTGGACTTTTGACTATTGACAACCTCCGCGAAAAAAATATGAAAGTTGCGTAAGTCCTAAAATCAACACTTTGCGACTTAGCGCCTTGGCGTGAAATTAAAATCTTTCCACACTTTCAAACTGCTTAACACTGGCATGATTTGCAGCTTCACCACAAGTTCGTGGCGTCGGGAATATCTTACCAGGATTCGCCAACCCTTGGGGATTAAAAACTTGCCGTACCCATTGCATAGACTCTAAATCAGCATCACTAAACATCTCTGGCATATAACATTTTTTATCAGCACCGATACCATGTTCACCAGAAATGCTACCACCGACTCTCACGCAAAGTTTGAGAATTTCTCCGCCTAATTCTTCCACTTGTTCTAATGCACCAGGTATCGAATTATTATAAAGAATTAGTGGGTGAAGATTACCATCTCCAGCATGAAACACATTCGCAACAGGATAACCAAATTTTTGACTTAATGCCTCAATTTCTTGCAGAACATAGGGCAATTGAGTCCGAGGAATTACGCCATCTTGCACATAATAATCAGGACTCATATTGCCAGCAGCGGCAAAAGCGGCTTTCCGTCCTTTCCACAATTTTAATCGCGTTTCTGGGTCACTAGCAGATGTAACATTACGCGCACCGTTTTTTTGACAAATTTCCCTAACTCGCTGTTTGTTGCCGACAACTTCCACATCCAAACCATCAATTTCTATTAATAAAATTGCAGCCGCATCACGGGGATAACAATTTGTTGCCACAATATCTTCTACAGCATTAATGCTGAAATTATCCATCATTTCCATTCCACCAGGAATAATCCCAGCACTAATGATATCAGAAACACTCGCTGCTGCTGCTTCCACGCTGGTAAAATCTGCCAATAGCACACAAATTGACTCTGCACTTTTGAGGATTCGCAAAGTAATTTCTGTAGCGATACCCAAAGTACCTTCTGAACCTACAAATACACCAGTTAAATCATAACCAGGCATTTCGGGAACTTGTCCCCCCAAATCAACAATTTCACCCTCAGCGGTGACAATTTTTAAGCCTAAAACGTGGTTAGTGGTGACACCATATTTCAGACAATGTACCCCACCAGAATTTTCGGCAATATTGCCCCCAATTGAGCAGATAATTTGGCTAGAAGGGTCAGGAGCGTAGTAAAATCCAGCACCACTAACAGCTTGTGTCACCCAACTGTTAATTACTCCTGGTTGGACAATAGTCCGCTGATTATCTAAATCTATATTGAGTATTTGCCGCATTAAAGAAGTGACAATCAAAACTGAATTTTCAATGGGCAAAGCGCCACCAGATAGACCAGTACCCGAACCCCTGGCGATAAAAGGAACAGAATACTGGTTACATATTTTCACAACCTGTGCAACTTGTTCCGTCGTTCTCGGTAGCACCGCCACCGCCGGACGTTGGCGATAGGCGGCCAGTCCATCGCATTCATAGGTAATCAGTTCCTCACGGCGCTGGACTACGCCATTTTTGCCAAGAACAGCCTCGAATTTTTTGATGATGGGTTTCCAGTTACGTTGTTGTTTCTCTTGGGTAAGCATAGTTTCTGACAGTTAATGGCAAATGTTTACAAGCTATTTAAATGGGATTTTGCAGGCTTGGTTGCACGGATATCATCCATTGTTGCAAGAATTGCCGCCTAGGTCGAGTCAGGGGATTTTTGGGAGGGATGGAGGGCGATCGCATTTCTGGGCTTCCTTGGTAAGGGTTTTAAGTATATTTACGTTGGGAAATACTTGATAACTGGTTGCATTGTTTTTCATAAAATGCCTGCACCCGACTGATAAGTAAATAGAGAACTCAAAATCAAATCAGCAGTCACTTACAGACTGGTGGCGTTAGATGATCATGCAAATACATGAGTATAAATCGAGGTAAATATGTATGTCACAGCAAGAAAATACTGCTAAAAATATCGGGCTTATTACTTTAGGTTGCGGTTGCGGGTTATTGGTTTCATTTCTTTTACCTCTATTCATAATGCTTTTGTTTATTCCCTTCCTACCTGGTTTATTTAAGACCAGCTTGCAGGAATTACAGAATATCATAGAAGCACAAAATAACATATCTCAAATCAATACAGCACAACAAGATTATTTTTCCAAAAATAATCGCTTCGCATCTAATATTTCTGAACTAGGGCTTGATATCAAATCAGAAACTGAGAATTACTCCTACGTCATGACTATTATCGACTCTCAGCGGTCTGTAAAAATAACTGGTAAGGCAAAAAAACCTGAATTATTGAGTTATACAGGTGCAGTATTTGCTCTAAAAGTTGAAGGTAATGAAAAACCTGTCACGCTTACTCAAATATGTGGAACTGATGCAGCTTCGTTAACGCCTCCAGAAATACCTAAAGTTGTCGGCATTAAGATTGAATGTCCTTCTGGTTCTACTCCTGCTTTTTTGTCTAATTTTAATTCAGAAGGTTCAGATACGGGTAATTCGGAGTAGGAAACACCCGGTAATTTTAATAGACATCTGGGAAAATAAAAACTGGTATAATACCAAGTGTATTGATTTATATTTCCCTGTAAATGTGGCTTTTACGACAATTTTGATAAAGGAGAAAAATAGTGATACCTGTTTCATTTGTGCCAGAATATCCATCTGGATTTTTGGCAAAAAAACTGTTCAAACGCACAGATCAGCAGCCGGAAAAGCAACCAATGGGGTTTGTGTTTACTGATTTTGAAAATACACGAAAAGGAGCGGGAATCATACCTCGGCTGTTTTCTGGACTACTGTTTCTCTTTATTGGAGTACAGATACTTCTTGGCGGAGGAAACTTTGTCCTCTCTGGTGGTATTGGACTGTTTGGCTTGCTACTTGTATTGTTTGGGTTACTAATTATATTAGCAGGACTTTTCATACTTTTGTCAATTCCTGTTAAGCTAAAAAATCTAAACAGGTTTGAACCTGGGCAATTGATTCTCAAAAGTTATCCTTTGCGCTTGGGTGAAACTATGACGCTCACTTTTCGCCGTTACCTAAAATCTGGGTATCAGGCTCAGACAGAGGGTAGAGTCAGCGGTAGATTAATCTGCTTAGAAGTTTATATGGACAACCGAGGAACTGGCTCTGCTAGCTTCTATGGTGAACCTATTTGGGTTCAGGATTTACCAACACTCTTAATATTACCCGGTGTTTCTCAAATTGAGCAAGATTGGCATATTCGCATTCCTAGCGATGGTGTTCCTAGCATTCAGACCAAGAAGTTCAGTGAGTCGAGATGTGTTTTATGGGGTATTTCTGTTTGGCTAGATATCCCAGGAGTAATTAAAGAAGATTCAGTTTTTTGTTTATTAGTGGAACCGGAAGTGGTTTAATGATGTATATTACCTTAGTGAATTCTATCGTCGAACTAGGCAAGTCTGTGTCTGGACAGGTAAGCTGGCAAGGGACATCACAACAGTCTGTAACTGTTAAGTTGGAATGGCACACCGAGGGACAGGGTAGCAAAAACAAGCAAACTATTACGACCTTAGAGTTAGGTAAAGTGTCTAGTGGTGATGTAATTCCTTTTAAATTTGATCTTCCCTATGAAGCACCAGTATCTTTCGATGGCAAACTTTTCCGGGTGATTTGGGTCGTCAAGGCTGAAGTGAGAGGGGGTATTTTCGGAGGCAAAACCTACAGTGTTCCGCTTCAAGTTATTCCTAGGCGATCGCGGCTATGATATACTATGATCCTTATCATCCGTTGGGACTAAAATCTAACCCATTTATATCCGAAGAAATAGACGAGTTGATAGAGACAAGCTGGATTGATCGGGGATTATCTCAATCACCACCAGTCAGAGCAAAGTTATTTGTGCAGTTGCAAGGAGCCGAAGGGGCTGGTAAAACATCTCACCTGCTGTATTGGCAAAAACAAACAGAAGGACTGTATGTCAGCTATCCTCCAGAGCGAATGGGTTATAAAAAACAACGATGGCGCATTCCACCCATTGGTGACATCGCCTACTGGGACGAAGCTCAAGCAATTCCAGTTCCTTTATTATTATTTGCATTAGGTCAGGCTGCCATCTACCAATCTACTATTGTGGTAGCAACTCACGCTGATTTAAGCTGGGCTGCTCAATCCCTGGGGCTAAGGGTGGAGACCATTACTCTTCCTCTGTTAGATTCACAGACACTGTTAAAGTGGGCACAGCTACGCATTCAGCTAGCACGATTATCCAATACTAAAGAGGTTAGATTACACCTAACACCAGCGATCGCAGAACAAATACTCGCGCAGTCTAGAAATTCTTGGCGATCAGCAGCAACTCATCTACATATTTGGGTAGCAAAGAATGCTACAACATGGATGAATAAGACTTAACTTACAAACCTAGCATTTTAAATTATAATGACTCAGGTCGGACTTGAACCAACGACCTCAGGCTTATGAGTCCCGCGCTCTAACCAGCTGAGCTACTGAGCCATATTTTTATTTTGCATATATTGTGAGTATAGCATGAGTATTTGGTTTTTGCTAGTCTCTTTGCCAATTAATTTTCGATGCCTTGAGGCTTGTGCCCTTTAACCGAAGCGTATTGCCCTAGCCCCTAGCTATACAAAGCAAAAGAGGGAGCGAAACTCCCTCATTGAACCAGAAAATGATTGAATTGTAGATAGCCAGAAATTAGACGCGGTTGGGTAGGAAGGCTATGGGGTTAACTGCGCCTTTGCCTGCTGGATGGATTTCAAAGTGGGTGTGTGGACCTGTGCTGAAACCAGTGCTACCCATAAGAGCAACAGTTTCTCCTTGACGCACCTGTTGACCAGCCTGTACCAAAATCCGGCTGTTGTGGCCATATCGAGTCATGCTACCATCAGCATGGCGGATTTCTACGAGGTTACCGTAGCCACCGTTATTCCAGCCTGCTTTTTGTACCACACCGTCAGCGGAGGCGTAAATTGGTGTACCAGTGGAGTTGGCAACATCAATACCTCTGTGGGGGCGTCCCCAGCGCATACCAAAGCCAGAGGTGAAAACACCCTTTGCTGGCCAAATGTAACCTACTGATGAGGTGGAAGGAGGCGGTGTGTTTTCGTCAATCGTTCTGGGCAGGTATTGATCAACTGCTGCCAAAGGTGGTAATGCTGGGGAAACGTTAGTTCCGCGCATTTTGCCTAAGGAGTCAGATGCATTACCAGAGGGAGTCCACTGTCCAGAGGCTTGGTTAGGTAAGAACTCTGGATTTACTGGCTCACTACTGGGTCTAGTTGCTCGGTATAAAGGCTGAACTGGTTGGGTGCTATAGTTAGTCATCCCAATCGGTGCAGGAACGGGAATCTGTACCGCATTCCGTTGATAACTGGGGCTGGATACCGCAAAATTACTGCTATTAGCAACGGGAATCTCCACCGCAGGATTATTAGTTTCGCTATCTGGCGGTAAAACTACACCAGACTGTTGGGCGCGGTATTTTTGGCGTAATCTTTCGATTTCTGTTTGTAAGCTTTGCAGACGTTTATTACTTTTTGTCCCTGCTACCGACTCTTGTTTTTGAGCCAGTTGAATTTCGGCAAAAACTTTTGGTACTGGTGTGTCACCACCCATACCATAGGAGTTACCAAGGTTAGGAACTGTTTGTGGACTGATAGTAGATACTGGTGTCGGTACAGTCACATTGCTGTTATTGGCAATGATTGATAACTGTGAACTAACAGGTACACTAGCCTGGTTCACTGGGGAGGTAGCTACCTTGGGCGTAGCACCGGGCTGCACAACACTGGGGTTAATTGCTACAGTAGGAACGCTGACAGTGTTTTGTTCAACCCCAGCCGCAGGAATTGTCAGTTTTTGACTAATTTGCAGTTGATTGGGATTGCTGAGATTATTTGCCTTAGCTAATTCTGAGACCGAAGTACCGTAATTGCTAGCGATCGCCGCTAATGTATCTCCAGGTTTAACTTCGTAGGCTGCAGACGCTGATGGCGCAACAAATTTTGGTGAGGCTAATGTAGGCGTTGCGAGGGATGCACCTGTGGCTCTTGACTGTTTTAACCTCGAAACCAGGCTAGTTTGGCTGGTTTCTGTAGATGTTGGTGACTGTTCTGTGGCACTGTTGTTAACACTGACCTGGGCTGCTTTATCAACTACATTCGCTGGCTGCGCCAAACTGATAGTAGGTTGTGATAAATTTTGGCTTTCTCCAGACCGTAACTGTGTCAAACTCTGTCTTAAGCGGTTCGATTTCTCTTGTAAGCGGTTTAGTGCAAACTCTTGCTGCGCTTTCAGTTGAGCATTAACTTCACCAATAGCGACTTTGCTCTCTGTGATGACTGTTTGTGGTTGAGTAGTCAGCAATTTTTGACTACCCACAACACCATTACCACTAGAGAGGTTTTGGATGGTTTGCATCCCCTGGGCTACTTGGGGTTGCTGCGCCAGAGAAGTTTTGTAAGGTGCTGTTGTTGCTGGATCTGCTGATGAGGCTGGAAATTGGACAGACTTCCCACTGGCGGTTCCTTGCAATTTAGCTTCTAGCCCAGGCACCTGTGAAATTGCTGTGGGTTCCACTATGACGGGATTTTCCGGCACGCTGGCTGAGGAGACGTTTAGGCTCTCCAGCTTTGTGGTAGCAAATTTCACCTCATTGTCAGGAGCAGCAGAATTTGTTGAGGCAACCTTTTCGCTACCTGCAGGAGCCGCTGCTTGGGCTTGATCGCTTTGTTGAGTTACCAGCAGGCTGGTTGCTCCCATTGAGATTGCCAAGCCGATCATGGCAGCTTTTCGTACTCGGTGGTTAATCTGAGAATTAACCTCGTTTGCCTGCTCTACTGGCACACCATCAATGCTGGGGGTATTTTTCAGCACAGCTTTCACTCTCTTTTTCAATGCTCGTTTCAAAGACGACCTCCTATGATCACTAGCGCTTAACTGACCTTGATTTTTTCAGTCGGATATTAGTCAATGATTTAGATCACATCGAACTATAGATCAAGATCACACTCACCAGAGATACTTACGCAAGATTAACCTGCTTCTGGTGATTTAGACAAGTTCACACCTTAGGGCAAAACTTAAAATTGCTGTGCTGACTTGTCCGCTCCACTCCTCACACCCTAGGATGTTTTGCTGTTTGCAGTTGTCTTTTGCTGTCTTGCTGTCGTCGCTGGGACTAGTTTAATAGCCCAGTCCACAAAGCTTTCGGCAATTGATTTGCTCAGACTTCTGGAAAAGCGATGCCCCCCTGCTGTAGATATCTTCAAGAGATTCCTAGCAAATCCGTCTTCCCAACACGAGACTTTACGTTGATTATTCCCTAAAAGACAACCGTGTAAACTCGCAGCTATTTTTGCGCCCCTGACAAATACTAATTGACCCAAAATCACTGAAATGCTTGATAAGACTAGGTTTTACCCTTTTTGTTCCTAGTCCAGAGATAATTGAAATTCATAAAAATCTAGCATCGAAATTAGGAATTTCCTCAAATCTTATATACAAATTTCTTATATAAAGCAACCATGTTCAGTAGGTATTCTTTACCGAGTTTGGGCAATACTTTCACCATCCAGTATACCTATTTACTTTGTGATTTCTGTAACAATGGATATAGTTTGGCTACCAAATTAGCTGTTAGATATTTGTTTATCTTCTTTTAAGTAAAAATACTGATAATTTTTTTTAAATTCTAATCTAAATAACCCAACTGGCGACGGGCTTCAAACAATCCAATTGACACACTCACAGAAAGATTTAGGCTGCGAACGTGAGGTTGAGTCATGGGAATATAAAGTTGAGCGTCACAGGCTGACAGCACTGCTGGTGGTAAGCCTGTGGTTTCACTACCAAACAGCAGCCAATCATTGGCCAGGAATTGAAATTTCACATAATTAACACTGCCATGAACCGTGAACCCCAACAATCTACCTCCACGGTTGTGATGTATGTTTTTAAAGGCTTCTAGGGATTCATGATTGTGCAAATTGACGTATGGCCAGTAATCTAAACCGGCTCTTTTGAGGTAGCGATCGCTAATTTCAAAGCCTAAAGGCCCCACCAAATGTAATTCTGTGCCCGTAGCCGCACAGGTACGCGCAATATTGCCTGTATTCGGCGGAATTTGTGGGTTAACTAATACTACCTGAGGCATTTTTCAGTGGAGTCGATGTATTGTAAAAAACAATGTATCGCTTTGGCAAAATCTACCAGGCGATAGAGGCGATTGATAGGTTTTATTAATAATTGTCAAGCGTTCTCCATTGATTAGAATTTTAAAACTAAAGAGAAACCCTCCCAGACCTATATCTGAGAGTATTTCTGACTAAATTTAGCCAATGTTAAGTTTTATGAAGCAGTAGTGGTTAGTCTGTCCTGGAGTCGTAATGGTCTTCAGAAAATCTACCATTTGTCAGAAGACAGGGGATGCGGTGTTAAGCCATCAGGGGGGAACACAATTTATGCTCTAACTCGATTTCCCGGTCAAGGGTAGTAATCATCGCCTGGGTGATGACGCGCTGAGTGTCAAAACCGACTTTATGCAGCTGTAACCACTGTTGGGCTTCATTACCTGCGAGGAGAATTTTGTGTAACGGGGATAGGAAACAACTAAAGCCTTGTTGTTTGGCGATCGCCCAAACTTCTTGGTATAGTTGGGCAATCCAATCTCTGGCTAGGATGATTCTGCCGTCTTGCCAATGCCTAAGTTGGGCATCGAGACTAGCAGTAGCCGCTGCTGCTTCATTGCTAGCAGTCAGGTGAATAAGTTCTGCGGGTGTGAGGGTGCTTTGGGTTAACGGATCGATTCGGGGGTCTTCCATTATCTGCAACAATCGAGCTTCTAGCAAGGCCGTAATTGCGAGCAAGGCGATGGGATCTGTGACTAAATCGCAAATGCGTAGTTCCAGGCGATTGAGGTCATAGGGACGGCGATCGCCATTGGGTCGAACCGATGACCACAAATGGCGTACGTTTTGCATTGTCCCTGTAGCCAGTTGTGCTTCCACCCACTGAATATGATGGGCGTGGCTGACGAATAAAGGCACATGGGTGGGGGTTTGGGGGAACATAGCCCAGCGGGTGGAGTGATAGCCGGTAGCTTGACTATCGAGGAAGGGAGATGAGGCGCTGAGGGCGAGGAATAAAGGCGCTTCCATGCGGATCACCCGACAAGCCCGCATTAATAATTCTGGGTCACTGATGCCAATATTGATATGAACGCTGGCGGTGACTACGTTTGTACCGTAGGTTTGCTCAATGTAGTCATGGTAGGGGTTAGTTGGATCGGAACGAAAAAAGCGATCGCTGTCACCCAAAGACAGGGTACTCCCTGGAATCAGGGTATAATCACCTAAGCGCTTGATGTAATTTCGCAGGTTCCGGCGCGGACTCAGCAGCGCACACAACAGTTGCTCATAATTAAGCAGCGGTTTTGTTGTGTATTCTACGTTGCGGCTATCTGGCTCCCGGACAAATCCATCTATTACCCCGACAATTTTGTCTGAGAGACCGACGATTTCACCTTGAGGTGTGCCAGTGTACATCTCAATCTCAAAGCCTTTTGATAAGACCACTTTCTTTTCCTCGGCTCTCCTAGCCTATAAATTGTATCGAATTAGACGAATTTCCGCATCGACATCAAAGTTAATTTCCTAAGTGAGAATCATTGAACTGTAGCCTAAGATAGATAAGGGTTTCAGCTATTTTTTCTGAACTAGCAATACTGAAATATGGAAAAGTTCACATTTCATAATTAATAATTGAGGATTCTTAACTCAATAGCACTAAGTTAAGATACAGCCTTTGCCCTGACTGGTTAAGAGTCCATAGCCTGGGAACCCATTCTGGGAGGCTCCGCCTCCAGTGGCTTGACAGAAGGCAGAGCCTATGAGAATACATTCCAAGCTATGAGGCTGGAAGACGACACAAGCCTTTGGGCTTTTCTTGGTGCCATTCGATTCTTAACTAATTTTTGGGCATGGAGCATGGGGGATATAGCGTTTCTCGCCCTAGTGAGGTACATCGGTAAGGGCACGGCAGTGCCGTGCCCCTACATCGCGTGATACAATTGAGTACCATCACTGAATAGGAAGTGCTATACTGAAAATTATTCAACATCCTCATAGTTCTGTTTCTTGGGATTCGAGTAAATCTCCCTCTGGCGCGATGTTGAGACGCAAAAACTCGTGTCTAATTGGCTCAGTGAGTAAGTTTACAGCGTTATCGGGATTGTTATTGGCGATCGCGCTGATAACTTGACAAAGCCCCTGTCGTAATGGTTCAATATAAATTGAGTCTGGAGAAATATGACTGAGCATCGACAATGCTATTGTCAAACTCGGTGAATCATCTGGGACTTTTTTCGACTTTAGTCCCTGGACTATCAAATTTAACCACACTGGTAGAAGTTCCAGCCAGTTATTTTGTTGTATCGCTGTGAGTGCTATATCTTCCATACCTAGGGCGTCCCAGACGCACAAGGATTCTATAGCCAGTTGCTCATCATGATTTTCTACTGCATTTTCCCATAATTTCTGCGCGTGATTTTGGTAGCGGTCGGTGAGAAATTTATTAGCTTCTTGGACTTCATGGGGAATTGTGACTTGATAAACTGATTCGCCTTGTGGTAGGTGTTCGCCATGATAAGATAACCAGTTATGGGAACCGCAAAGATAAATTTCTTGATCAACTATTATTTCTTTGACGTGGGAATCTCCCAACCAACAAAGGTGTACGGATGGTAAGCCATCTGATGTTTTTATCGCTCTAATTTTGGTCTCTAATTCTGGTGGTATTGGTCGTTCTGCGTCTTCAAGCAGCTGTGAAATTCCATATCCAATTAAAATCTTCACTCCTCGATTGGCTAATTCTGCTAGCAGAGTTAAGATTTTTTCTTCTCTGAGGGACTGAGTTATGGAAGGTGAATAGATAATAACCTGACGTTTGGCGGAATTTAAAACTTCTGATAAAACTTGATTAATTTGTCCCGGTAATAATGTTAAGGCTGTACCAGCTAAAGTTTTATTCGGCTTTTTCCCAGTAGTTTTGGTGCTGGATTCTAGCACAAGTTGGCGAATTTTTTGAACTCTAGCTTCCATTTCTGGATTTTGATGGTTGAGAATCGCCTCAAGTTCTAAATTAATGGTTTCATCCGAGGATTTACACAAGGCGGATAAGGATAGTTTACCATCAGCGTGTAGGGCTGCGAGTAAATTTGAGGCTGATTCTAAAATTTGTTTTCCATTTCTGATTTCGAGGCGTACTTTATCTTCGTTTCTATCGAATATCACGAAAAGTGAGATTTCTTTCCAAATTATTTTCGCTGGTGATACTACTTTATATCCAGTGACGATTTTTCCTGCGGTTGGTACATGAAATGCTAAATCTGTAGCTTGAATAATTTCTCTGACTTCCTCAAGTGATAAGGTAGAAATATCAGTTACTATATGATTAAGATTTACGTAACTGGCTAAATCAGGCTGGTTTAATATTACATCATTTAAGGGGTCAGTCTGAAAAGTAAGTTTTTCGCCTAAAGGGTCGGAAATAGCATAAATTTGTTTAGAGTATGGCGGTTTTTGGACTGAACCTTTCTCATAAAATGCACGACCTTCAGTGGTAACTGTAATTGGTGATTTGGCTGCTAAAGTTTGTAAATCTTGGAGAATTTTAATGGTACTTCGCACGAATATAGGATCAAGACCAAGTACAGAGGCTAATTCCTCTGCTGTTGGTGCTGGTTCTAGTTCAATACCGGCGCGGATGATAAATTCTTCGAGTACGTTAAAGGGACGGGGTTCTTTGATCGTTATTTCTACGGGAGTTTGACGTAAACCATAGCGAAATTGACGCCCTGCTAAAACCGATAAAGCCGGAGTTTGCGCTTCTATTTCGTCTACCAAATTTTGGAGACGGTCATCAATAGGTTTAGCCGTAGACGCGAGAAATATCAACGAAACCTCCATGATGACTGACAATATTTGCAACTTGTGAATACATATTACCGATTTTACCTGGTTGATGGGTAAATAAATCGTGACATCCTACAATTATTAGCAGTTCTTGGGCGCGGGAAAATGCAACGTTAACTCGTTCTGGCTTTTTAGCAAATCCAACATCGCCTCTACTATTATTGCGTACCATGCTCACAATCACCACAGGTCTTTCCATCCCTTGAAATCGGTCAACTGTACCAGTACGAATTTGTAAGGAAGGGAAAAGTTCCGATTGTAGGCGTTCATCGATTTTTCTGAGTTGGGCGCCATAAAATGTAATGACAGCAATTTCTTTTTTTGGTTCACCATTAGCGACTTTAGCAGTCCAAGTCTGCTCAAACTGCTGACAGATATTTTCGATTATATCAATTTCGGGAATATTCACGAAGGAAGTTCCTTCCCGTTGTTCTTGAAATTGATTTTGCTGGGGAATTTTTACCCAGATTAGATGGTGGTCTGGTTTAATTATGTCTCCTGATAGATGATGTGCGCGTTTGGTATCCGGTTGCAAAATGCCACATTCTAATTTACCATCATAAAACTGGTTTATTGCCCCCATAATATAGGGATGCATCCGATATTGGGTAGTTAGCATTTGCTTGATGCTATCATCAGCGGTTTCAAACTGACTTTTGAAAAGTGAATCTTCTAAAAATTGTAATTCGGCTTTTGTACTCGCCATTTCTTGCGCTACTTCTTCGATAGTGCTAGTGTCAAGCATGGGTGGTAATTGTCGATGATCGCCGACCATGACCAACTTTTTACCTTTCAAAGCTGGGATGAGTAATTCTGGTGGAGTGCATTTGCTGACTTCATCAATAATGACGACATCAAAGTAATTGAATTCTTCGGAGAAATCTTTACTAGCTGCTTGAACGCAGGTGATACCGATGACGTTAGCATTATCTAAATAAATACGCCTTAAATCGTGGCGATCGCGTTCTGAGGGATTGCGTAATTTATCGCTCCAATCTTGGATAAATTTCTGATATCGGTTGAGGTAAGTTTCATGATTTTTGAGTTCCTGTTCCCAAGATCCAAACTGAGTCTGTAAATTCTGTAATAAATCTAGGTTAAACAAGTCTGTGGAATTAATTTTTGGCTTAAATTTATCAGGAATTATTTGCCATAATGTTTCCCACCAGCTTCTTTCTGCAATTAAATTGGCTGAGATTTCAGATGATGAGTTGTTTTTTGTGTCACTTAACTTAAGTCGCAATTTATCGAGTTTCTGTAGAGATGTTGCGGTTTCTTCATTTAGCTGTGAAAGATATTCAGTCAAAGCAGTTTTAATCATCTCCAAAATCGCCAAGGAATCTAAACCTGAAATTAAAGTTTCCAGATGAATGATGCTACTTGACCATGAATTGACTTGCTGGGATAATTCTTCAGGCTGTTCCCAGATATTTGATTGCTTGGTGAGGTATTTCTCAACTAAAATCTGTAATTGAGCAGGTAATTTTTGTTGGTGAAGCTGTCGTAAAATATTCATCACTCCTTCCAGTTTCGAGTTAGCATCTTGACTGGCGATTTCTACCTGCTGTTGAATTTCAGATATTTGCTCTAGGGTAATATCATTTTTAGGGAGTTGATTTAATTGCTTTTGCAGATGTTGAAGCTGTTGTTCGGTTTCAGCTTTGACTTTGGCGACACATTTACGTGCATTTGCTAGGATGATATCTAGTAATTCTTGGGTAACACGGGTGAGAGTCGCATCAATATTATTTGGTTTCCATGATGCATTATAGGTCTGTTGGATTCTCACTAGAAAAAACTGGATATTTTCAACCAGCAATTTTCGCTGATTTTGGGTGAGTAGCTGATAATTTTGAAATTGCTGATAAAATTCTTGCCATTGGGTGCGATCGCTTTTTGATAGCACTATGGGAATTTGACTCAAATTTTGCTGAACAAAATAGCTAAAAGTATATTTATTCCCCCGTCTGTCACTAAACCCACCCTCTACCTCATAAGATATTGCCTTTGTCAATAACCCCCAGTCTGGTAAATTTAAATTATAGTCTTTTGGGACTATTGAGATTTTTAATTTCTGAGCAAACATCAACAAACCCAGTGGTAATTCTACCAGATTTTCTGTTAATGCTTGTCCTGATTGCTGACAAGATTTCAATACTTGGTAAAGATGGGAAACCGCTGTAGATTTCCATTCAGTAACAGCGGCGATGATATAATCAATTTCTCGTTGGCGATTCTCCCAAATTTGGAGAGTTGGCTGGAGATTTTGCTGCTGATGACTCAATTGCTGATAATCAGTTTGTAATTTTTGCAAATAGGTAGAATGCTGTTTGAAAACCTGTACCGATGCTGCGACTTCTGACATAGCTAAAGTCGCATCATTCGCATAACTCAAAACTGGTTTCAATTCAGATAATTCAACACCTAAAGTCTCACGCAACCAAATAGCCAAGCCAAATGCACCATAACCAGGACGAACAAAGCCGAGTTGATCAGAATAGTTGATGGCTGTACGCACATTGGCGATAAAGGTTTGTACAGAAGTATTACCTTCTGTGTAAGGCTTAAGCAGAGGTAAAAAATTTGTAACTTCTGGAGATTCCCAGTTGATATTTGCTGGAGAATTTAACAAGTTTTCCAAACCTGAAATCAAGAATTCCACCTCGCTTGTTTTGGCGACATTTTCCTGATATGCTACTTCTTGCTTGTGGTAGTTTGCCTCTATCTTGGTTTTACCCTGTTTGAATTCCTCTTGTTGCTGATGGAATTCTTCCTCTGCGGTGACGTAAGTTGTAAATCTTGGTAACGACGCCAGCAATTGACGAAAAATTTCTACATTTTCGCGGCGTTGGGTGAGATTGTTTTCGCAGTCAGTAGCGGTATTTTGTAACCATGTACCAATCACTTGGTCTTCTAAAAAAGGTTGTCCTTCATCCCCAACTTTTTCGGCTCGTCCTTTGCGGATAGCGCGAATTACAGGATTGTGAACTAATCGACTGAGGGCGTTATCAACTGCTAAATTTGCTTGGGAAGCGATTAATGTACGTCCACCCCGCAATGCAACTTGATAGCAAATCTCAGCAATTACAGTAGTTTTTCCAGTTCCTGGTGGACCCTGGATGAGGACAAGATCTTTAGCTGAAAGTACCGTTTCGACTGCTGCTTTCTGACCAGGATTCGCCGAGGATAATAATAAATCTTGTGGTTGAAGTTCCACAGTTTGTTTAATAGGTCTTGCTTGAGAAGCATCAAATAAAAAGTTACCCAAATAAGGATTTTGGGTGCGGCCATTATTCAAATCTTCCAAAGCTTTTTTCTTCCGCTGAATCTGCTGAATGTCACCAACAGCTTGGAAAAATAAAAATCCGTTCTCTGGTAGCTGATAACGTTCCGAAGTTATGTGTTCCGCTAAATCCCGTTCTAGCCTGACACCAATAATATTACGTTTCGCGTCAACCTCTTCAATAGACCCTAGTTGACGACCACTATACCAATTTTTGCCGATAGGATTAGTTTCAAATAACTTAATTTCGTCATTTCTCGCCCGTTTTACCCGTTCCCAGAAATTGTCTACATCCAAGGAATTATCCTTAGCGCCGTCAAGGGTGGCTGAGGCGAGATTAATTACAAAATTAATCCGTCTTCGCGAACTATGATCATAATCTATATAAGCTACACAAAATTGCCGCGCCTTAGCGATTTTTTCCTCAACCTGCAAAAACGCTTTCCAAGCTTTTAGTTGATCTTCTGTAGGCACATGGTCGCCACAAACTGGTATAGTTGCTATACGCACCAATGTCGCTGACGGAATGCCAATTTGATGCTTATGATTAGGCAGTAAACGCAAGCGATAAGGTATGGAGTAAGCATCGCCTTGTCCCCGTGCGAGTGGTAGCAATTGCGCCGAAAGTAACTTTAAACCGCCGTAACCATCTTTTTGAACAGCCGCGATAAATCCTAAAGTTTTACCTAGCTTCTGCAATCTTGCTGGTAATTGAAAATTATCATGATCCGTGGCGATTGTTAAATCCCAAATTTGTTCTCCCGCATCTCTACCAGCACCCTTGCGACGGACATAAAATAAACAAGACTGTAGACCAACACATTCAAACATTAACTCATTGGCACGTTCTCGGCGTTCCCAAGATTCAGGATATAATTTTAGGACATCCTCACCTTCAAGATGGCGCAGAAAACTATCAACAGTCGCAGCGACAAATACATAACTCCAATCTTCCGAACTTGTCTTATTTTTTGAAGAATTGGTTTTAGCAGCAATTAATTTATTTACCGCCTTCCGAATACGTTCTGCATCAGATTCTGTGATTGTACTGGTTGGAACTTTGGCGGTAATATTGAGTTTATCGCAAATTGCTAATAGCTTTTTGCTATCCAATTTTAATTCGTTTGCTAAATCGTAGATTCTGACTTTAGTTTTCTTTTCCACGCTTTCCTGTCCCACAGAGGTTTCCTGATTTACTCCCGAATCGGTCTTTACTTTGCGCCTTCTCTTCGTTCGCGGAGCGTGTCGAAGACAGACGCTTTGCGTTCGCGCAGCGTCTCGTAGAGAATGCGTGAGCTACAAGATTAACGAAATAATTTTTAGCTCACGCAAAGGCGCTAAGGCGCAAAGGAAGAAAATTATAGTTATCGCTTTTGAAAGCACTAAATTGCTGACTACAAACCAAGTTACAATCTATATTGTCGATAAACTTCACTCGCTGCTCGATGTACTAAAGAATGGCGCCAAACAAGAGATTTCATATCATCAGCATAACCCCCACCAATCACGCAAGCTACAGGATAACCAGCGCTAACACAGGTACTTAAAACCTGCATTTCTCGACGAAAAATGCCAGTATCAGTTAAAGCTAATTTTCCCAGGCGATCGCCTATATGGGGGTCCACACCCGCATCATAAAAAATTAAATCTGGCTTGACATAAGATAATAAATCTGGTAAATATTTGTCCAAAGTTTGCAAATAGGCATCATCTTCCATTCCTGCTGTGAGGGGAACATCCAAATCGCTTTTTTGTTTGGTACCGGGAAAATTAATTTCGCAGTGCATAGAGAAGGTAAAAACACTTTCATCGTCTTGAAAAATAAAAGCAGTACCATCCCCTTGATGGACATCCAAATCCACAATCAGGATTTTTTGGACAAGTCCGAGTTTTTGTAAAACGCGGGATGCGATCGCTAAATCGTTGAAAATACAAAAACCAGACCCATGACCAGGAAAAGCATGATGAGTACCACCAGCAGTATTACAAGCTAAACCTTGATTTAAAGCTAGCTTGGCAGTAAGTATCGTACCACCAACCGCTACACAAGTACGATTCGCTAGTGCCGGACTCCAAGGTAGTCCAATACGGCGCTGTGCTTTGGGGTCTAGGATACCCTCACAGTAAGCTTTAACATAATCTGCGGTGTGAATTAACTCGATTAACTCTAGCGGTGGACGTTCTGGGGTATGGAATTGTTCGCTTTGCGCGACTCCATCAGCCAACAGCAATTCATAGAGTAGCCTGAATTTAGGCATCGGGAAGCGATGACCTGGAGGTAGTGGCGCAATATAATCTGGGTGGTAAATAATTGGCAGATCCATATTATTTATTGTTAACCACTTTGGCACCAAGTGTGTCAAGAGATTTTCAGATATCCAATGAGTCTTTGAAACTCCCCACGGATAAATCCGGGGGATTCTTAAGGAGTCCAAAAATGAACCCTTAAAGGCGTACTCAAAGCGCCTCTACTGACTCCTGCTAGGTCTTTGCCTAGAGTCGCCGCTACTTTACGTGCAACATTTGCAGCACCATTACAATCAGCATTAATTAAAAGATTTTTTGCTGTCTTGAACAATCCACGCACAACTCGCTGACCACTGGAGTGCCACCTATCAGGTTTTTCACCGAACTTAGGTAGCACATCATTATCTAGAAACGATGTTTGTGAAGTGTAGCTTTCTTCGGTTTCTACAAATTGAATTCCATATTGCTCACATAATTGAGCTATCCGGTTCTTGCGTACTTAGCGTGCTTAATTATTAATTAAAGTTTATAAATTTGCTTTAAAAGTAAGGCTTACAGGCGTTCATAATTTAATTTTTAGCAATATGATATAAAATACAGAAAATAGTGGCTATTATCTTAGCTCTGCAAGGGTTTCAAGCTGATTATTTAATAAATTCAGCACGCTAAGTACGGAAGAGCCACTTTTGATCGTTCATGCTCTGGTAGTGGAGCCATAATTTCCAGAATTCCATTAGCATAAGCAATTCGAGATGAGCGTCTTTCTCCTAAATCAGCCAAAATCTCTTCAAACCCTTCCCAAGAAACAGGCTGTAGGGTAACTTTTTGACCAGGCTCTAACTGCAAGCTGATAGAAGTTGTTAACATGGCGATTTTTCCCTATCACTTGGCATTGGTTCAAAAATAGCATTTTTTCGAGAATTATTGCTGGTCAGAGGCATTATCATATAAACAATACTTTATAAATCTTAATAATGACTGGAACTACACAACCGTTAGCAACAACTACCCCAGAAAAATACTTTTGGACTTGGCAAGGCTATAAAATTCAGTACACTGTCAAGGGTACAGGGCGCCCGCTGGTACTGGTTCATGGCTTTGGGGCTTCGATTGGACATTGGCGGAAAAATATCCCGGTTTTAGCCGCTGCTGGGTATCGAGTGTTCGCCTTAGATTTGTTGGGTTTTGGTGGTTCCCAAAAAGCGCCGATTAATTACACCATAGAAGTCTGGGTAGAATTGCTTAAGGATTTTTGGCAAGAACATATCCAAGAAAGAGCGGTATTTATCGGTAATTCCATCGGCGCACTAATCAGCTTGATGGTACTTACGGAACATCCAGAAATTGCAGTTGGTGGTGTGTTAATTAACTCAGCCGGAGGGTTAAGCCATCGTCCCCATGAATTAAACCCAGTGCTACGCATCGTTATGGGAGCTTTTAATCGAGTAGTGCGATCGCCCATCACAGGCAAATTCATCTTTAACCGCATCCGCCAAAAATCACAGATACGCCGTACTTTATACCAAGTTTACCGCAATCGCCAAGCCGTCACCGACGAATTAGTCGATTTACTTTATACTCCGTCTTGCGACCCAGGGGCGCAAGAAGTTTTCGCCTCCATCCTTTCGGCGCCTCCAGGTCCTAGTCCCCAGGAACTATTACCTAAGTTAGAACGTCCTTTATTGGTAATTTGGGGCGCTGACGACCCCTGGACACCGATTACTGGGGCTAAGATTTACGAAGAGGCGCGTGAGAATGGCAAAGACATCAAGATTATTCCCATTCCCAACGCCGGTCATTGTCCCCATGATGAAGTTCCAGATCTTGTCAATGCCCAGATTGTAGATTGGCTAGCGCTACAGTCAACAGTTAACTATTGACTGTTACACAATTTGGGTGAGTGTCTCTGATTTTTTCTGAATCTTCCCTTGACAAAATCAGGTAGTAAACATCTATGGAACTTGATGTCCAAAAAGGAAATTTTTCCTTAAGTAAGTATCCCGATTTTTCCGACTTAGGCTATCAAGTTATCAAAGAATTAGGACGCAATCGGGAAGCGGGACGCATTACTTATCTGGCGAATTCCCTCAAGTACGACCAACAAGTAGTAATTAAAGAGTTCCTTTTTGCCAATCTCAGCCCTGACTTGTCAGGTTTAAAAGCTTATGAATGGGAAATTGAAATTCTCCAACAACTGAATCATTCCCGAATTCCCCGCTATGTAGATTCTTTTGAAACATCGGCGGGTTTTTATTTGGTTCTGGAATATAAAAAAGCTCCATCTTTAGGGTCTAAACGCTGCTTTCATCCTGAAGAAATCAAACAAATTGCTGTGTCAATGTTAGAAATTTTGGTGTATCTGCAACAACGAATTCCTCCCATAATTCATCGCGATATTAAACCAGAAAACATTTTAGTTGATCAACAACTCAATGCTTATTTGGTTGATTTTGGTTTAGCACGGGTTAAGGGTGCAAGCATGACTCTCAGCAGCTTTGCCGATGGAACACCAGGTTTTATGCCACCAGAGGAATTACTAGGTTATCCCCTCGATGATACCTCAGATTTGTATAGTTTAGGCGCAACACTAATTTGCTTACTCACTCGTACCCGTCCTGTTGATATAGGTAAATTAATTGATGATAAATATCGGTTCAATTTCCAGGAATTAGTCCCCCAAATCAGTCCCCGTTTTGGCTCATGGTTGATGAAAATGGTGGAACACAAACGCAAACGTCGCTATCCTAATGCTGAAGTTGCATTGTCAGCACTTAAACCTATTTATGTTTTAGGTGCTGACACAGGGATAGAAAGTTTAGTCAGCGTTATGAAATTGCGAACAACAGCCGCTATGCTAGGACTTACATCTGTAGGTATATTAGCTATAGCCGGAACAATTTTGTTGTTTTCTCAACAGGGTAGGCTAATTAACCAGTTTCAGGAAATTCCAGCAAGTCAGGGTTATAAATCACGCTTAAATGGCGGCGAAAAACGATAAACTAAAACAGATATTCATAGAAAGTCGGCTATCCCTCCAGACCCACGGATCGGAGGGACATCCATAACACCGTTCAGTTCGATCCTCTAGTTCCATTGCAGAAATCCTGTAGGGTTACGATTGGACTGTGAACCAAAAATCCCCCGCCTTTAGGCGTGCGGAGTGCCAACCTTAGATGTACTATATTCTTAGTTTATTTTTCTATCTACTTCTACTTATAATTACCCCAGCATGAACGTTGATGAAGTTCTGGAAGCTGTAGAACAAATGTTGCAACCCAAGCAACTCGGTTCTATTGAGCGATTTGTATTACGTCAATCGTGGCTAGGACAGACTTACAGCGAAATGGCAAAACAATCTGGCTATGGTAGCGATTATATTAAAGAAATTGGCTCTCAGTTGTGGCAAGACCTTTCATCTGCAATTGGCGAGAAAGTAACGAAAAAAAATTTACATATATTCTGGAACAATTATCAGCAGAGTAAAATCAGTTTAGATGAAAACAACAGCCAGCAGGAATTCAAACAAGACTCCAAAACAGAATGGCTGTTTTGCAACTCACCCATAACTGCGATTAACTTTCCTGGGTCCCCTGTACCCCTAGATTCACCTTTATATATCAATCGCCCCCCCATTGAAGAACTCGTATGTACAGAAATTAAGCAACCCGGATGCTTGATTCGCATCAAAGCACCGAAAAAAATGGGTAAAAGTTCCCTACTTAATCGCATAATTTCTCATGCTAGGTTACAGGCTTATCACGTTGTCAATTTGGACTTTCAGGAAGCTGAGGAAGCTGTTTTTACCTCCCTGGATAAATTTTTGCGTTGGTTCTGTGCTAATGTCAGTAGACAGTTGAATCTGGTGATGAAACTAGATGATTACTGGGATACAGAAATGGGTAGCAAGGTGAGCTGCAAAATCTATTTTGAGGCGTGGTTGCTAAACCAAATTGAGCGTCCCATAGTCTTAGTTTTGAATGAAGTTAACCGGGTGTTTGAACATCCCAATATTGCCCAAGACTTCTTACCAATGCTGCGATTTTGGCACGAAATAGCCAAGCAGAATCAAATCTGGCAAAAACTACGCTTGGTGGTAGTACACACAACAGAAATCTATATTCCCCTCAAACTCAACCAATCCCCTTTTAATGTCGGACTAGCAGTTTTGGTGCCCCGTTTTACCCAAAAACAGGTGCAGGATTTAGCACAGCGTTATGGACTTGATTGGACAGTGGGTGAAGCAGGAGCGCAACGTCTCGCACCCCTATATGCAATGGTAGGTGGACATCCCTATCTGGTCAACCTGGCATTTTATCATCTGCACCGGGGTGAGATCACCTTAGAACAATTATTACAAACTGCACCGACGCCATCGGGGATTTATACTCAGCATCTCCGGGAACACCTAACTTTACTCCAAGGTGAATCAAAATTGGTGTCAGATCTGCAACAAATTGTGACTGCTGGTACTAGTGTAATACTAGACGCGATCGCCGCTTATAAGCTAGAAAGTATGGGATTAATCCATCTTGATGGTGATCAAGCATCATTCAGCTGCGAATTGTATCGCCTTTATTTTCGCCAACAGTTAGCTAAAGAAAATACTGCTCAAGAGTTATCCGCTTATTCCTAGATTAAATCTGGGAATACTGTTGAGAAAATGCATCCAATCTTCTGAGTAATCTGGATGGGGAATATCTCTAACTAAAGCAGTTTGCAGATAATTCACCAGACTATGGGAATGGGATATATAGGATGAAACTCGCTGATTATGATTAATTGTGGTAGCAGCTTTTTGAATAGCAGATCTATATAATTTGTTAACTAACGGTAAAATTTCCAATATTTTATGATCTTCTATTTCAATATCCATCACGCTACTCAACAGTGGAAAGTGATAGATATCAGTTTTCAAAGCCTTTTGCTTGATTTGATTTAGCTCTCTAATTGTCAAATCTTCGATATCAAAAACAAAATACAGTTTTGATTTCCAAATTCTATATACTGGAATTTTCCCAACATTCAAAGTGATAAAAACCGGATTCAGCGTCACAGACCATATAGAACTACCCAATTCATTCGCATAGTCTATATAATCTGCTAAAACACCTAGACAATATTGGCGAATAGTCGATTCTCCTAGGAGTGATTCAATAACTATACGCACCTCATTCTCACTTTTCATATCCATTAATTACCTCAATAAAAACTTAATTAGCAGGTGAGGAATACGAGAAGGTCAATTCTTGCTGAAAATGCGATCGCTACGGTCAGATTACGCAAAAAGATTCAGGTAAACCTCGTCTATGTTGAAACCTGGAGTTTTGAATTATGTCTTGTGTCATTCCGACGTAGCAAGCAAGCGCCAAAATTTGCTAAACAACTATAGATCTCAAGTTAGACGAGGTTTATCTGGGGTAAATAGGATAAATCTGGGCAAATTTAACACAACCAACAGGGCAATTTCAAGTATCCTTTACTTTCTCTTGTGAGAAAATAACTCGAAACACCGCTGCAAAAAAGATTACCTCATTACAAAAGTCACAAATCATCCTCTTTCACAGGCAAATGTATCCATGATTACAGTGCTGTTAGGTGGTGCATTAGGGAATACCAAAAAATAAATTATCCAATATTCATAGGGGACACCGCATTGCCGTATCCCCTACGGCTCTATTTACTTGAAAAACGCTATAATTACTTTCTGGCAATTACCCAAACTGCGTGAACAATCCCAGGAATATAACCGCAAAGCGTCAAAAGTATATTAATCCAAAAGTCTAGACCAAAACCTACTTGCAAAAATACACCCAGTGGCGGTAAAAAAATGGCAGCCAGAATCCGAACTAAATCCATTGCAGCCTCCTTATTAATCTCAAAATCAGTAGCCTTGGACTTAAATGATTCACAAATGCTAAAATAAGTTTCGACATCTCCAAGATAACTCAGAAATATTGTTAACGGTTAACGGTTGACTGCTGACTGCTGATTGCTGTCTGTAGGGGCGCAAGGCCTTGCGCCCCTAACCCATGTGTCCCATTCTTTTTTCAAATTAGTATAAGTCCGCGAGAAAAAACAAAACTATATTAGGAAACGTAAATATCCCTGAAATGCTTCCCAATGACAAATGACAAATGACAAATGACAAATGACAAATGACAAATGACGAACAAAGCCAGTATGTATGGTTCAATAGGCGACCTACATATCTAACCACCACTGATTTTTGCTTTATAACCAAGCTTGGTCAAAATTTCGAGAATTTTCTGCTTATGTTCGCCTTGGATTTCAATTTCATTATCTTTGACGGTGCCACCAGAACCACATTGGGTTTTTAACTGTTTGACTAAATCTGCTAAAGTTTCTGGTTTGGTTTGAAATCCAGTAATCACCGTCACAGTTTTACCTTTGCGTCCAGAACGGGTAGCTTGTACTCTCAGGTTTTGTTGCTGGGGGGGTAAATCGGGAGTTGCTCGTTCCAAGGCTGGAGAGTTGTCGTCACCAAATTCGCGGTAAATGATGCGTTTGTCGGGCTGGGAATTGGAACTAGACATAAATGTTTAAGTATGGGAGAATTAACACCTAGGAGAGTAGCGATCGCCTCTAAAATTAAAATAAACTCTGTTGTCTCATTTTAGCCAATCTGTGACTACTACTCCTCTAACACCCAAATCTCAACTCACTACAAGTGTTCCTGATATCCTAGGACGCTTTGGACGCTTTGGCGGTAAGTATGTTCCCGAAACGTTAATGCCCGCTTTAGCAGAACTAGAAACCGCTTACCAGCAATACCGCAATGACCCTGGGTTTCTCTCGGAACTACAACAGTTATTGCGTGATTATGTGGGACGTACCACGCCGTTGTACTTTGCCGAACGTCTCACCGCTCATTATGCCCGCCCCGATGGCACTGGAGCGCAAATTTACTTAAAGCGTGAAGATTTAAATCATACTGGCGCTCATAAAATTAATAATGCCCTTGGTCAGGTATTGTTGGCGAAGCGCATGGGTAAACGCAGAATTATAGCCGAAACTGGTGCCGGACAACATGGCGTTGCTACCGCAACCGTTTGCGCTCGTTTTGGGCTAGAATGTATAATTTACATGGGCGTTCACGACATGGAACGCCAATCGTTGAATGTCTTTAGAATGCGGCTGATGGGTGCCGAAGTGCGTCCAGTGTCTGCGGGAAGCGGAACCCTCAAAGATGCAACCTCCGAAGCCATCCGCGATTGGGTGACAAATGTCGAAACCACTCACTACATCCTCGGTTCAGTAGCCGGACCCCATCCTTACCCAATGATGGTACGTGATTTCCATGCCGTCATTGGGCAAGAAACCCGCGCCCAAGCTATCGAAAAGTGGGGTGGTTTACCAGATATTCTCATGGCCTGTGTGGGCGGTGGTTCCAATGCGATGGGGCTATTCTATGAGTTTATCAATGAGCCATCTGTGCGGTTAATTGGCGTCGAAGCAGCAGGAGAAGGTGTAAATACCAACAAACACGCTGCCACCTTGACAAAAGGTCAAATTGGTGTATTACACGGAGCCATGAGCTATCTTCTCCAAGATGATGATGGACAAATAATTGAGGCACACTCAATTAGTGCCGGGTTAGATTATCCGGGAGTAGGGCCAGAACACAGCTATTTGAAAGATACCGCTCGCGCTGAATATTATAGTGTAACGGATGCAGAAGCATTGGCAGCATTCCAGCGATTATCCCAGTTAGAAGGGATTATCCCCGCACTAGAAACATCTCATGCGATCGCCTACCTGGAAACTCTCTGTCCTCAACTTAGCGGTAGTCCCCGGATTGTCATTAACTGCTCCGGACGTGGTGATAAGGATGTACAAACTGTAGCCAAGTTTCTCAATCCCGCGTAAATTTACTTAAAAAGTTCCATTTGTAGGGTGCGTGACGCTGCGATAAATAAATATTATACGCAGTTACAAGACTTTTGGCGTCACGCACCATTCTTTAAATCTGACATTCCTAAATAACGAGTTAGGGGATGCAGAAACCTCTAGCTTAGGAGCCAGCTAGAGGTAGTTCATATTTTCAATCCATTAGCGGATGACTTCTAAATCTACAGGCGAACATTGCTTCGCATCATCACAAGTAAAAACTACCAATGTGCCATCAGGACGTATTTGAAATAAAAAATTATCCGCGCTATATTCCGCTGGAATAGTAGTACCAGCATACACAGGATTAGATCCTAACAATATTAATCCACTAGATGAAGACTTTAATTCCATTGTTTGGTCTACAACAACAGTCTTACGTCTTTGAGGATTGAAATAGCGGGTTCTCATGATTCCTGAATATCCCCTCATTCTGAGAATACTCTCATGAATAATCCCATTAACGCTGTACTGTAGTTTGTAGGTTCCATAAATAGGAGAACTAGCCTCTGTCAGTTGGGCAATGGTAAATGATGAAGGCTGTTGAGTTACTGGAGATTGAGCATCTACTGACTTCATCCCAAAAAATCCAATTCCCAGTGTTAAAAGTCCAATCGAAACAGTTTGTTTGATATTCATATCTGGTTTTTCTCCTAATTACTATCATTGGTAATTTATCAGCAATACAAAACTCACTGCAAGCAATTCACTTGAGTTGTTAGCAGTACTATTAAGGGTGCGTCTAGCATCCGAACCGAAAATCTAGTTAAGGCTGAATATTTCTTTCGCGAATCGAAGCGTAATTCACAGCTAGGCCGGCGAACTTATCTGGACTCAGATATACTTAGGAAACAGAGTTAGCGAATTATAGCTAGGGACTAGTCCCGCGATTTCAAACTATTTGTTTAGCCGGATAAATTTTTAGATACCCCTAAATCCACACGATATGATACCAGCTGTAGGGGCACGGCATTGCCGTGCCCCCACTCGCTCCTACATGTGTCAGCGTTTTAGTGGTATTGTATAAGACTTTGAAATCGGGGGACTAGGGGTTAGGGGAAGAGGGGAATGACATCAAGAGTTTCAGCAATTGAGAACGTCCTAACCACCTTGGCGATTACTATAACTTGCTATATAGACCTTTTGGCTTTTGTATAACTTTACTTACTCATGATAAATATATACTAACAAATACAAGGTATTACTATGTATAAAACATCAACAAGAAAAATTAAATTTAGTTAAAGGACTTGCAAATAAAAAACTCCATCCCCTTGTCGGTGTGGGTGGAGTTTTTGTCATTTGTCAGTAGTTAGTGGTAAAACAAGTAACAACAGCCCACAAGGGGGCGGGGTATTACAGCAATTTTCATCGATTTGAACCACGGATACTCGTAGGGGCGCAAGGCCTTGCGCCCCTACCGCGTGGTCTATTTACCTGAAAATTGCTGTAAACCCAGGGATAGGTCTAAAGGGCTAAAGCCACGGTGAGGATGTCAAAAATCCTTAATAGTATCGTGGTATATATTATAGGAACAATAAGTTAGAGTATAGGTCTTATATCTATATAGACAGCGTAATTCTTCATGTTCCGACAAACTGCTTTTGGCCTCGCTTTAAGTACGCTTGTCCTTGCCAGTGGATTCACAACTTTACCTTTCCCCGGTCACACCTCTGGGAAAAAATCCACCCATAATCAGCCCTTATCGAATCTTTCTTCTCAAGTGGCAACATCTACTACTACTTTTAATACTACTGCTCTAGAAAAATCAGTATTTGAGCAAATTAATCGATATCGGGTTTCTAAAGGGCTAGGAAAGTTGACGATCAATACCAGTATCACTCGCCAGGCAAGGATTCATAGTCAAAATATGGCTAATGGTAAAGTCCCGTTCAGCCATCAAGGATTTGAACGGCGAGTTACTTCCATCCCCATTATCTACAGCAGTGCGGCGGAAAATGTGGCTTTTAATCAAGGATATAGCAATCCTGCAGCCCAAGCTGTTACAGGTTGGCTAAACAGTCCGGGACATTTAGAGAACATTAAAGGTAAGTATAATCTCACAGGAATTGGTGTTGCAGCCAATAAGCAAGGCGAAGTCTACCTGACGCAAATTTTTTTACACACTAGATAGTGTTGTCAGTCCTAACAACTCTTGACTCTAGGCTCTTGACTCTTGCCTGTGGCGATGGAAGATTTTTTTGGCAGTCCCTAATTTATAATGTAGTGTCTGATCAGACGTTTGTCTTGTAGACACTGCATTTATTTTCTTATTATTTATGACATTAGACGATTTTCTTGTGAGCGATGGCGACCTGAGTGACGCGGCTTTATCCGAGTATTTAGAATCCGTTGCGATCGCCGTCGATACCGAAACTATGGGATTACTACCACAGCGCGATCGCTTGTGTCTGGTTCAGCTGTCCAACCAGGAAGGGAAGGTAACTGCAATTCGCATCAATAAAGGACAAACCGCAGCGCCAAACTTAAAAACACTCTTGGAAGCAGCCAATGTCCTCAAAGTATTTCACTTTGCGCGTTTCGATGTTGCTACTTTGCGTTACAATTTGGGTATTACAGTTAGTCCAATTTTTTGTACCAAGATCGCTAGTAAATTAGCCCGGACTTACACCAATCGTCACGGACTTAAGGATGTAGTGCAAGAGTTGGAACAAGTAGAACTAGATAAAAGCTCTCAAAGTTCCGATTGGGGTAACGCAGCTAATTTATCTGAAGCTCAATTGAGTTACGCCGCCAATGATGTGCGTTACTTACTCAGCGTACAGCAAAAACTCACAGCCATGCTCCAACGCGAAGAACGTTGGGAACTAGCTCAAGAATGCTTTCAAGTTTTGCCGACGATAGTATCTTTAGATTTATTGCAATTTAAAGATTTATTTGAACACTAATTACTCCCGAACCACTGGAAGAATATCTATTTATATCATGTCCGGGAGCTTACCCATAATACCCGCAATGTAGAGACGTTACATGTAACGTCTCTACAGAATATTTTATTACGGTCATATAACCGGACATGATATTACAGCCATTTTCAGGTAAATATACAACAGGGTAGGGGCGCAAGGACTTGCGCCCCTACTATCCTTTTACTGCAATAGTTGGCTCTTGACTCTTGACCCTTAAACTATACCTGTTTGTTCTGGGTTTGAACGCACCCCAACAATAAAGGCAATATAGTTGGGGAAACTTTGCGCTAAAAATAGCGTTACCAGAAAAACTGGCGTTCTCAGTGTGTCGTTGGAACTTTTGCCTACGTTGGCGAAGCCTGCGCTCCGCGCATACACTCTAGTAAAAATGTTAGTAATATTAGGAACAAAACTAATAATTACTAATATAAAAATGGTCGTGTCTCCAGGTTTTGCCTTTTACCGTACCAACTGTATTGTAGCACGTACCCTGGGTTTCGGTAACCCTACCTAAACTTCGTTATAGGTAGGGACTGCGCTCAACATTTTTGTTCAAAATGTTCTTGTATCCGAGATACCACATTATATTCAGCTAAACCAGGGGGAATTCTGGATTCAATAATGCCTTCCGTCTGTCCTCCAATAGCCTTCCATGCAGTAAGACCGCCTTGGAGTTGAGATACATGTTTAAAACCAGCAGAACGCAGCAATTGTGCAGCTTGAGCAGTTTGTGTTTCAGTTGCAGCGTAAACGTAAATATCACGGACTTTTTCCAAAGATGATGCAGCACAGTCTACCAATTCATCTATTGGCATCGGCATTGCTCCCATGATGTGACCTTGGTTATAAGTTCTGCGATCGCTCACATCTAGGATTGTCAAAGCTGGTTCACCCCATTCTAAACGAGACTTGAGAACATGAACATCAGATTGTGGGTTTACAGGTGGTTCTGAAGGAATGATACCACCTAATCGATTATTATTCATCACTATTTTTCCTACTTGCTGTTTGCACTTAACAGCAAGTTAGCAAACAATACCACTTAAATTTCTCTTTCTTGGGGTTGAATATTCTCAAATCATCTCTTGATATAGACAGAGTTATTTAAGTATTTATTTTTTGGCAAATCAGGGATTTTAAATCTCTTCACCTCAGAAAATACCTCATTGGACATATATAACTATGTCAATAGAAATAATCCGCACCATATTACCAAAAACAAATATTCCCGAAACTCTAACAAATGACGACCAAAGCCAGTACAGTTTATTTACCGCGAACTACTTAGCTATTGTTTCAATATCAGCGATCGCTAACAACAATGTCTCCTCCATCTCCTCTCGTAGCGCTGGAGTTATCCCAGAAGCCCGATGTAGGCAATCCACCAATAATTTGTTAACATAGTAATATTGTAGTAGCAATTCCTGCTGCTGTTGATTGAAATGCCAATCGTGACCAATATTGCGATGATTAATTAGTGCATCTCTTAATTTTTTCTCCCAGACTTTGCCGTTAGCTTCCCACCATAGCCGCAATTTTTGGGGAGCGAGATTTAAATCTGGTAATTGTGCTTTCAGGTTTTGCAGTACTTGCTGCAATTCTGGTTCAAAAACCAATTCCAGAGTTTGGTTCAAAGCAATGGCCAGAGCATGAGCATGATCCTGAACAATGGTATCATCCAGGGTATACTCAAACGACTGGCCAAGCTCCCCAACACAAACCAGAGTACTGGCGAGCAAATCATCAACAGCCAAATCTGGGTCAAAGGTTATGTCCCCCACAAGGGCAGACTCAAGGTTATAGTTAGGAGTAAGAGCAAAGGCGCGATCGCAGACCAGATAAAAAGCCCGAATCGCTGCTATTTTGTAGCGAGTAGAAACTGAATTTGATTTTTGACGTACCCAAATCAGAAAATTTTGTATTTGATGATCAACAGCCACTAGTAAATCAATTTCTTGCTTCATTAAGCGGAACATTTCCTCAGCATTTGGCAACATGTTAACTGTGAGTAAAAACACATTATGCCAGCGCGTTTCAGTCAAATGACAGAGTAAAATTTTCCACGCTTTGAATTGATAATTTTCTACAATATTTTTAGCCATGAAATATTCTTGAAAAGTCAAATGTGAAAAAGAATAAATTCCCCGTGCTTCTTCCACCAATAACCCATGTTGGGTCTCAATGGTTTTTAGTAATGATTGATTATCTAGTGTAATATCAGGTAATGTAATGAGATAGTCAGTCATCAGTTCCTGAATTTTGTCCTGTTCAAAGTAGTAATCTCCTTGCTCAAACGTAATCGCAGCAATTTGATAAAGTAGCTTTTTTTTACTTGCAGCACTTAAACTACCATTAAGAGTTACCCGTTTAATACCTCTGACTTCATCCCATCGCACCAATAGAATATTTAGTAACTGCTCATAGAACTTAGCTATATTCGACGGAAATGCTTGTTTTTTTGCGTGAAACACTAAGCAAATAAAATGCAGTAGCATGGGAGTGGCTGTCAATTCTCGAATTGGCTGGTTTTCTAGTAAATTAAGCTGATTTATCAACATATTCCCCGTAGCTTCCGCATTTTCCCTAGATTTCAAAGCCACGGCGACAAACCAATTTTTCGCAAAATTTTCAACTTGTTTGTCCTGAAAATCTGCTATCTCAAATTCCGTAAATTCCTGAAATTTATATTGTTGGGCACCTATTCTACAAGTAATCACAAAGGAATTTTTGTAATAAGTTTCGGTAAATCTGCGAATTTCCCTTGTCACCTTATCTGCATCTGCTAATGGTACTTCATCTAATCCATCTAATAAAATTAGCATTCTGCCTTGAGTAAGTACAGTTTTTGTTGATTCCTCTTCAGTTCCACTACAAAGAAACTCTTGACTGATGTAGTTAAATAGATTGAAATCACTCTCATCTTGAGTATCTTCAGCAAATTTTTTCAGCTTGATGAAAACAACTATTCGGTGCGGTTGAAATTGGCCTTTGTTGCATTCAGTCGCCAGATATTGTAAAAATATCGTTTTACCAGATCCCGGTTTCCCCAGTAACATCAACTTCGAGGTGCGTGACACAACTTCTAACCCTGGTAAAGTTTTCTGATGCTTAAGAGCATGAAGTCGGTTATAGTTAGATTCTCGACTGAAGTCCTTCAACAGATCAGAAATTTCTCGCCATTGCTGGCTGGGGATGGCTTCTAATACATTGACACTCGTGTAAATATCAATCAGTGGAATAGGCTGGGCAATATCCAACATTTGAATAGTACTGCACTGATATTGGATTTTGTCTTGACGCTGTTGGCGCATTTCCACTACCAGTGTATCTATATCAACCGTATTAGACTGCACTTTAGCAGTTACTACAGATACCAAATCTTCTGGTAAACCAGCAACCTTTTGCCAAGATAACCCTAGCTTTTGGCAAATTTGGACAAAACAACTGCGGGAAACTGGCTCACCAGCGAAAAACTTGGAAACTGGCTGACGTGTGATACCTAAGGATGTTGCTAATTTCTGTTGACTCCAGGTTTTATCAGTTAAAGCTGTTTTTGCTACCCTGATACCTTCTGGTGATGCTCTCAGTCCTTGGCTTGTCATAGTTCCAAATCACTCCCGTCAAGTATCAGAGCCTCCTGGACGCGAGTCCGTCCCCACCAGAAGTGTGGTAATACTGCTCAGTTAAAAGCCATGAAATAAATTTCCGGCTCAAAGGTCAACCAATTTTGGATTTTGGATACTTCTCTACGAACGCGAGTGCGTGTCGCAGACAGAGGCTACGCCAACGACTTAAGAGCGGGACGCTGCGCGAACGCTCAGTACAAGTTTTGGATACTTCGACTTCGCTCAGTACAAGTTTTGGATTGACCCCGACCACAAGGGGATTGGGCATTGGGCATTGCTCCCATCTTTGCCATGCCCCATGCCCTATTCCCTATGCCCTAAAACTCCACCCACAAGGGGATGGAGTTTTTTATAATTACCGTATTTTCCCTGATGGAGTAAATCCTTTGGCTAAGATACAGTAAAAAATATTTCAATATTTGTGAATCTCCGTCTGTTTGAGAGCCTTTGTACTTGTATATCTGTCTTTCTAACATTCAAGCCTTTTGCGGTTACTAGAAATACACTGGAGTTACACTGCTGTTAACCCTAGAGATTTAAATTGGCAATTTTTCAAATAAAATCATACCAAAAATATACTAAAGTTATACATTTTGCAAGCATCATCATAGCTGTACTTTATATAAATTTAATGGAAAATTAAGTGTAGCCAAATAAAAAAGTGGCTATGTCTGGCGACAAGCAGCTACCCTAGGGAAAGCTACTGTCAGAAACCCCACGCCTAAAGGCGGGCGGCTCTGAAAGATCCACTAATCTGACTAGCTTAAGTACTTCGAGTACTACGTTTAAGGCAAGATTACCCCCATGCATGAATGCAGGGATTTCCACGGCGCTAAGACTCTGATGAATCCATTAACACAAAAAGCTAGAGCCGTGTTAGTACCCCAAGGTGGGCTTCTCGAAGAGCAATCTTAAGCGTAGCTATCGCAACAGCAAATCGCCAAATCAACAGTAGGGATACCTGAAAAACGTAGTCTAACGTAGTCATACGTTGGATTACACAGGTTGAACCAGACCCCGCATCTGGTTAGGCGATTGTGGGACGGGTTGTAGTGCAATCGTCTACCAGGTTGGAAATTAGAATACACAAGAAAAGAATAGGTGGCTTACTCTGTGACTTCACGAAACTACATTCCAAGGATGGCTATTCCTACGGTTAATTGCCAAATACTACGATATTCAAGCATTTGATGATGAGGCTAGAAAGTTATGGTGATGGTTCCCGTTACTACTCCCAAAATTCTGATTGTAGATGATGACTTCGGTGTCCGAAATCTGATATATCGCTTTTTAAGTCGAAAATATCAGATAGAGTCTGCACCCGATGGTAAGACAGCCCTATCGTTGTTTGCTCAATTCAATCCAGAGTTAGTAATTCTCGATTGGAATTTACCAGATGCAAATGGCTACGAACTGTGCCAGGAAATGCAAAGTCGGACTAATGTATTAGTGATGATACTGACTAGTCGCACTGAAGAAACTGATAAAATCAGAATCATAGCCGCCGGCGCCGATGACTTTATGACTAAACCATTTAGTCTAGCGGAAGTAGAAGTGCGAGTACAAGCCCTGTTGCGGCGTATTCGCAGTATCAACCCCTCACCAGCACAACGCCTCGTCTTCCAACAGCTAGCCATCAATCCAGAGGGTCGGGAAGTGACACTGAACAATCAGCCTCTGAATTTAACTGCATTAGAGTTTAATATTTTACACTTTTTAGCCAGCCATCCTGGCCAAGCTTGGAGTCGCCCACAATTAATTCAAAAAATTTGGGGTTGCGACTATGTAGGTGATGGGCGCGTAGTTGACGTACACATCGGTCAGCTTCGCAAAAAGCTAGAAATCGATACTAGTGTACCAGAGTATATTAAAACTGTTCGCGGCTTTGGTTATAAGTTTGAGCCACCCAACCAAAGTAAAGCTTGAACTGGCGACAAATTGGTAAGTTGGAACCCCTGGGATAAATCCGTGGGGTGCGATTCGTTCACCTATGCTACGTAATAAATTTCTGGCGTTCGTTTTATTGACGGTGGTGGTAGAAAATATCACCTCCGATTCACCAACTCAATCGCCAACTTGATCGCTGCTTTCATACTTGTAGCATCAGCAATTCCCTGACCCGCAATATCAAAAGCTGTCCCATGATCTGGTGAAGTTCTCACAAACGGAAGACCAATAGAAGTATTAACCGCACGGTCAAACGCCATCAACTTCACAGGAATTAAACCTTGGTCGTGGTAAAGTGCTAAATAAGCATCAGCAGGATTTTTGCTCTGAGCATTTCCATACCAAGCCATGCCTGGTTTAACCCACATTGTATCTGGCGGAATTGGCCCATCTAACTGTAATTGTGGGCGATTTTGACGCTCTTGCTCTAACCAAGGAATTAACCAATCAATTTCTTCTGTTCCCAGTTGTCCTTGTTCCCCACTGTGGGGATTTAAACCCGCGATCGCAATTCTCCCATTCTCAATCCCAAAATCTTTCTCTAAACACTCCACCAATAAATCTAGTTTCTTGGTCAGCAACTCTGGTGTCAGCGTATCAGCTACTTGACATAAAGGAATATGTGTCGTAGCAAGTATTGTCCGCAATGTCCAACCAGTATAGGGCGATCGCGCTACAAATAACATCCCAAAGCGATCAACACCAGAATTTTCAGCCAAAAGTTCCGTTTGCCCTGGATAATTGTATCCTGCGGCTTTCCAAGCTGATTTAGCAATTGGACCTGTGACAATACCATCAAATTTACCAGCCAGTGTCTGGGCGATCGCATCTTCGATATAAGCAAAACTGGCCGCACCACTCGCCGCATTACCAATCCCTGTGATAATTTCATCTTGAATCTTCCCCTTCAACGCCACATCAATCACACACAACTCGGCTGGATTTGCTAAAGGTGCTAGATTCCCCAGTTTGTGATAACTCTCTACCAGCAAATCTAAATTTCCTACCACCGTCAGGTCACAGATCTTACCAACTTCTGGATCTGCTAACGCCTTTAAAATCACCTCTGGCCCTATCCCCGCAGGATCTCCCATTGTCAACGCCAAACGTGGGCGATTTATCTGATTTATCTGATACATATACTTTGTCGTTTGTCAATTATCAGTTGTCCGTTGTCTCCCCATCCCCCATCTCCAGCACTAGGATTCGCCACCAAACTAGTTTAACGAAATCACGGAAGTCCCCACCTTCAACGAAGTAAGGTGGGGATGCACAGTGGACGATGACGAAAACATCTTGAGCCGACATCAACCGCCTGGTTGATTAGAGATCGGGATGGTTGAGGAATCGTCAATGTTTGTGAGACAATATTGATGGTTGTTGACCCACCCGAATGACTAAGAGGCCACCCTTGGGGTATAAAGTATGTACTCGGCAGAGATCGGGGAAGCTGAAAACCTAGCTGGTTGACCATTGTCGTAAATCCAAGGCGAGTAAGACGAAAAGTAATCAAACTGTCTGCGGAAGGCGGATAGCTGCGCGGGTTCTCTCTTGAGAAGATAAAGGTAGAAATACCAGAGACGCTGTGTAAGACTTAGACCGGATTTGGTTCCGGGTACTCAGTAATGAGTACGCCCAACAGAGCAACGGCGAACGAGACGCGAAACGATGATGGTTGTTTCTTTTGAAGCTCCGGCTTCAGCGAAGCAAGCCGGAGTACTTCACCAGTCGAAAGTGTCAAATTAACTCTTTGCTAAGGAGAATTACACCAATGGGTGGCGAAATTTTCAATGCGGCTCTATTGTCCTTCGGTTTAATCTTCGTGGGTTGGGGTCTAGGCGCGTTGTTACTGAAAATTCAGGGCGCAGAAGCAGAAGAATAATCTTTCTGTTGAGCAGTAACTCCCAACGCCCAACGCCCAACGCCCAACTCCTGTACGGGCGGGTTGATTTTGAACAAAAATGTTGAGCGCAGTCCCTACCTATAACGAAGTTTAGGTAGGGTTAGCGCAACCCAGGGTAAGTGGTACAATACAGTTGGTACGGTAAAAGGCAAAACCTGGAGACACGACCATTTTTATATTAGTAATTATTAGTTTTGTTCCTAATATTACTAACATTTTTACTAGAGTGTATGCGCGGAGCGCAGGCTTCGCCAACGTAGGCAAAAGTTCCAACGACACACTGAGAACGCCAGTTTTTCTGGTAACGCTATTTTTAGCGCAAAGTTTCCCCAACTATATTGCCTTTATTGTTGGGGTGCGTTCAATATAGTCTACCAACAGATTTACTCATAGGAATACGCGGGATGCGGGAAACTCAGCGTCTTCAGACCGCTCGTGGTCAGCGGCACGAGCGACTTCAGTCGCAGTGGTATTTGTGTTAAAATTAGATCGTGAGTAAGAACAAAAAACATCTACGTGTTGAAGCATCCTAGTATCGGAGAAATCCCGGCTCCTATGAAACAACGGTTAGGTTTAAGTCCTGGCGCAGTATGACAGGAAAGAGCAAATAAAGGCTTGTTGCGGAGCGTACCGCGTCTTGGCTTAGTGATGGATTCACCAAAGCATTGGAAAAAATAAAAGTAGCTAGAAACCTAAGCTTGACTTAGAGTGACTAGGTAGACGGCGTTTGACGGTCGTAGCGAGAGTTTTACTCTGTTTGTAGAATCTCAGTGTCTTTAGACCTGAGAGTGTCAATAACCCGCCCCTACCCAATACTGCGTAGGATTTACAGGGGAGGCAGGGGAGGCAGGGGAGGCAAAACTCTTCCCCTGCTTCCCCTGCCTCCCCCTGCTCCAAGAGCTTGCCTCAACCAAGAAATTCCAAAACCTACGCAGTATTGCGCCCCTACCCACTCCTCACTCACCCCGACAATAGCATTTTCACCAATTGCTCTTTAAATCAAGGCTTTTTTATAAAAAATAATGTAAACTTTTGTTTACTAGGCTATTCTGATAAGATTGCTTTCATATAACTTTAAAATTTGTTACAACCCTCATGACACTATTAATAGTCGGTGCTACAGGCACATTAGGAAGACAAGTGGCTCGTCGTGCTATCGATGAGGGGTATAAGGTACGCTGTCTTGTCCGGAGTACCAAAAAAGCTGCTTTTCTGAAAGAATGGGGTGCCGAACTGGTATCGGGAGATTTGAGTTACCCCCAAACCCTAACCGGCGCATTGGAAGGTATAACCGCAGTCATTGATGCAGCCACATCTCGTGCCACAGATTCACTGAGTATTAAACAGGTGGACTGGGATGGTAAAGTAGCATTGATTCAAGCCGCTAAGGCTGCGGGTGTAGAGCGTTTTATCTTCTTTTCGATTTTGGATGCAGATAAGTACCCAGAAGTACCGCTAATGGAAATTAAGCGATGTACAGAAATTTTTCTGGCTGAGTCTGGGATCAATTACACCATTTTACGGTTAGCTGGCTTTATGCAAGGCTTAATCGGTCAATATGGGATTCCAATTTTGGAAAACCAGCCAGTTTGGGTAACAGGTGAATCTTCTCCAGTCGCCTACATGGATACTCAAGACATTGCTAAATTTGCGATCCGCGCATTGAGTGTCCCAGAAACCGAAAAACAGGCTTTCCCCGTAGTGGGTACTCGTGCTTGGAGTGCAGAGGAAATTATTAACCTATGTGAACGCTTATCTGGAAAAGACGCCAGAGTAACGCGAATGCCGATAAATTTACTACGTACCGTCCGTAGCTGCCTGCGGTTCTTTCAGTGGGGATGGAACGTAGCAGATCGACTAACATTTACAGAAGTCTTAGCCAGTGGTAGACCCTTAAACGCCTCAATGACTGAGGTATATCAATTATTTGGGTTAGACCAACAACAAACCACCACCCTAGAAAGCTACCTGCAAGAATACTTCAGCCGAATTATGAAAAAACTCAAAGAGTTAGACTACGAGAAAAATAAAACCAAAAAGCAAAAAAACAAAAAAACTCCGTTTAAACAGTCTTCAAAAGTCAATAGTCAATAGTCAAGGGTCAACCGATTTTGGATTTTGGATACTTCTCTGCGTTCGCGTAGCGTGTCGCAGACAGAGGCTACGCCAACGACTTCCCTGCGGGACGCTGCGCGAACGCTCAGTACAAGTTTTGGATACTTCGACTTCGCTCAGTACAAGTTTTGGATTGACCCCGACCACAAGGGTACCTTGCTCAAGGATTTTGGATTTTGGATTTGTTAGGCACACCCTTCTGGTACCCTTCTGGTGCGGACGCTATGCGTAGCTTGCTTCCACATAGTGGAACGCTAACGCTGCGCTATCGCTATGGGTCTTGCTCGTACGCCAAAAAATCTAAAATCCAAAATCTAAAATCTAAAATTCGCAGGGTCAAGGGTCAAGGGACTGTGGATTTTCGACTTTTGACTCTAAAACTTATGATTACATTGTCAAAAATGTGTAAGGATTAGCATAATACAGAGCGTCGCCTAAAGTTTGGATATTTGAATGTGCCGAAAGCAGGCATTATCTACAATGACATTAAACCGATAGCGAGTCGTGTCGCTGTCGAACTGAAAGACGAGCTAACCGCTGCCGGTTGGCATGTGTCTATGACAACAAGTGTTGGTGGAATACTTGGCTACTCTGATCCTGATAGTCCTGTATGTCACACCCCTATTGAAGCTCTGACGCCCCCTGGTTTTGACTCAGAAATGGAATTCGCGGTCGTATTAGGCGGGGATGGCACTGTTTTGGCTGCTTCTCGTCAGGTCGCCTCCTGCGGTATCCCACTTTTAACCGTGAATACAGGACACATGGGGTTTTTGACAGAGGTTTACCTCAACCAATTACCCCAAGCCATCGAACAGGTAAAGACGGGTCAGTATGAAATTGAAGAGCGAGCAATGCTCAATGTCAAAGTGCTGCGCGGAGAGTCAGTGCTTTGGGAAGCCCTATGCTTGAATGAAATGGTGCTGCATCGAGAACCATTGACTTCAATGTGCCATTTTGAAATTGCTGTCGGGCGTCATGCGCCAGTTGACATAGCCGCAGATGGTGTGATTGTTTCAACACCAACTGGTTCTACAGCATATTCCTTGAGCGCAGGTGGTCCAGTTGTTACCCCTGGCGTACCCGTATTACAGCTAGTGCCCATTTGTCCCCATTCCCTAGCTTCCAGAGCATTAGTGTTTCCCGATACAGAACCAGTAAACATCTATCCAGTCAATATTCCTCGGCTGGTGATGGTGGTAGACGGTAATGGGGGATGCTATATTCTCTCAGAGGATCGGGTACATTTAGAGCGAGCGCAATATAACGCTCGATTCATTCGCCTACAACGTCCAGAATTTTTCCGTATTTTGCGAGAAAAATTGGGTTGGGGTCTACCACATATTGCCAAACCCACTTCGGTAGAATTACCTTAGTCGGTTAAAAGTTAGGAGTTAGCTAAAACAGCAGAAGCCCCACACTCACTTTTAGGAGTGTGGGATGAATGCGCGGGAATGGAGAGAGATAGTAATTAATGTTTTTTGGCGTAGCCAGAACAATTAATTACTATGTCGAACCATGACCCATATTGATTATATTTCTTAAGGCTAATGCTGCAATTAATGGTATTATAAATAAGTACAGACAAAGCCGAAAATGCTGGTTGTACACTGAACCTAGACAATCTAGAATATGGGGTTCCATTCAAGAATAGACATTTTGTGTATGCTCCGTGAATGGGTAAAATTCTAGCGGTACTAAGGTAGAACATACTTTTTGGTACTTGTACCCCTATGGGGAAGCAAGCTACAAAGTCTGCGGAGGGGCATCTCGTGGACTCAAAAGTGAGCTTCAGTTAATGTCCGACGGAATACCGGGAGTCGCTGAGAAGCCTACACTGTACTGCTTGCAGTCAGTGTGGGAGTATGTCACGAGTTCTCATTTCCCCAATCCCCAATCCCCAATCCCCAATCCCCAATTCTTTTCCTTCCAGAATTGCTGGTGTCGGAATGGTATTTGGAATAGATGATTAAAATTGCGATAAGTCGATACTTTATGCCTGAACGTGCTAAAACATCCAAAGGCAGGATCTCATCATTTATCAGTGAACAGTTATAAAGTAATTGTCTACTGATGACTAATCACGGCTTCTCTATCATCAAAAATTCGTAAATTATATCTCTAAAGCATGTACAGACGGACTCTGGAACGTCTGTACAATCCAAAATCCTCAACCCAAGCTTTCTTTATATGGTAGTTGCTCACAGGGACTGTGTTTTGGTGGTTGAAACTGATGAGACTCTAGCAAATCAGCTTTCTTTCGATTTGCTTGAAGCCGGCTATGACTCTATTTGGGCTACTGATGCGGCCAGTGGTTTGCAACATTGTCGCGATCGCCAGCCTGCTTTAATTGTTTTAGATCGAATGCTAGCGGGAGAATCAGGACTTTCTTTGTGCAAAAATCTCCGAAGTTCTGGTATGCGATCGCCTGTGCTGGTCTTAATGGCGCGGGATACCGTTGATGATCGTGTCGCTTGTTTAGAAGCTGGCGCTGATGATTACATCCTCAAACCCTACCGCTCAGAAGACTTTTTGAAGTTGATTCGTCTCTACTTAAAACCTGATGTCGATACTACAGAGCAGTTACGCTTTGGTGATCTAGTCTTAGACATCAGTACCCGTCGCGCTATCCATAATGGACGGGTGATTGATTTGACCATGAAGGAATTTGAACTTTTAAAGTTTTTAATGGAACATCCTCGTGAGGTGTTAACCCGCGAACAAATTTTGGAAAATGTCTGGGGTTACGACTTTATGGGAGAGTCGAATGTAATTGAAGTGTATATTCGCTATTTGCGGCTGAAAATCGAAGATGAAGGTCAAAAGCGCCTCATTCAAACGGTGCGCGGCGTCGGGTACGTGTTAAGAGAATCTTAAGCTGCTACCCCCAATAGGGGGGAACACCCGTTGTATCGGCTATGTCAGGAAGATTGTGGTTCCGGGCGCAAGGCCTTGCGCCCCTACAAATCATTCAACAACAGTGACATCTCCTACACTTCCGCAAGCGGTAAGTGTAGGCTTCCAACAGCCCGATGAAGGGTATGAAGGATTTCCTCCGTGGTACTATCGTCCATAGTTCCAACTATGTCCAGTTTCCCACTACGGCTTTTTATACTGGGGAAAATGCCCAACCCCAGTCTTTTCAAGTTGACTGCTGCATTAATGTCGCGGTCAACCATCAAAGTATTTTGCTCATCCCAATATTCTCTGATACTGCAATCAGTAAAAATAATTTCATTGCGGTAGCTGAGAATCATTGAACTATATTGTGGCTTCTGTGAAACTGCTACAGCACCAGCTTTTTCGGCTATGCACTCCAGAATTTCAAAGAATTGTCCAAAAGCACCATCAGCCCATGACTTATTCAGTCCTGACTTAGCAGACTGTCCATTGGGAAGATAACTTCCATTCTCATCCTGTTTGGTTTTATTGCGTCGGGTTAACCCTTTGAGGTTTAAGTCTTCGTAGAAGAAAAATTTCTTTCCAGTTCTGACAAGTTTATGAGCCGTTTTGTACTGGAAATCTTTACGACTTCTAGCAATTTTTTGATGCTGTTTGGCTTCACGTTTTGCCAATTTACGCCGAGATTTAGCTCCTCTCTTGCGTTGGTTTCTCTTAATAGAAATACGAGCTAGCTTGGCTTGATTCTTACGTAATGGCTTTAAAGATGGGAGTTTTTCACCTTCTGAAGTTGCAAGATAGTCATCGCCTTGCAAAACAGCATCAATCCCCATTGAGTTGTCCCAATTAGGGATAAATTTGGTCGTTTGATTCGGTACAGATACCAATTCTAATATCATCTGGATATACCAGCTATCAGCCTTTTTAGTAAGGCTAATTTGTTTAAGGGTAAATCCGTCAGGTATGGGTCGGTGCATCAGAACCTTAAGCATCCCCAATTTGGGCAAGCGAATATATAGCCAGTTTTTGCGTTTTCACCTGATCCATTCATTATTAGCCGTTGCCAACGTCATGGTTTTAAAACTTGCCTCAGTTTTGAAGCGTGGTTTTCCAGAACGTTTACCGTTAGAATCCCCAATCAGGAAACGCTCGAAAGCTTTATCAACTCGCTGGCAAACATCTTGTAGAACGGTTGAATCTACGCTTTTGAAGTCAAGTAACTCGCCCGACCATTGCACAATGCTCAAGTCTTTTTTGATGGCTGGTAACTGGAGCTTCTGACTGTAATAGTTAGGTCGGTCTAGTAGCTCAGGGAGTTTAGTTACAAAGATTGGACAACTATTTACGGCATGGCGGTTGTTTTCCCACCAAGAGAAGCGTTCACCCAATTGGCGGTTATACCAGTACCGACAAATTCTCAACCATTCGTTAAGAATTAGTTTCTGACTTGATTTCGACTCTAGTCGGTACTGGTAGGTTACTTTCATCCTATTAGCTGAATGGCTATTATGATTCAAGGCTACACCAATAATACCATAATGTTCTTTATTTTTGATGAAAAATGATTTTGACTTCAATTGGTCGGTCAGTGAGTGATTTAAAGGCTCACTTAGTTTTGACGACAAAGTATAGACGCAAGGCCTTTACTCTAGAAATGTTAAAACGACTGGAGGATATTTTAGTTGACTTGCTCCAAAAGTGGGATTGCAAGTTAGTAGAATTCAACGGAGAAGAGGATCATGTCCACCTACTATTTCAGTACCACCCAGATTTACAGCTTAGTAAATTGGTAAATAACGTCAAATCAGTAACTTCGCGCAAATTACGTCAAGAATATGCAGAACATCTAGAAAAGTTCTTCTGGAAAGATGTCTTTTGGAACGGATCTTATTTTGTAGCCAGTTGCGGTGGAGTAACAATTTCAAAGCTTAAAGAATATATTGAGAATCAAAATAGTCCAGAATGAATATGGGTCATGGCTCGACATAGTAATTAATTGTTTTGGCTACGCCAAAAAGCATTAATCACTATCTCTCCCCACTCCCGCGCATTCATCTCACACCCATTCGAGTGGGTGTGAGGCTTCTGCTGATCTAGCTAAAAACCCTGATTTTTACTTAGCGTTAGGGAGTAGACCTACCATCCTACCATTTGCAACTCGGTATCAGCAAAGAGGTGGGATTTTTAATTTACCTGGATTTTTATAGTATACTGTGACACAGTTAATGTATGAGTCAAAAAAGGAACAACTACAACATGTGGGCTTTGTCGCCGTTGAACTTTTGCTAAAATCGAAATCTAAATTACAAAATTGATAATTGAATATGCTTCGTGAATTAAGCTTTTTTGCCATATTGTTGAGTTTTTTGCTGATGGGGTGTTCCCCACCAACCACAGCCAATCCTCCCACCACCACCTCAGACTCTCCTACTCAAGCGCCAGTCCCTGTAAGTCAAACACTACCCATTTCCGCTAAAGCCATTTTTCCCAATAACGCAGTCATTCAGTTGGAAGTAGCAAAGACGCCACAACAGCAGGAGATTGGACTGATGAATCGGACATCTTTGGCGGATGACCGGGGGATGCTATTTAAGTTCCCGAACGCCCGTCCAGTCAGCTTCTGGATGAAAAATACACTCATCCCACTAGATATTATCTTTATCCAGAAAGGAGTTGTGAAGTACATTCACGCTGCTACCCCTCCCTGTGTTAGTGAGCCTTGTCCCACCTATGGACCTAATAAATTAATTGATACAGTGCTGGAACTGCGGTCTGGACGCTCTGCGGAATTAGGTTTGAAGGTAGGCGATCAGGTTAAAATACAATTTCTCTAGTCCGCAGCTTCCCGGAGAAAATGTTTGGAAATGTTTATTTTTTAAGCCTCTGGAAAATATTACAAAATAATTTTTAGTAAAAAATGTATCTAGTGGTATGCTAAGATATCGAATTATTAAGCTACTATTGAATCTCTTGCCAATTAAGGGAAGCTTTTCTTTTTCCAGAGTGGAATCAGAGTTTTAAACTTTGGCGGCGAAAAATCTTCCTTTTGGCGTACGTGTAAATAGTCGCAAATAAGGGACTATAAGCTATGGAATCTTTGTTACTACATGTGTAATTAAATAAAACACTGCTGTAAAAAGAAAAAGGTTAACCTACCCAACCCTTACAGGTTGGCGATTGCAAGAGCTATTTTTTGCAATGTCAGTGTTGAATAGCCCATTGAAACCGAAAACAACCAATTAAGTCTAGGAAAGTGCTACTTGAGAATTAACTCGACAAGTATCACTCAACTGGAAATTTTTTAGCAACTCTTGGAGATCAATCTCTGCGAGCAAAATCCGATAAGCTGTGCTTTGCTGTTCAAACAGTAATACCACAGTGACAGATAAAATACTGGCTACTGGGTACGGAGAAATGGCAACCGAATATATGACAATACACACTGGCCTAGGAGGTGAGATCCAAATGGCACCATCAACATATTCTAGACTGATTCATTTTTTACAGGAAGATTTGGCAATTTCTACCGCTTCGTTGGCTGTAGCGCTGCGACATCGAGAGCAAGATCCAGGGCCTTTACCCATGATTCTTTGGCAATACGGTTTGATTAATCTCGAACAGTTAGAACAAATTTATGATTGGCTAGAGACGGCATAGGTATTGTAAAACTTGACCTAAAATCTAGTAGTGCTACGTAAAATTCAAAATTCAAAATTCAAAATCTTTCCCTAGAACGAAATCAAGGGTGAAAATTCAGAATGATTACACCGTCAGCGTTTCCCGGATTTGGAATGGTTTATCTTGGCTTTAAATGTAGTAACTAAGTATTTAAGTTAAAAATATTCAAACAGCAACAAATAAATTGTTCGTAGTTGCGCTTTAGCGCAGCTTTCCCGTAGGGTAGCGCAACTACTAACAAATCAATTGACCAAGCAAAGTTGGTGTGGGTGTCCTAACTGCTAACTGCTAACTCACAACTGACTCAACACTTTAGCTACAGCAGCCACACCAGCGCCTGGGGTGAAGTTTTTGTAACCGAGTTCAGACAGAACTACCTCTAAGGATGCTATACAGCTAAGAATATCGCGATCGCTCACAAAGCCCAAGTGACCAATCCGGAAAATTTTGTTTTTCAGATGGTCTTGACCGCCTGCGAGGTCAATATCAAAGCGCTTGTTCATCAATGACCGAATTTTATCTGATTCAATCCCTTCTGGGGCTACAGATGTAATTGCCGGACTGGCATAATTATCATCCGCAAACAATGGTAAATTCAAGGCTTTAATTGCAGCGCGGGTAGAATTCTTCAACCTTTGGTGTCTACCAAATATTGATTCTAAACCCTCATCTTTCATTATTCTTAACGTGGTGTGCAAGGCCACGATTAAGTTCACAGGCGGAGTGAAGGGGGTAGTATTTTTCGCTACCGATTTGCGATACTGCCCTAAATCCAGATAATACTTCGGTAATTTGGCAGTTTTGTAAGCTTCCCAAGCTTTGGGGCTGACAGAAACAAATCCCAATCCTGGTGGGATCATATAACCTTTTTGCGAACCAGAGGCGACTACATCCAAACCCCAAGCATCTACTGGTAAATTGAACGCGCCTAAACTAGTTACCGCATCAACAATAATTAGGGCTTCACCGTGGGCTTTGACGTGGCGATTGATGGCTTCCAAGTCATTCAATACACCAGTTGAGGTTTCGCTGTGGGTGATGACGACAGCTTTGATTTGCTTTTGGGTATCCGCTGCTAGTTTTTCGCCAAATAGCGCCGGATCTAGGGGTTTTCCCCATTCAGCAGTCACAGCTTCGACATTTAAACCATAGGCTTGACCAACTTCTACCCAGCGTTCGCCAAATTTACCATTGGAACCAACCAAAATGCGATCGCCTGGAGACAGAAAATTAATGATTCCCGCTTCCACCGCACCAGTACCGCTAACATTTAGCGTCAACACATCACTTTGAGTTTGGTGCAGCCATTTGAGGTTTTCTGTCACCTCAGCCAAGATTTTGCTAAATTGATTAGTTCTGTGTCCAATTGGGTGCTTGGCTAATGCCAGTAAAGCAGCTTCTGGCACCGGCGTTGGGCCAGGAATCATTAGCATCAGCTTATCGTCCATATGTTTGTCCTAAATTCAAATAAAATTCAACTAAACCCGCAAGGAGTCCCACACCGTAATCTATGATTCGGTGTCGGGAGGAATTGTGGGTTTGATTTGTTGCGTCCTGCGACCAATTCTTACCGTAGGTAAGAGAGGAAGGAGGACAGCGACAAATCAAACAATCTCTTCGACTGCAACGCATAATCTCGTACTCCGCTTAATTAATTGCACTTTTGATGGGCTGAATTGCCCCAACCTGTGCCAATTGTGGTCATACACAGAAACTTTTTTAGTTTTTGCAGTCTGCGTATAGCCACCAATCCAGCCAATATAAAATTTACCCGCCTTTTCAGCTTTCACCAAGTCACCAGAACGTAATCCGAATGGCGTAATTGTTCCACCTTTGCGCTTTCTGTTGCTATGAATATCTTTAACTGGGTTTTCAAAATGAAGTTGACGACGAAATAACTTTGGTCTTGAAATTATCCGAAACGATGCTGGCGTAATTGTTACCTCCCCCACCCAGCGATGTCCCCGACTATTGGCAGTGTGAAACTTCTCAAACCGCATAAAGTTACTAGATGCCAACGCAATCCCATCATGGGCATGGGTTTCTGGAGTTTGTTTTGACTTATCTTTCTTGTCTTTGGATAACCCTAATTGCTGTCTGAGTATTGAAGTCTGCCATCCCTCTTGTATGTTGGTTGGCGCGACTTCAGATAGCCATTGCAGCATCACTTTTTGACCTACCATCACTGGACTAAAACCCTTGTCGCCTTTCGCTTTGATGTATTCATAAGTGATTTGAGTTACGGGGAATAATTTTACTAATTCTTTGGTAACTCGTAATTCCAATTCCTTGTTAGCACGAATACTGGGAGGTAATTTATTCTGTTTGCGGTTGTTAAACCTTTTTTGACGATGGGCACGTTGTTTAAATGAAACCTTTCGGTTAATCCTTCTGCCACGTCTAGCGCGTCTTAATAATCGTCTACCATCCATCTTTTTGGTGACATCTGAAAATGGTAAAACGAGATGCGCCATAAACAAGGTAAATTTGGATGTTTGTATTCCTATGCCAGTAAATTTCTTGCCAGGGTCTAAACCTAAAGCTATAGGCTGTTGATTATAACCAGACGCTTCTGCTAATAGCTGAACGCCAAAAACATTTAGGTCATTATGAATAACCTTTGCCTTCCCCTCCTTTAGCCAACGTCTAGCTCTACTGGCTTTTGTTGGCATCATGGGTTTACCGTTTTTATCTAACACTGTCACACGAATCATGGAGATAATCCTCTCGTGTAAGTTGTAAGTCCCTTAGCCCACTATTACCAAAATGTCCTTTCTGCAAGCACTACTAATCAGGTAGTTTGTAGTTATTCCGAGTTAGGGAAACGCTCGGAGGTACGTATCAGGTAAGAGCTACTGGGCTAGTCATCTTTTGCTTTGAAAGCTGATTCTTTCAAGCCCACACTGTACTGTATTCAGTCAGTGTGGGTAGTTGACATTTCTGATCCAGTTTCTCTAAGTTATCTACAATCTCACAAATTCGGATACAGCCACAATAAATTATCAAAATTTATCTTATAAGGGAGCTTGTCAAGAGTCAAAAGTCCAAAAACCAAGACCCTTGACCCTTGACCCTTGACCAACATGACAGAAGGAAGATATATGTGCCCGCAGAGTAGGTCTTGTAAAAATTAATTTGTTCTCAATGGTTAAACAGATGGTATAAATATTACCTATTTTAGGAGTAGGGTTATCTGTAGAATAAGACAATCAAAGCAACTTTACCCAGTTAGGTTTAGTTGCCTATTGTCTCTTTTGGTGCTGACGGTTGAGGAATATACCTACATAAGAATGGTAGACAAGCCAAAACTGGAGTGTCGAAGTTGAGATATCAGGTGGAATGGTCTGAATCAATCGGGGGTGACAACCTTTTCCGCACGATGATGGTTGATTGACCAACGGTGATCAACAGCCATAGAGGAAAACTGACAAATTTCTTCTAACTGCTTTTGCTGGACAGCAGCTTTACGGAGAGTAATAATTAGCTGATTCACCTGATGCCGTAAATCCGGGTTTTTATTTACTGCTGACATGGTTTGTCTTTCTAAGAGTTGCAGTATCAGTTCGTAGTGGATCGGTGAAGGCAGAGGAATTTGCTCCATGAAGTTGGTATGATATTTCAATTTAGGGATTTTGATTGAGTTACAGTTGAATTGTTGCTAACTAAATTGTTACATAGACAACAAGTTATTGCAGGTAGGGTTAAAGGTGTAGGTTATGAAGATTTAGCAAAGAACTTGGCGATGCTTTGCACTGCCTATTGCCCTGCTTTTGTCAAGCCTGGGAAGACTTGCTTACAAACGCCCAGGGAATATTTGGGCGATCGCCAAGGCTGGATCTGCTTGTGTCACCAAAGACTCGCCAATCAGTACGGCGGATGCACCTGCTGTGGCTACCAAATTCAGGTGTTCTGGATGATGTAATCCTGATTCACTGACAACCAAGATGTTCCGTTCTTGCAATTGTTTACCTCTTGTCGCCAGTAGTTGACAAGTGGTTTGCAGGTCAACAGAAAAATCTTCTAAATTCCGATTGTTGATTCCTACCAAAGATACACCTTCTAAGGCTAACACACGGTCAAGTTCTTCTAGGTTGTGAACTTCGATCAAAGCTGTCATGTTGAGAGTTTTGGCAATTTTGACGAAGTATTGCAAATCTTGATCGCAGAGGATAGCCGCAATCAATAACACAGCATCTGCTCCCTGAAGACGCGCCCAGTACATTTGGTAAGGAGAGATGACAAACTCCTTACACAGTAGTGGTAAATCGACCGCAGCGCGAACCTTAGCTAAATTATCAAAGCTACCCTGAAAAAATTTGGTATCTGTAAGTACAGAAAGACAACTAGCGCCGCCTTGTTCATAAGCAAGAGCAATTTCTACTGGGTCAAAATTTTCCCGTAATACCCCTTTACTAGGAGAAGCTTTTTTGACTTCGGCAATTAACGCTGGTGTTGTCTTACCTTGTCGCAGGGCGGCAAAAAAATCACGGGTTGGCGGTGCTAAGAGTACCTGCTTCTGCAATTCTTGCAAAGGTAGTCTTTCGCGCATTTGGTCAACTTCTATTTCTTTTTGCCAGACAATTTCCTCCAAAATGTTGTTTGGCTCACCATCAGGCATAGCAACCTGATAACTAATTATAGAAACATTAACAGTTACGTTAGGTGAACGGCGACGGATTTGCATAATTTAGTCAAGGGTCAAGGGTCAAGGGTCAAGGGTCAAGGGTCAAGGGTCAAGGGTCAAGGGTCAAGGGTCAAGGGTCAAGGGTCAAGGGTCAAGGGTCAAGGGTCAAGGGTCAAGGGTCAAGGGTCAAGGGTCAAGGGTCAAGGGTCAAGGGTCAAATACTTTGGACTCTTGACTTTGGACTCTTGACTCTTGACTTTGGACTCTTGACCCTTGACTTTGGACTAAGAAGCGATCGCTCGTTTATAGGCTTCATCCAACACTTCAGAAAGTGTCGGGTGGGCGTGAACTAAATGAGCGAGAGTTTGGACTGATTGGCGGTTAGCAACCGCTGCTGAGGCTTCGTGGATCAGGTCTGAGGCGTGGAGTCCAAAAATGTGGACGCCCAAGACTTCCCCTGTGTCTTTGCGATAGACTACCTTGGCGATCCCGTCAGCTTCATTTTCTGCGAGTGCTTTGGAATTTCCTTTGAAGTAACTTCTACTTGTGGCTATTTCAAATCCTTCCGTTGCACCCAATTCCTGTGCTTGTGTTTCGGTTAAGCCCACATAGCTAACTTCTGGGTGAGTAAAGGCCGCTGCTGGGATGCTACGATAATCTATTAAGCGCTGATGCCCAACTATATTTTCTACGGCGACGATGCCTTGAGCAGAAGCGGCGTGGGCGAGCATCATTTTGCCATTCGCATCGCCAATAGCCCAGAGATGGGGTATGACTTCACCACCTGATAGCACAGCTAGGCGGTCATCGACGGGGATAAAATTCCTGCGGTCAAGTTCCACACCGACAGATTCCAAGCCAAGATTTTTTGTGGCGGGGATACGTCCGGTGGCGACTAGACAAGCATCGACCTCAATCACCTCTACATCTTCTTTGGTTTTAAAATCTGCTAACTCAATGACCACTGGTGAACCAGGGATGATTTTTTTGGCGTATATCCCCACTTTGGTTTCAATATCGCGGGGAGTAATCAGCACCCGTTCGGCGAGTTTGGCTATATCACGGTCAAATCCTGGCATTAGCAGGTCTAGGGCTTCAATCAAGGTGATTTCACAGCCCAAGGCTGAGTAAATATCCGAAAATTCCAAGCCGATGTAACCACTGCCAATAATTGCCACCCAGTTTGGTAGCGATTCTAACTTTACACCTTGGTCACTAGTAAATACGGTTTTGCCGTCTACTTCAATGCCTGGAGGTACGAAAGGCACTGAACCGGGGGAGAGAATAATATCTTTAGCTGTGATTGTTTTTTCACTACCATCAGCAGTTACACTGACCTTTTGCGTACCAGCTAGTTTTCCCCAACCCCTGATAATATCGACTCCCAGACGTTTGAGGCTATTGGTTAAGTCGCCTTGAATTTTCGAGACAAGATTGTGTGCATGATTGGCGATCGCCTGACGATCAAATTCTACGCTACCAACTTGAATTCCTAGCGACTTGAGGTGGTGAGCATTGCGTAACTCTCGCACACGTCCAGAAGCAGCCAACAGCGCTTTCGACGGTATACATCCTCGGTTAACACAAGTTCCCCCCATGTCAGCCGCTTCGATAATCGCTGTTTTCAGACCACAACTGACTGCGTGTAGGGCTGCACCATGTCCGCCTACACCAGCGCCTATAATCACTAAATCGTAATCAAATCCCTGACTCACGTTAGTTTCCCCGTGTGCTTCGCCTATTTATTCTCAACTTGACCAGCAACTACTCCAACCCCGTTGAGGTTTGACTATTGCTATATCAAATTATGATTTAAGCTAGCAGGCGAAGAGACTGAATTTCTTCAGTATTATAGTAAATTTTAGCTACTTAATCTTAAGTTATACTAAAAATCGTCAATTGACATTCCCTTTGATATCAAATCGAATACCTCGGCTTCTCTTGGTGATAATTCATAATACTCCTCACTCATCTTTGTGCCTGCCCAATTCCCTGAATAACAACCGCGCCGCGTGCGCCGCCACTTTCATCCTCACCAGTTTAACCGGACGCCCGGCTGCTTTTTCGCGATCCAATATCTCCCCCAACTGCTCACCGATATGATTATTAAGTCGCGATGCCTGCGGCGGGCTTCGCCATCGCGCCGGCTCAATTCTCGTAAAAACCCACTGCCAAAAAGCCTTGCGACAAAGGTCACTCCCCCCGACCACCTTAGATTTATGCTTGTCACCCGATGACTCTAGGGATGGCGCCAAGCCTAACGCCTTTTGAAATCGCCTGAGTGACAAATGGCGCTAGACATATCAGCAGCTGATGATGCGGTGGGTAAAGATGGTAAGTGGCGCCTTGGTTTGTCACCGAATTTTAGATTTTAGATTTTAAATAATGGAATTGAAGATTCAAAATTTAAAATCTAAACTGGTCCCAAGCCCCCGAATTTATTCGCTTAATAAATCTAAAATCCAAAACTTGTACTGAGCGTTCGCGCAGCGTCCCGCAGGGAAGTCGTTGGCGTAGCCTCTCGTAGAGAAGTATCAAAAAATTTTAATTGTTCGCGCAGCGTCCCGTAGGGAAGCCCCTGCATTCATAAGCCACTGCGGTGGACGGGTTTCCCGGCTTAAAGCAAGTGGCGTGCATGGGGTCAATCTAAAATCCAAAACTTGTACTGAGCGAAGTCGAAGTATCCAAAATCCAAAATTGATTCACGGGGTGACGATTAAGCTTTGATTGTGCCCGCTGGGGATTCAATTTAGATGAACTACGGTTTTGTATTTGCATCCAAGAGCAATGGAAATGCATCGAAGATCACCTGGAAACAACTCTTTGCTCAAAGCCCACTTTCTTGTATAAGTGAAAGAGGCTGTTAAACGCGAATTAATTTATGACTACTACTGTAAACTCTGCTCCTGGTTTAGCTTCCCGTTTGGTAAATGGTCTACTGGCAATTAAGCCTTTAGCTAACCTAGCCAAGCATCAAGCTAGACAAATGATGATTAAACGCGCCGAAAAGATTGGTGTGTTTTGGATACAAGAAGTAAAGAAACTACAGGCTCGTGATTGGACAACCGATTTAGACAAAGTAGAAAATCCTCAGCTTTCCTACCCAGACTATTACCTTACCTCATTTCACGCCTACCAAACCGGTAATCTCAGTTGGCAAGCGGCTTTTGAGGTGGAATCTGCTGCTTATGCTGTCCACGCTAAGATTTGGCAAGGTTTCCAGGCTGAAGGTGATTCTAGACTGCGCCAAAGTTACCACGTTATCCTCAAAAACCAAATCTCTAAGCAACCACAAGATATTTTAGATTTGGGATGCAGTGTGGGTTTAAGTACCTTTGCGCTACAAGAACTTTATCCCCAAGCTAAAATGACCGGGTTAGATTTATCTCCCTACTTCTTAGCGGTTGCCAACTATCGCTCACAACAACGTCAAGCTAAAATCAATTGGGTTCATGCGGCTGCTGAATCTAGTGGGCTACCTGATGCATCTTTTGATTTAGTCTCCATTTTCCTAGTTTGCCATGAATTACCCCAGTCAGCAACTAGACAAATTTTGGCACAAGCGCGGCGGTTGTTGCGTCCGGGTGGTTATTTAGGGATTATGGATATGAATCCCAAATCGGAAAGTTACCAGAAAATGGCACCTTATATTTTGACCCTACTCAAAAGTACTGAACCATATTTAGATCAATATTTCACCTTGGATCTTGAGCAAGCGATTGTGGAGGCGGGTTTCCAAACTCCTAGCATTACTCCCAATAGTCCCCGTCATCGGACTGTAATTGCTCAAGTGCGTGGCTAATTACTCTGTAATTTTGTGGTCAATTGTACCACCCTTGGTGCTTCTTAGCTACTACTATTCTCGCGTTACAACAGCTCCATCATTATTTCGCTTGCTGTTGTTCTTCATTCTAGGAGGCATATCTGGTTACATCGCCCTCAATCTAGAATGGGCTTTTGAAACTGTAGCCAATAGCGTTGTAGATTGGCAACGGTTACAGCGATTCCTCCCTGGTATAGCCTTGAGACAACTGGTAGAAATCGGTCCAATTGAAGAAGGCTGCAAGTTGCTAGCGGTTATTGTCCCAACTTGGTATCTGCAGCGCAGGTATCAATTACGCCCTAGTACCGTTTTTCTCTTTACCATCGCCGTGGCCTTGGGATTCACCGCCCAAGAGAACTGGAATTACCTAGTTAACGGTATAGCATCAATTTTTGAGCGTAGTATCGGTACGCCAGTCCATGCTATGTTTTCTGCCCCTTGGGGGTATGCCCTAGCAATATATATCTGTGCTAACATTCGGTTACGCCAAAACCGGAAGTTGATTCCCACAGCATGGCTAAATTCTGTCTTCTGTCATGCTCTAGTGAATGTCCTATCTAGCACCTGGCGTTATTCAGTACCACTAAGTTTCCTCGGTTATGGTTTCTTTCCCTTCCTGTTGTGGATGTTTTGGCGACTGGAACAATTACTGCGAAGAGTGCAAGGCAAACCCCCAATTACCTTGATATCAGGCTACACACCCCAGCAACGTTATTGGCAAAGAGGTTTAATACTGTTTGCCCTGATACTAGGTGGAAATGCGATTTTTGGCTTATTTCTCTTATTCAAAAAACTTAGCCCCTTAAGGGGGTCGCAGCTTTTTTATCCTGATATTTTGTGGTATATACTTAGTCGATGCCTATTTAATCTAGTTTTCGCAGTTGTAGCGTGGTTGATTTATCGTTATTTGCGACGTTTAGCCAGGCGACGGTATTTTTAAGAAGAGGCAATATAAAATATAATTAATGGGAAAAATGCTAGGGGGTTTCTATGCAAACAACTCCAGTGCGTTGGACGACTGCTGACCTAGAGCTATTTGCAGGCGATCGCAGAAATCGCTATGAAATTATTGATGGAGAGTTATTTGTGACCAGATCACCACATTGGGAGCATCAGACGACATGCACCAACATTGTTACAGTTCTGAAGAATTGGTCAGAGGAAACTGGACTGGGTAAACCAGCAGTAGCACCAGGAATTATTTTCTCAGATGCTGACAATGTGATTCCTGATGTGGTATGGGCAAGTAATGAACGCTTGGAACGCCTCCTAGACGAAGCCGGACACCTAACAGGCGCACCAGAGTTAATCATAGAAGTTCTTTCTCCCGGCGAAAAAAATGAAAAACGGGACAAGGAAACGAAGCTAAAACTTTATTCAGTCCAGGGAGTTCTAGAATATTGGATTTGCGATCGCACTCAAAAAAAACTGGAAGTTTATCGCCGCGAACAGGCTACCTTAAAGTTAGCAGCTACTTTATTTGAGCAAGATGAGTTAACAAGTCCTGTGCTACCCGGATTTAAATGTTTAGTAAGTAAACTTTTTTAACGGCGTTGTGGCTTTAGATAGACGCAGATATTAGAATTCAGGAATTATATCAAATCCGGTTACGGTCACACAAACTGTAAGGGCACAGCAGTGCTGTGCCCCTACTGTGCCCCTACAAATACCATATGCAATCACCCGGATTTGATATTACGCAGGTGTCACAGTCATATAGGGCAATACAGTTGAGTTAGCCTCGAATGATATACACTGTAGGGGCACGGCATCCACAATTTTTTCTTCTAACGACAATTTTATTCGTGCCGTGCCCCTACGACAATTTTCCTTAACTGAACTGTATTGTCATATAGGGTGCTAGGGATGCCAAAAATCTGTCGAGAATCACAAACTTCTCAAATCCCTAGTCCCGCGATTTCAAAGTCTTATGCAATACCACTAAAACGCTGACACATGTAGGAGCGAGTAGGGGCACGGCAATGCCGTGCCCCTACAGCTGGTATCATATCGTGTGGATTTAGGGGTATCTAAAAATTTATCAGGCTAAACAAATAGTTTGAAAACACGCCCTAGCACCCTACTATAGCGATAAAAATCTCTAAACTCTTGTCAACACAGGCTGACTCGCTAGAGAAACTGAGCTAGATTCCGACTCAGAACAATAGATTTCACAAGAATTATTCGGACTCTCAATCAATTTCACCTTGTAAAGTTTGCCACCCAATTCCTGAATAGGCGATCGCAATAAATTACTAATGTAAAGTGCGATATTCTCAGCAGTGGGTACGACTTCACCAAAGTAAGGAATGTCTTTGTTTAAAAAACTGTGGTCGAATGGTTCTACCACATAATCTTTAATCGCCTGATGCAAACCACCTAAATCGACAATCATACCGGTGCGTGGATCAATCTCCCCTTTCACGGTGACTTCTAGATGATAGTTGTGTCCGTGACCGTGAGGACGCGCACACTTACCGTAAATCTCGCTATTTTTTTCGTTACTGAGGTTAGGGTCAGCCAGGCGATGGGCGGCGCTAAAGTGAGTACTGACGCTGAAATAAGCTTCCGTTCCTTCTCCCATGCAGTCTACCCAAAGTTCAGCACTTTCAAACAACTTCACTTTGTACAGTTCCGCGCCCAATTCTTGGATGGGTGATTTGAGCAAATTATAAATGTAAAGTGAGATATTTTCAGTCGTAGGCACAATTTGAGCAAAGTAAGGAATATCTTCGTTTAAACAGTTGTGATCCAATGGCTCCACTACAAAATTTTCTACGATTCGATTCAAAGCGCCTAAATCTACAATCATACCCGTCCGTGGGTCGATTTTACCTTTCACGGTGACTTCTAGATGGTAGTTGTGTCCGTGGGTACGGGTACACTTACCGTAAACCTCTGGACTGAGGTTAGGAGCCAGCCGATGGGCGGCACTAAAGTGAGTGCTAATGGTAAGATAGGCTTCCATCCCTTCTCCCATATAATCTGCCCAAAGTTGAGAATGTTCAAGCAACTGGACACGAACTAGAGGTAAATGGGGCGCTAGCCTTTGCCAGATTACCTTTGCTACATTCTCAGTGGAGGGTAGAGTTTGTTTAAATTCTGCCCACACATCGTTGAGATAAGAAAAATCTAGTTGGCTTGTCACTTCTTGCTTGATTACGTGTTTCACGTCTGACAAGTTCAGTACCATACCATATTCATCTAATTCCCCAGCAAGGGAGATAAATAAGACGTAATTATGCCCAAGTCCTGGGAATTTTGAGGTAGGACCAAATTTCTCAAGGTTCTCAGATGCACTCAGTTCTGGTAACAAATAGCGATGATTTGCCGAAAACTTAGCACGGCGATTAATAATGCATTGCATGAGTATTTTGGGAGCAGAATTTAAAATTTCTTAACTTTATACTATTTCCAGCATAAACTAATTTCTGCTACTTCGTAGAGTCCAAAATCCAAAATCCAAAGTCCAAAGTCCAAAGTCCAAAGTCCAAAGTCCAAAGTCCAAAGTCCAAAGTCCAAAGTCCAAAGTCCAAAGTCCAAAGTCCAAAGTCCAAAGTCCAAAGTCCAAAGTCCAAAGATTCACCCTTGACCCTTGACCCTTGACCCTTGACCCTTGACCCTTGACCCTTGACCCTTAACTATGTAACAGATGCTTGGGCTTCACAGTGCAATCTCGTAGCGATGCGGAATAATTCTTGACCTGTGTGCAAATAACGCTCATCGTAGCTCAAGGGGAAATATGCTAATTCTTCCAGTCCATCGGCTACTTGATTGAGGCTATAGTAAAGGTGAGCCGCCGCTCTTGCTAGACTAGGTGGATTCGGTAGAGAACGAAAAGTAATTTGGGCTTGCTTGAGGTCAAGGCGACAGGATTGTAAATATTCTTGAAATTCGTCTAATAATTCATCATCAAAGGGATCAGCGGCTAGTGTGTCGATTTGCTCCTCTAGGGAATTGAGAATGCGACAAAGCAAGTGATTGACTGGTTGATAAATTAGACGTAGCCATTCTTCGACTTGCTCATCAACATCTCTTCCCCTTTTCCGTGTCGCTTGGTAATGCTGTTGAGCAGATGCGGTACGCTGTTGGCGATCGCTCTGGAATTTTTGGGAGCTATCACGCAGTTTTTGGTCATAATTAAGGCGACTTTGAGTGTCGCCTAAAACTTCATACGCTGCATTGATGTGGATAATCTGCTCTTTGTCTGCTGTTTGGTGATTACTGTCAGGATGAAATAATTTTACCAAGCGGCGATAAGCTTGCTTAATCTCCGCTTGAGTAGCATTTTGACTAACTTGTAGGGTTTCGTAATGATTAGAATTCACCATTGATCCGATTGATAGTTAGCTGACGCTAGCGACTAGCTTCGCTTCTTCATAGAACCTCGCGGGATGCGGGAAACTCAGACACTTCAGTGCTGAGAGGGAAGCGGCACGAGCGACTTTAGTCGCAGTGGTATTTGTGTTAAAATTAGAGCGTGAGTAAGAACAAAAAACATCTACGTGTTGAAGCATCCTAGTATCGGAGAAATCCCGGCTCCTATGAAACAACGGTTAGGTTTAAGTCCTGGCGCAGTATGACAGGAAAGAGCAAATAAAGGCTTGTTGCGGAGCGTACCGCGTCTTGGCTTAGTGATGGATTCACCAAAGCATTGGAAAAAATAAAAGTAGCTAGAAACCTAAGCTTGACTTAGAGTGACTAGGTAGACGGCGTTTGACGGTCGTAGCGAGAGTTTTACTCTGTCTGTAGAATCTCAGTGTCTTTAGACCTGAGAGTGTCAACTGTGACAGTAATCACTTCATCTATCAATTTTACAGGAATACCCGGTAAGGGTAAAGCTTAGTCACTTTACTGCTGAGATATAGCACTTCCTATTCAGATGAGGTACAAAATTGTATCACGCGATGTAGGGGCACGGCACTGCCGTGCCCTTACCGATGTACCTCACTAGGGCGAGAAACGCTATATAACTGGACCTTGGACTAAATGTAGTACATAATATCGACCTGTCGCAGGGAATCTCTTTTTTCACAAAGTTCCTGAAGAGTGTATTTTTGCAATACTGAATTTGCAGCCTGACATGCTTCTTGCCAAATCTCTTCTATCACAGAACTGTCTACTGTTCTAGAATTGACCTCCTGAGCGGACGGCCGCACATCTAACCCTTCCAAGCATTCTAATATCTCTAAAATTGTAATTTTCCTAGGTTCTCGCGCCAACAGATAGCCACCTTTAGACCCCCGTTGACTCTTGATTATACCCCCACGCCTCAAAGTCGCCAGTAGCTGCTCTAAATAGCGGTCGGGGATATTTTGCTGTGCTGCAATTTGTCGAATTTGCTGGGGTTCGCCACTTTGGTAATTAGTGGCCATCTCTAATAATGCAAGAATTGCATATTCTGATTTACACGATAGTTCCACAGGCTACCCTAAATTAGTCCTAACTTTTTCTAGTATACTCCGGTTCTCCGGTGGGGTTTGTTAGTTATCAACACCAAAAATAAAAATCCCCACCAAATGGCGGGGATCAAGATTTTCCCAAATGTTCCGACAAATTTTCACACTGAACAGTCAACCGTTAACTGTTCACTGAAAAGTTCTAGAAGGTGAATGTTGTTCTCAGAGTACCAATAATCGCATTGTCTGTATTGTTGCTCTGACCAGGAGCTGTCAACCAGATAACACCAGGGGTGACTGAGATGTTATCAGACAAGCGATACTTGTAGAAGCCTTCAATCTGGTAAGGTACTTTAGTATCGCCACCGAATCGGTTAAGTGCATAGGGTTGAGCGCCAGCGAAAATACCCAATACGTTACCCTTCTTACCGAAGTCAGGTAAAGCTACCCCAGCACCATAGCTCCAAGCTTGATACTTACCGATAGAGCCAGGACCTTCGCCTAAGACACTATGGTAAGAAACAAAGCCACTAATTGACAGTTTGTCGCTCGGTCTGAATGCTGCCGAAATACCGTAGGAATTACTGGAAGATGCTTTTGTTGCACTTAGAGTGTTGACGGAACCTGTACCTACAATTCCAGATCCGGCAACATTATTTATACCAATACCGCCATCAAACAAACTACTACCAGCAGTATGATAACCGTGAGTGTAGGTGGCAGCTAAAGCCACGCGATCACCAACAGCTACGTTCAACTGTCCTAGAGCAGCATAGCTACCATTGGTCAAACCATTACCCTTAATATCTGTATTTGTAGGATTATTAGCATTAGATGCCAAGTAACCCACTGTGATAGAACTTGGCTTCAATATACCAAGGCCAATTTTTGGACTAAAAGGTATGCTGACGCCTATACCAGCGCCACCGCCAATCCGGTAGATGGGGTTTTCAGAAGCAAAGGTAGACAAAGCCCCGTTACCACCGTCGGTTTTGTCAAAGAAGTAAGGGTTGTTAACAGCAGCATAATGGCTATGTTGCCCACCAGTAGCCGCGATATAAACTTGAGCAGGTCCGATGGGAGCTTCATAGGTCAAGCGGTCTAGTGTGACATTGTTATTACCAGTGCTACCTACTTGAAACGTTTGTGTACCTTCTGCAGTAGTAATAGGGCCATTGGCGTTGTTTCTCAATGCAAAGCCTGTCGCATTACCAGATGACAGACGGGTGGTCAAAATGTCTTTACCGGTGAAGCTGGTGTTTAAGCTTAACCGTACTCTGTTTTGGAAGACCGTATTGTTAGCACTATCAGTTTTGCCACCGAAAGCATCAGTTACCGCGAAAATCGCTTCACCAGCTAGTTTGGTTGTAGTTGAAAACTGATTTGCTTCCAATTCAGCAGTACGTGCTTCTAAAGAATCTACACGACCGCGTAAGGTTGCTAGTTCTGCGGAAAATTCTTCTTGTAAACGCTGTAAAGTTGTTAAATCTTGTTTTGTTACCAAGTCAGCTGTGGCTGTGGCAATCAATTCGTTAACCCGATCTAAACAGGCATTTAAACCAGCAGCAAATTCATAACGGGTCAAAGCACGGTTTCCGCGATATGTACTATTGGGATAACCTGCTATACAACCATAGCGCTCAACCAAGGACTGCAAGGCTTGGAATGCCCAGTCGGTGGGCTGTACGTCGGAAAACTGCGAAACTGATGTTACTTGCGCCTGGGTATTGCTACCTTCTTTGCTGTAGCGGGTAACTTGCTCTAAAACTTTCGACTCATCGCTGGTTGGGCTAGCTTGAGCCAATATTTCTGCTGGCTTCTGGGCTACTTCCGCACTGGCTGGTTCTACAGAGGGGGCTACTTCTGCGGTGGTAGTTGGAGCTGCGATCGCTGCTGCCGAAACTAACAACGTTGCTCCCAAAACTGCATTGCTTACTACCAGGGATTTCCACAATATATTAGACATCTTTGATTTTCTCCTCACACCTTGTATAGATAATTGTGTTCGTTGCACCTAATTCTCAAAAATGGGCTATCTATTTCTCATTTTATCTAATCAGGCATAATTGCTACTACTACAATTTTAGTTTTTGCCCAGCTAATAACTGATTAACTTGTTGTTGAAAATTCATCTAATTATCTTGGGCAAAAACACATCTTCATAGCACATCATTATACAACATATCAGACATTTGGCAACATTTTATGTGACTGAGCAGTTTATTAACTGTCACACATATATTTAGTTATATAGGATTCCTATTTGATTTTTGAAAAAATACGGAAGATGGGCAATGCCTACATATACTTACTGAGATTTTTTCCAAAATCAAACCTGGTCGCTATATTTGAATAAAATAATACTCTTAGTCCTATTTGATGATGACTAATGTATTTGGGAAATAGTTGCTGCTACATCAAAGTCATTCTTGGTCAAACCACCTGCATCATGGGTTGTCAATGTAATTTTAACTTTGTTGTAAGAAATTTCAATGTCTGGATGATGTCCTGCTAATTCCGCTGGTTCTACAAGTTTATTCACAAACTCAATAGCCTGGATAAAATCCTTAAAGGTGCGTGTAATAGTAATTGCAGAACCGTCAACAGTCCAATCTGACAGACTTTTCGCCCGTTCTTGAATTTCCGCCTCCGTTAGTAGCTGCACCATATTCAAAAATCCTATTGCGATAGTTGACTTTTGATTCTTGACTGTTGGGTGTTGAGTCTTGTTCCCTAGTACTCTGTCAACATAAAAATGATGGACTGTAGTGCGGGCATCTTGCCCGCGTGAGCGAGACGCTCACACTACCAAAAATCCCTCAAAACAAAATTGACAGACTACTAGTTCCGTTGTCTACAATTATCTCTAAAAAAACTTTAACGCGATCGCCATCTCAGTTGCCCACAGTCACCATTGATCAATCAAAAATTCCTCATAAATAACTATCCGCCCTGATTTAGATCAGTTGATCTAAGTCAGGGCGGTCTAGTTGGGTCTTCAGGTTGTAACCAGACTGCCGGAAGGAACTCCGAGCTTGCCTAGATACTTGAGCTAACTTAGCATCTCAAGATGACTAAGGCTAACTTTTAGAGAACAGCCCCGGCACACAGCCGGCTAACTACAACCTGACGACCCATGCGTTTACTACTTTCTATCATGGGCATCACCTCCTTATTGCCTAAGTGGACTTAGTTTCAAAAAGGCAGAGCATTTTGCTCTGGGTTATTCACCTTAAATGAATATAGCACATAAATAAATTTATAAATTTATAAATTTATAAATTTAACTAAAGGATACAGAGTCGCGAACAGGGAGACCGATTTTATCGCCCATGTGAGACGATTGTAGGGGCGCAAGGCCTTGCGCCCCTACAGATTTATCGCCCATGTGAGGACGATTGTCGGTTCTTAATTTTATCGCCCATGTGAGACGATTGTAGGGGCGCAAGGCCTTGCGCCCCTACAGATTTATCGCCCATGTGAGGACGATTGTCGGTTCTTAATTTTATCGCCCATGTGAGACGATTGTAGGGGCGCAAAGCCTTGCGCCCCTACAGATTTATCGCCCATGTGAGGACGATTGTGGGTTATGTATCATTAATTTTGAATGATGAATGATGCTTATATACATCATTCATCATGTTTAATTAGAGAGCATTACCGCGAGGTAGTACTTCTTCAGGGAATACAAATTGTTCGTGGGGCTGATCTTGAGGTGCCATCCAAGCACGGATACCCTCATTCAGCAAAATGTTCTTGGTATAGAATGTTTCAAATTCCGGGTCTTCTGCTGCCCGCAATTCTTGGGACACGAAGTCATAAGCCCGTAGGTTCAATGCCAAGCCGACAATCCCGACTGCAGCCATCCACAAGCCTGTGACTGGTACAAACAACATAAAGAAGTGTAACCAGCGTTTGTTAGAGAATGCAATCCCGAAAATCTGTGACCAGAAACGGTTTGCAGTCACCATTGAGTAGGTTTCTTCGGCTTGGGTAGGATTGAAGCCTCGGAAAGTGTTTGAAGATTCGCCATCTTCAAACAGGGTGTTTTCTACGGTTGCACCGTGAATCGCGCACAACAAAGCACCACCTAACACACCTGCTACACCCATCATGTGGAAGGGGTTGAGGGTGAAGTTATGGAAACCTTGGACAAACAAGATGAAACGGAAAATTCCCGCTACACCAAAGCTGGGTGCAAAGAACCAGCTGGATTGTCCCAAGGGGTACATTAAGAAGACGCTGACGAATACCGCGATGGGGGCTGAAAAAGCCAAGGCGTTGTAAGGACGGATACCTACTAGCCGGGCAATTTCAAATTGGCGCAACATGAAGCCAATTAAACCAAAAGCTCCGTGGAGGGCAACAAATGGCCATAATCCGCCCAACTGGAACCAGCGAGTCAAGTCTCCTTGAGCTTCAGGTCCCCACAACAGCAATAGGGAATGTCCCAAACTGTCTGCGGGAGTTGATACGGCAACGGTAATAAAGTTACAGCCTTCTAAGTAGGAGGAGGCTAAACCGTGGGTGTACCAAGAGGTGACGAAGGTTGTACCGGTGAGCCAACCGCCTAGTGCTAGGTAGGCGCAGGGGAATAATAATATCCCTGACCAACCTACGAATACGAAGCGATCGCGCTTCAACCAGTCGTCAAGAACGTCAAACCACCCTCTATTGGGGGCGCGTCCAACTGCGATGGTCATTACAGCAAATCTCCAAATGTTTATAAGTACAGGTTTTACCCTCTGTATTATAGACTGCTATTATTTAGCTCTCCATAAACAGAAAGTGAACTAGGTTGTCAATCTAGTTTACAATTTTTTACCGACTTTAATCATAGTACGTCCAAATTGCTAATTTTTCTATAGTTTTTTTAATAAAATTTAATATTTATATACTCAAGGGCATGAGGGATTTTTCTCCCCCTCCCAATCCCCAGTCCCGAATCCCCAATAGTAAGGAGTAAGGAGTAAGGAGTAAGGAGTAAGGAGTAAGGAGTAAGGAGTAAGGAGTAATGAGTAATGAGTAATGAGTAATGAGTAAATTAATCCAATCCCCAATCCCCAATCCCCAATCCCCAATCCCCAATCCCCAATCCCCAATCCCCAATCCCCAGTCCCCAATCCCCCAGTCCCCATCGCTAACGTTAGAATGAGTGCTACAGTTAAATGTGATTAGTGCTAAATGTTTACTATTGACTTAAGCATCAGAAACACTGCTTTCCCCATATCCGTACAACGTAAGTCAGCAGAGGATGCTGAGGCTGTCTATCAGCTAATTTTGGCAGCGATACGCTCTGGTAATCCTGAGGTAGTGGAACTCAAGTGCGAGGGCAAAACCGAGAAAAAAATTGCCGTTCGTGCTAGTGAAATTTCTGGAGTGCAGATTATTGAGAAAGATGGTGTCAGTACTAGTAGTGGTAGACCACCTGGTTTTGTCAGCCTAACAGTGGCTGAGTAAGGGACTTTCAAATAAAAAACGCAACTGTTGACGGTTGACTTTTGACGGTTGACAGTTAACAGTTGATGTTTTGCAGTTTGCTAACGAAGGTGTCGAAATGGCGGATGTGGGGATTGCGGTCAAAGATTTACAGTTTAGTTGGCCTAATGGAGAGAAAGCCATCAAATCTTGCTCTCTAGAAGTACCTAGGGGTGAATTTTGGATGCTTTTGGGGACAAATGGCAGTGGTAAATCAACTTTACTCAGACTGCTGGCTGGGCTATTAGCTCCTGAATCTGGCGAAATTGGGGTTTTGCATCCTGTTGGCTTTGTCTTCCAGAATCCTGATCATCAACTGGTAATGCCAACTGTTGGTGCTGATGTGGCTTTTGGGTTAGTGGAAGAAAAATTGCCAATTGCTGCTGTCAGAGCGAGGGTAGAAGAGGCTTTAGGCGCAGTGAATTTAGAGGCTTTGCAACGACGCCCTATTTATGCTTTGAGTGGGGGACAAAAACAGCGCGTTGCGATCGCCGGTGCGATCGCTCGTCGTTGTGAAGTTTTACTATTAGATGAGCCAACTGCCTTACTCGATCCAGATAGTCAATTGGATTTAGTGGCTGGTGTCCGCCGCCTTGTCAAAAGCCGGGGGATTACAGCCCTGTGGGTGACTCATCGCTTAGATGAGTTAAATTACTGTGACGGTGCTTTTTTGCTAGAAAAAGGCTCTCTGGTCGATCAAGGTGAAGCCCAGCGCCTCAAACAACGTCTGATGGAAGTCGATAAACAAGCGTCTTAATAGGTCTAGTTACCAATTACCAATGACCGATGACCCAGAATTCCAACGCGCCTTAAACAGGCGCGTTTTCGCTCGATACATCTCCCCCAAGGCATATTTTGTGATTCTCTGGCATTTTGGCAATATGTAACATAGTGTTACAAGCAATGCTTCAATTACTATATAGAGTTATGAATGAATTTTGTTAACTCTAGATAATTGTGATTAAAAACCATGTCCCGTCCCTTACTCCAAGCCGTTCTGCTCGTAGACGGCTACAATATAATTGGCGCTTGGCCTTGCCTGAAAAAAACCCGTGATAATTCAGGACTCGAGGCAGCACGCGGCGAACTTGTGGAAGCGATGACTAATTACACTGCGTTTCAAGGTTATGAGACGCAAATAGTTTTTGATGCCCAATATCATAACGCCGCTAGCAATAAAGAAATTATTACAGAATTTTTATCAGTTTATTACACTGACTTTGGACAAACGGCAGACACATATATTGAGAAAGCCTGTGCTTCTTGGCGCTACCAAATAGCACAATCTCGAATGCCGCGTGTAATTGTTGCCACATCAGATCGCGCACAGCAACTGATGGTGCAGGGTTACGGGGCTGAATGGTTGTCAGCACAACAGCTATGTGGGGAAGTAGAAACGACGGTTTGTCGGATGCGACAGAAGTATCAAACACGCAAACAATCTAAAAGTAGATTTCTAGCTAATTCCATCGATGCCAAGTCTCGCCAGCGTCTGGCTGAACTGCGAATGGGTTCCTCATAGATATTAGCATCAAAAACAAAAAAATGGAAACTCTCTGCTGAGGCTTGAGAGTAATTTTGACTGGACAAATTTTTGAGTAAAGTAGCCACAAAAAAATATTTGGGAAACCACTTGCCAAATCCTATCTTTTACTTTAAGATGATAAATCGTAAGCGTTCCTCAGTAGCTCAGTGGTAGAGCGATCGACTGTTAATCGATTGGTCGCTGGTTCGAATCCGGCCTGGGGAGTTGAAAAAGGATGAAGGGTGAAGGATGAAGAATGAAGGTGCGGATTTCAAACCTCAGACTTCAGACTATCACAAATTATGGGGACTTGACCCATCTGTGATATTTCTCAATCATGGGTCTTATGGTGCTTGTCCTAAAATAGTTTTGGCAGCACAAGAGCGCCTGCGATCGCAGCTAGAGCAAGAACCCTTACGCTTTTTTGGCAGGGAGTGGGAACCGCTGCTAGACAATGCCAGGAGCAAATTAGCAGCGTTTGTTGGTGCTAATGTCGAGGATTTGGTGTTTGTTCCCAATGCCACAACTGGGGTAAATTCAGTTTTGCGTTCTCTGCGCTTTTCGCCAGATGACGAAATTCTCACGACTAGCCACGAGTATAATGCTTGCCGAAATGCACTAGATTTTATTTCCAGTCGCACTGGTGCGCGGGTAGTAGTGGTAAAAATTCCTTTCCCGATTAACTCGCCACAGGAAGTAGTGAAAGCGGTGATTGAGGGAGTTTCTCCAAGAACTAAATTAGCACTATTAGACCATATTACCAGCCAAACAGGGTTAATTTTCCCCATTGAGCAGTTGGTCAAGGAGTTGCAAGTGCGGGGCGTAGATATACTGGTTGATGGTGCCCACGCTCCGGGAATGATTCCGCTCAACTTGCGAGAAATTGGAGCGACTTATTACACCGGTAATTGTCATAAATGGCTGTGTGCGCCGAAAGGAGCAGCATTTTTGTACGTACAGCCAGATAAGCAATCAGAAATTCGTCCCCTGACAATTAGTCACGGTGCAAATTCACCAAGATCTGATAAAACACGCTTTCAGTTAGAATTTGACTGGACTGGTACAGACGATCCGACAGCATTTATGTGCGTACCAGAGGCGATCGCCTTTATGGGTTCATTACTACCTGGTGGTTGGCCTGAGTTAATGCTGCGAAATCATCAGTTAGTTTTGGAAGCCAGACAGCTACTTTGTGAACAATTGGGAGTATTACCGCCAAGTCCAAAGGAGATGATTGGGACAATGGCTGTTGTGCCAATGCCCACAACTTGGGACAATCGACATTTTATGGCTGTACACGATGACTTGTTTGATCGGTTCGCAATTCAAGTACAGGTGATGCCGTGGACAGAACAACCCCGGCTACTGATACGCATATCAACACAGATTTATAATACGCTATCACAGTATGAATATTTGGCAAAGGCGCTGATGGAAATATAATCCAAATACAATTATAGTACAATACAGTTCAGTTAAGGAAAATTGTCGTAGGGGCACGGCACGAATAAAATTGTCATTAGAAGAAAAAATTTTGGATGCCGTGCCCCTACAGTGCATATCATTCGAGCCTAACTGAACTGTATTGAATTATAGTAATCATATTTGATTTATGAAAAAATCTTAGTACCTGTAGGCTAGGCAATGCCAAGCAAAACGTTGATGTGTAAGGCATAGCCCTACCTACGTATATTTCCCAAATCAAATATTAGTCCTATATAGGATTAGGATATTGTTTTCCCAAAACTTCGTGACAATTCCTAACTAAGGCGTTCTTATGCACAGTAGAAACCATAAACCTATTTTTGGTAGTTGGTTAGGACTAATATTTCTCTGCAGCCTTGCTTTATTTCTACTAGCAAAGTTACCAGATTCATCCTCTAAAGTCTATACACCAATAGAATTAGCTAATTTTGTAAAATCTCGCCCTGTGGATGCAATTTCGCCCTTAGTTAAATGTCCGCAACCGCAAGGAGAGTCAAAAGCGTTAGATTTACTCAATCAAGCAGTTTCAATTGCTAGGCGGTTACGTGATTATCGCGCCTTATCTTTTGCTTGGGGAAATCTGGGTCATATTTATGAGTGTCGGCTGGATTATCAGCTAGCTTTGTACTTAACTCAAAAAGCTCAATTAGCTGCTGAACTAGATGTGAGCGCGAAAGATAGTTTATATTTATGGCAATGGCAAGCTGGGCGGATTTTTAAAGCCAAAAATCAGATATTTAAGGCGATAAAATATTATGAGCTAGCGTCGGAAAATTTAGAAAATCAACGGGGAAATTTTGTAAATATAAATTTACAGTTGGATTGGATGGAAAACCTGGAGATTATATACCGCCAGTTAATCGACATAAAATTAAGTTTATTAAAACCTGGTATCGGTCAAAGTAATTCAAATAATCACAATATTAGTCTTAGTTCAACCCTGGCGAATATTGATGCTCTACATTTGGCGGAAATGCGAAATAATTTTGTTAACACAGCATCGTTAACGAAAATGCATCAAAATCATCTAGATTTGGTTAGTCTGGGTACAGATACTGCTGTAATTAATTCCATAATTTTGGCAGACCATACTGCAATTATAGTTAGGTTTCCTAATGGTCAAAAGAAGTTTACTTGGATAAACATTGATAGCAAAAATCTGCAACAAGCAATCAATGGGTTTCGTCAAGGACTAGAGAATTATGGTGATATTATTTATAGCCCCAAACAAGCACAGAAGCTATATGACTGGATTATTCTTCCTTTTGTTAAGGACTTAGAATTATTGCAGATCAAAACTCTGGTTTTCATCCAAGATGGAATCCTCCGTAGTGTACCAATGGCGGCGCTGCATGACGGAGAGAAATTCCTGGTGGAAAAGTATGCTATTACCATGACTCCTAATCTTAGCATGAGCAGTCCTCAAACAGTACACCCGAAAAATCTACGAGTCCTAGCTGTGGGGTTAACCAAAGAGGCTATAGTTGATAGTCGCAGGTATCCGGCTTTGACTAACGTAGCTACCGAAATATATCAAGTTCAGAGGCAAATTCCGAATAGCAAGCAGTTATTGGATGAGAATTTTACGCACGATAGGTTGCAAAATGAACTCAGCCAGACTGTTTACTCGGTTATTCATATTGCGACTCATGGTGAGTTTGGCAACATTGCCGAAGATAGTTTCTTGGTAACAGGTGATAATGACAAGCTGACTATGAGTCAATTATATAGCATGATTAGTAGTATACCTCAAGGTGCCCCAACAATAGATTTACTGACACTTACTGCTTGTGAAACTGCGATTGGCGATGACCTGGGACTGGCTGGAGTCGCAGTTCAAGCGGGAGTGAGAAGCGCCTTGGCTTCTCTGTGGTCAATTAATGATGCTTCTACCGTTAAATTAGTAAGTAAATTTTACGAACTTTGGCGCCTTCCTGGAGTGAGTAAAGCCCAGGCTTTAGCTGTAGCGCAGCAAACACTAATTTCCTCTGGAGGAGTATATACCCACCCTGCTTACTGGGCTGGGTTCATTCTTGTAGGTAATTGGATTTAGCTGTAGACAGTCAGTTTATTGGAAGTCGGCGGTTTATCCATCCCCTTGCGGGTGGAGTTTTTGATGTATCCTGGTGTAGGCAGTTGAGGATGACTATTTACAATGACTCTAAATAGCTCAAAAGGTCAGCCATTTCTTGGGCGCTAGGCTGAAATTTTGGCATTGGCGGCGTTTCGCCACTAATAACTTGGCGAATGAGTCCATACTCGGACTTGCGCTTGGAGACGGCTTGTAAACTCGGACCTACTCGCCCATCTGCTAGAGTGCCATGACAACCAGCACAATTAATTTCAAAGATAGCATGTCCTTGAATTGAGTTTCCTGTCAGGGATAAAACATTCTTGACGTAAGGATCGGAGGCTTGAACCATCTGAACACCAAAAATGCCCAAAGGGACTGCTAACAGTATCGCCAGAGTCAACAAGGCGAGCCGCTGAATCAGATTTTCAGGTTTGGTAATCTGGTTATCCAAAAGGGTTGCTGTTAAGGTCGGGGTGTGCTAAGAAGGTTTCAATTCCTACACATAGCTTAAAAGTTCTTGACTTTCTGTGTAAGAACAGACAACTATTTTATCATGACTACTCCCCGTAAAAAACATTGTAGGGCGCGGGATTCATCCCCAATTTGGTAAAATCAAAAGCGGTAAAGCAATATTAAAGAATTACAAAGAGGAGATTTACAGTGGTTGAACCCTTACTCTCAGGTATTGTCCTTGGTCTGATTGTCGTTACCCTTGCTGGTTTGTTTTATGCTGCTTATAAGCAATATAAGCGCCCCAATGAGCTAGGCGGTTGAGGGAGTTAGGAGTTGGGAGTTGGGAGTGAGGAGTTATTGTTCTCTCGCTCTCTCCCCAGTCCCCAGCGATGCACTGAGCTTGCCGAAGTGTCCCCAGTCCCCAATCCCCAGTTCTGTAGAAAGTTACCGATGTGTTTCCATAAATTTTGTGACGACAAATTTCCCAAGAGGGAATTTGTGGAGGGGTCCAATCTTGGGTACTGTGTTCAACGGCTATTTCGCCGCTAGGATCTAATAGCTGATATTGAGCGATCGCTTCTAAAACTGGCTGATACAATCCACTGGCGTAGGGTGGATCAAAGTAAATTCGCTCAAATTGCTTCCCTGATAAGTTTTTTAACTGCTGGATAACATTTCCACGTAATACTTGCCATTCTTGTTCGGCATTAGCTATCTGCTGCCAATTTTGTTGAATAATGGCAGTGGCTCGGCTTGATTGTTCAATTCCGACTACGACGCTGGCGCCTCTACACAAAGCTTCTGCACCCATTGAACCGCTACCAGCGCATAGATCTAACCAGCGACAACCTGCAATTGTTCCTTGCCAAATATTAAAGACTGCTTCGCGTACCCTCCCACTAGTAGGTCTGGTTGCTTTCCCTGGTAAAGTTTTTAGCTGCCGATTTCCGTAAATTCTAATGGTCATGGGTTATTGGTCAAGGGTCAAGGGTCATTGGTCATTGGTCAAGGGTCATTGGTCAAGGGTCATTGGTCATTTGATAACTGACAAAGGACAACTGACAAAGGACAACTGACAACTGACAAAGGACAAAGGACAATTGACAAAATTGTATTATGCGGCAACTTTTTCGCGGACTTGGGAAACAAAATTAGACAAGATTTGCAATCCTATATTAGAGGATTTTTCGGGGTGGAATTGGACTGCCGTGAGATTTTCGTAGGCGATCGCAGCTGTGACTGTTTGATTTCCGTGGGTGACTGTGGCGGCGCGGATTTGGGGGTCTATGGGGTCAACATAGTAGGAATGGACAAAATATACCCAAGGTTGAGCGGGTAAATGTTCCCATAAGATACTTTTGGGTTGAGTTATTTCCAGCTGATTCCATCCCATGTGGGGGATGGTGATTCCTGGTTCGGGTCGAAACCGTCGCACTTTTCCGCGAATAATTCCGAGTCCTGGTTGGATACCTTCTGCACTTGATTCAAACAGAATTTGCAACCCTAAGCAAATACCTAAGAAGGGTTTACCAGATGCGATCGTATCTTTAATTGGTTGCTCTAAACCTCGCGCCCGTAGGTGTTGCACTGCTGGATCAAATGCTCCTACTCCAGGTAAGACTACCGCATCTGCCTGTTCTAATTCTTTGGCAGAATGTGTAATCTTTGGAGTAGCTCCAGCTTTTTCCAAGCCTTTGCAGACTGAATGCAAATTTCCCATCTCGTAGTCTACGATTGCAATAACTGGCATTGACCCACTCCTTGTAAATTTATTATGGAGGCTGTTTCTATTCTAAATAATATTTCTTATGAAGAAAAGAATTCTATTAACTTCTTTTCAAACTTGGTTAAGCGAGCAACAGTCAAATTCCTCTGATGATTTATTACTAGAAGTTGCAAAACTTGACTCGCTCCCTGATGATTTAACTTTTTTGCGCCGCTTACCTGTTGATGTGCAGCTAGCCAGTGACTGTGTAATTGCAAAAATCAAGGAACTCCAGCCGGACTACATTATATGTTGTGGCATGGCAAGCAAGCGGACGCAATTAAGTGTGGAGGTTACTGCTATCTGTGGAGAAAGTATTTTGCACACAGGGGTTGATGTTGAGCAGTTAGTCTTGGGTGCTGTGGCGATTGAGGTGAGCTATGACTGCGGGAAATTCGTCTGCGAAGGCCTTTATTATTCGGTGTTGGACTATTTGCGCCAATCGGAATTGGCGATCCCTTGCATCTTTGTCCATGTTCCAGTGTTGAATCCAGAAAATGTGGGAGGAATTTTAGCAGATTTCTTATTAATTATTTACAAACTGGCACTTCCATAAATTTGTTGGCGTCTGTATCCTGAACAGAATAGCCAGTTTTATGTTGCCATTATTACTAAATTTGACCCTCGCCCAAGCAACTGTGCCTACACCACCGCCGGAAGAAGTCGTACTACCACAAGTAGTGCGCCCTTTACCAGGGAAATTGGATACAATCCCAGTGTTTAATAGCAATAGTCCAGAATTAGTTTTGCAAGAGGGAATTTTACTTTCTACCTTTCCATCTGAGGGCAAAAAAGTACCAACGGCGCACCTGAATTTTCCTTTTAGTGGTCGATTTGATGTTTTTGTTCACCACGTAGCTAAGGCGGAACCACCTACTGATTTGCGATCGCTTTATCTGGGGATGATTTTACATAATCCTACCTCCGAAACTGTGACGGTGAATATTTTGCAGGCGGCGACTTATTTAAGTCAACCGGATGCACCGTTTATGGAGTTACCATCGATTAGTGCAAATATTTTGGGGACATTTTTTGCAGGTCCTGGCGATCGCGCCGTCAATGATGTGTTGCGGGGACGCCGACAAGAAATTTTTCCTGCCCAAATTATCATTCCCCCAGGGCAAAGTCAAATGTTATTTAATCTACCAATTCCCGTAAAGGAACTGACACCACCGCTAAATGGTCGCTCTACCTTGATGCGATTGCGAAGTAATGGTACTATATATGCAGCTAGTTTGGCGATGTTTGCCAAGGCAAATCCTGATGGTAGTGAACGTGCCCCGACTTTAGAAGAATGGCAAGGTTTACTAGATAATAGTGATGTGGCAAGACCACGAGATAAAACTCCTACGCCCCCAGAAGACAACGGTAAACGGAGGATTTATGGTCGCGTCGCTGGAGTAGCTCAAGGTTCCCAATGGAGAGCTTTAATAATAGATAATGCTCAAGCTAAGTATCTGACAATTCCCGAACCTGGTCAAGCTTTTTCTTACGGTATCAGCACTCTGCATGGTGGAACCCTGGGAACTAGTCAAATTCAGAGTGCAAAGATGCTGGTGCGCTATCCTGATACTGCATATTTCGCTCATGGCAACTATGCAATTCAATACAGTCTGACGTTGCCGTTATACAACAATAGTCAAAATCCTCAAAGTGTTAGTGTAACATTGCAGACACCATTGAAAGAAGATCAATTGGTCAAACCGGGGCTGAGGTTTTTTACTACACCAGCCCGTCAAGTCTTCTTTCGGGGAACAGTCAGGGTACGCTATAAAAATGACCAAGGACAACCGCAAACACAGTATGTACACTTAGTACAAAAGCGGGGTCAACCAGGGGAACCGTTGATTTTATTAAATATGAAACCAGGCGATCGCTCCTTCGTACAAGTAGATTTTCTCTATCCCCCAGATGCGACACCACCGCAGGTATTAACGGTGTCAACTAAGGGTGAGTAATGGGAATGGGCGGGGCATCTTGCCCGCCCAAAGATACGAAGGGCGGTTAATTATCCTTCACAAACTTTCATAGGTAAGTTCGCCATTGGCCCAGTTGCTTTGGTCTAAAAAGTCCCCAAATGTGGTCAACAGTCCGGGAAACTCTACTTCTCGCAGGTGCTGAACATCGGCTTGATAACCATGATGGCGATACCACTGAATTAGAGCGAACAATTCTTTTTGATGTTTGGTGCAGAATTAACAGAGAAACTAGTGCAATCGCTCTGGGGTGGCGATCGCATTCTATAATAGCCCATCGGATGCAACGCCTTGCGCCCCAATAGCCCATCGGACGCAAGCGTTGCGCCTACAATAGCCCGTAGAAATCCTCATCTAAAATCTGCTCAATCGCAAAAGGACAAATCATGGGATACTCACTTTCATTCGGCATACGAACCCCAAATTTAGCCAATTTCCCCTCCTTAATCGCCACCTTGCGAGCATCAGGATAAGCTTTTTCCAAGGCTTCACTCAAGAAGCTTTTGAGCGAAGGTGTATCTGTCAAATTGTCAAGAACGCGCAGACGATGTTCCACCACAGAACTGTACCAACTCGCTTTCATTGTATCGGGGACATCATGCTGAACCTGCAACTTGAGTAAATGCACCAACAAGATTTTGAGATTACTTCTGAAAGTATTCTTTTCCGACCTACCCAAGTCAACCAACTCCTCAATCAGATGCTCAATATCGAGTGACTCAAATTCACGGTTTTTCAATTGTCCAATCGTTTGCTCAATCCAGAGTTGTAAATCGCGATCATATAGGTTGCTAGACATTCTTCAGATTAACTCCCAGTTATCCAATGTTTCCGATCCAAAAAAGCTAACAAATGCGGCTCTTCCGTACTTAGCGTGCTGAATTTATTAAATAATCAGATTGAAACCCTTGCAGAGCTAAGATAATAGCCATTATTTTCTGTATTTTATATCATATTGCTAGAAATTAAATTATGAACGCCTGTAAGCCTTACTTTTAAAGCAAATTTATAGACTTTAATTGATAATTAAGCACGCTAAGTACGCAAAAACCAAGCTACCCTAATTACCAATGCAGGAGAGCAAATTCTCACACCTGGAATGATGGTAGGTTTTCCCGCTGGTGAGGCTGATGGACATCAGCTTGCGAATCACTCAGATGCAGTGGTAACTTATTTAGAAATAGGGGATAGAACCGCTGATGATGAAGCTTATTATCCAGATAATGATTTGATTGCCAAATCTGGTGCTAATGGACAGCTCATTTTTACTCACAAAGATGGTACTTTGTACGAGAGTTAGTCAAAAACATCAAACTTTTGTCATTGGTCATTTGTCATTGGTCATTGGTCATTTGTCATTGGTCATTTGTCATTTGTCATTGGTCATTGGTCATTGGTCATTGGTCATTTGTCATTGGTCATTTGTCATTGGTCATTGGTCATTGGTCATTGGTCATTGGTCATTTGTCATTGGTCATTGGTCATTTGTCATTGGTCATTGGTCATTTGTCATTTGTCATTGGTCATTGGTCATTTGTCATTGGTCATTGGTCATTTGTCATTTGTCATTTGTCATTTGTCATTGGTCATTTGTCATTGGTCATTTGTCATTTGTCATTGGTCATTTGTCATTGGTAAAACTCCCCAATCCCCAGCGATGCACTGAGCTTGCCGAAGTGTCCCCAACGATGCACTGAGCTTGCCGAAGTGTCCCCAACGATGCACTGAGCTTGTCGAAGTGTCCCCAACGATGCACTGAGCTTGCCGAAGTGTCCCCATTCCCTTTGATGTCATTGTTGAGTGGTTCCAACTAGAGTTATTATTTATGCCTGTGATAATTTAAACTATTAACTTTCAACGACCAATGGTAAACTCTACCCTCGTTGCCACGCTCTATGTTAACTCCGTGACAGGAAATGATGCTAATGCTGGTTCACGGTTGAGTCCCTTTAAAAGCCTCACCCGTGCCTTAAAAGCCACTACAAAACCGACAATTATTCAGCTAGGATATGGAACTTATAACACCGCTAGTGGTGAGGTTTTTCCACTGGTTATCCCGGTGGGGGTGATGGTGGTAGGTAACGAAGCCAATAAAGGTGCGGGGATTGTGATTTTAGGGAATGGCGCGTATCAAAGTCCCAGCTTTGGTGGGCAAAATATCACGGTGCTATTGCTAGGTGATGCCAGTCTTAGGGGTGTAACTGTCAGTAATGCCACACCAAAAGGTACTGGTGTCTGGATTGAATCCACAGCACCGACGTTAATTAATAATACTTTTATCAATTGCGGTCGGGAAGGTGTATTTACAACCGGCACAGCCAAACCGGCAATTCTCGATAATGTGTTTATACAAAATATTGCCAGTGGGTTGGTAATGGCGCGGAATAGTAAAGGGGAAGTCCTACGGAATGTTTTTCAAAAAAATGCTTTGGGTATAGCTATTAGTGACTTTGCTGCCCCTTTAGTCGCTAATAATAAACTATCAGAAAACCAGACAGCGATCGCCCTTTCACGAGAGGCCCGGCCTGTACTGCGGAATAATCTGATTACCCAAAATAGCCAAGGTGGTTTGTTGGTCAATGGTAATGCTATCCCCGATTTAGGTAGTAGCCAAGACCCGGCTGATAATATTTTTCACGGAAATAACAATTTTGATTTACAAAACGTCACATCACAGCAGTTGGTTTCTATCGGAAATCAGTTAAATCCCACTCAGGTAAAAGGAGCAGTAGAATTTCTCGCCGCTACAGCAGACAGTCCCAGTGGAGTATCAGTTAACACTAGTTTCGCTGATTTGGGTGGGCATTGGGCAGCGGCTTTTGTCGAAGCATTGGTCAACAAAGGCTTAATTAGCGGCTTTCCCGATGGCACATTTGGACCAGAAGCACCGATCACCCGCGCCCAATATGCTGCTATAATTGCCAAAACTTTTCAGCTACCTACGGTAAACAAAAACAGTAATTTTACAGATGTCAAACCAGACTTTTGGGCAGCATCAGCCATCTTGAGTGCTGCCAATATGGGTTTTATCAGTGGATTTCCCGATGGAACATTTCGACCGGCGCAAAATTTAACCAAGATTCAGGCGATAGTATCGATAGTCAACGGGTTGAAAATGAGTGGAGGGAATCCAAATGTGTTAAGTGTATACAGCGATCGCGCCCAAATTCCCAGTTATGCTAACAATGCCGTAGCCGTAGCCACGCAAAAGCTGTTAGTGGTGAACTACCCCGACACCGAACAACTAGAACCACTCAAGGAGATGACACGCGCTGAGGTAGCAGCATTAATTTATCAGGCCTTAGTAGGCACAGGCGTTGAAAAGGCGATTCCCTCACCCTACATCGTCAATCCTGATGTAGATATTCCCGGATTCACCGACCTTGTGGGACACTGGGCAGAGGCATTTATTCGTGCATTAGTGAGTATGGACTTAACTAGTGGTTTTGCTGATGGTAGCTACCAACCAGATAAACCGATGACCCGCGCCCAATACGCGGCTTTAGTCGCAGTTGCTTTTAACCCGGCGAACACACGTTCAGCACCAGATTTTGTCGATGTACCCCAGGATTTTTGGGCGGCTAAAGCCATAAAAATTGCCGCTAGCGGCGGCTTTGTCGGCGGATTTAGCGATCGCACCTTCCGCCCCGATCAAAATGTGCAAAGGCTACAAGTGATTGTTTCCCTAGTCAACGGACTAGCCCTACCTACCGCTGATAGCCAAGCCTTACTCACCTACACTGACCGCAATACTATTCCCGACTATGCCAGATCCGCCGTGGCCACTGCCACCCAACAAAAAATAATTGTCAATTATCCAGATACTAAGCAGCTTGTGCCAGTTCGAGAAGCGACACGTGCGGAAGTAGCAGCAATGGTATATCAAGCATTGGTAGCCATTCAACGAACACCCGCAATTAACTCACCGTATATTGTCTCCCAGAGAAGCAATTGACCAAGTAGAATAAAAAACACTTCCTCTCAATTAGGAAGCAGTTAAGCAAAAACCAATGTAGCTAAAAGCACCTTCGGCTATATGCGATGGATGTAAACTTTAATACCTATTGCCTGAAGCTAATAGCCCCATGTACACACCAGTTCCAGAAACCTCACCGGATTTAGCAACTGCCTTATTAATTCACTATAGCTTTGACCTTAGCGGGTACAGCGCCAGTGAGTTAATTAACCGTTGGCTACAACATTACCCTGTGAATTGGCTGCATTTAGCAGTAATTGAGGCTCTGTATCAAGGTCGTTACAAGGCAGTTTCAGTGCAGCAAATTTTACTATTTTGGCAGCGGCGGGGTCAGATTAGTTATCATTTCAACATGGAATTTGAACGCATGATTTGTAGCAAATTTCCCGAAAGCTTAACCGCATATTCAACACCAGTTTTACCACCAGTCAAGAAAAACACCAGTTTTGAGAGGACAGGTTCTCAATTATCAACATCCGCCGCCAAACCATTACCAACTCAACTCAACAATGGGCACAACCAGAGAAAAACTATGCCCTTACAGCTGGTGAGTGCAGAAGAAAAGCCACACAATCAACCAGAGACAGAAAATCTAGTAGCGTCTCCCCCAGTTAGCGTTTTAACAGCCCCCGCCACCCCTGATATCGACTCTGGTTTATTCCCAGGACTCAACCCGAAAGAAACGCTTCAGATCAATTCCCTACTTTCGCCAATACCGAATAAACCGACCAAGCTACTTCCAGCCCCTATCAATCATAGCCCCATCGGACAATTTACCCCAGAAAAAAGCGATCGCACTGAGCCATTCACATCCAAACTCAAAGCGATATCGGCAGAACAGGTGCCGACCAAGGCCTACGCTAAAGATTGACCGCCCTTATGGTGCAGACCCTAGGCGCTCGACTGGCGCTGTCAGCCGTCAATATTCGTAATTATCAGGCTTTTTGGCGTCGTTTAATGATCTGTAGGGGCGCAAGGTCTTGCGCCCCGAACGACAATCGTCCTCACATAGCCGAATGGGTGTTACCCCCATCCTTCAAGCGGTGGGAGTGTCAATGAATTGATATTCTAGACGAAAACAAAGCCACTGCTAAAATCGGAAATCGAAACTCCTTGAGCAATCGCAATTAGGTCGCCGTTAAAAGATATCCCTGTTCCTGATGGTAGACCTACAGGGGAAGCACCCAAGCTTAAGGCCGGAGTAGTCTCAACCCCAGTTAGGGCGATCGTGTAGTCCCCAAAACCATTACCAACACCATTGAAACCGTCTTGTAGTGAACCAGATGCAAAGTTAGAGAAGCTAGAGATTCCCAAAAAGTAAGTACCGGGAGCTAGTAGCGTCGAAAGCGTCGATTGAAGCGTTCCATTGGAGTCGTCGTTTTGATCGATCAGGGCACCATTCTGGTCGAACACGAACAATATCGTATCAAAACCAGCGCCTCCGACTGTAGTAGCAGAAAACGCCTGCCCGTTACCCACGGTGATTTGGAAGATGTCAACATCGTTTGGATCAGATATTGCTCCAGTGATAGAGGTTAAGTTACCCAAACCCCCAGGAATGAATTGGGTGTCAAAAATGGATTGTCCCGCATCACCGATTTCAGCTGCAGTATTGGACAGGGTAAATAATGGTAGTTCGATCACATCCTCGTTGATATTGAAATCAGTAATGAGGGCGTAATCACTATTTCCGCCATTATCATAGAAAAGCTGAGTGTTTGTTCCCAGGACGAAGGTATCGCTATTAGCGCCGCCAGTTAAGGTATCAACGTCAAGAACGAATTCAAATCCTGGGGCAACAGTTTCCACGCCAGTTAGCCGATCCTTCCCATTACCACCGTCTAGAGAGTCATTGCCAGCTCCACCAAGCAATGTGTCTGCGTCATTTCCACCAATAAGGGTATCATTTCCAAAACCTGTACCACCAAATACTATGTCATTGCCAGCTCCACCCTGGACAAGATCATCCCCACCATCTCCGTTGAGTTGGTCGTTACCTGCATCCCCGGAGATGTCGTCATTTCCAAAACCACCAAAGACCCGATCATTCCCGGCGTTACCAGAAATTGTGTCTGCCCCATCTCCACCAACCAGGTTGTCATTGCCAGCATTACCTTCGATAAAATCATCTCCAGCATCACCGAAGATGCGGTCTGCACCATTACCACCGAAGAGTCCGTCATCACCGTCACCGCCGAAGATGACATCAACCCCATCGCCCCCATTAATAAAGTCATTGCCAGCATCACCAAAGATTTGGTCGTCGCCGCTCCCGCTATCAATGCTGTCGTTTCCATCTCCTGCAACGATCAGGTCAGCCCCATCGCCACCAAAGATTTGGTCGTCACCAGATAGGGCGATAATCACATCGTCACCAGCTAGCCCAAAAATGCGATCGTTGTTGGTGGTGCCATTGAGCAGATCGTCTTGAGTTGTACCAAAAATAGCCATGTTTTTTTTCCTTTTAACTTCAACGAATCATGTGAAAAGGCAAAAGCATTATGTAGACTACTTACGGAACATCAAAAACTATATCGCAACTTAACACACGGTTATTACAGCATCTTCCTGTAAATAAACCAAGAGGTACGGGCAGGACAATAATTTGTCCCTACAAATATCTATGGTTCAATAAACTTAAAACTGCTGTAATCTGACTTTGCAGGTCATCTGGAAAAGTCAACAGAAAAGTTGACCTCCCAGATCTCTTATCTACTGGAGAATGGTGAGAATTCAAAGACTCTCAAAATCAAGATAGAGCAATGGATGCAAGGTTATCAAGCTCCAGTGAAAAGTCAGGTATATTAAGTTATCTAGTTTATTAAGAATAGCTTCTATAAAACCTAGTCTTAAATTTACGTTGTTCCGCGAGTAATTCTCTATAAAAAAATATATCGCATATTCCGCATTTATAACTATCACAAGTTGTAAAGTTTTCATAAACCCCAGCAAGTAAAACTACCAAAAAAGAATATTACATAATGGGGGTATAAGTAGGTCGGCGCAAATAAACCGTACTGGCTTTGGTCGTCATTGGTCATTGGTCATTGGTCATTGGTCATTGGTAAGCATTTGCGACATATTTACATGTAGTAATATAGTTTTGTTTTTTCGCGCCGACTTAGTTAAGCATTACAATGCTTAACTAAGTCGGCGGGTGGCTGTCCCTCGAAAGACACCAGGGGATGGAGTTTCCCGCCGACTTCCAATCAATTCAAAGGCTCAATCATGGCTCTTAAACCATTAGTATTGAGGACTTTGAGCATTTCATCGGCATTATAGCGACTGCTAAATACTCCTGCTTGCATGACGCTGCGACCTTGCCAAACCGTGGAAAATGCACCAGGAACCAGGTATCGCACTAAATCCGGATCTCGTTCATTGACTACTTGGACAATGACGCGGTAACGTACACCCATCTGGGGGGCGCCAGCATAGGGCAATGAACCGCCATAGGGGCCAGTGGGATAACTTTCAGGTACTGGCACTTTTTGCAGATTGCGAGTGTTGCCCATCCCAATATTAGAATTGGGAACGGGCAAAAGTGCCGAATCACCCACCGAAGGATTTGCTAGTCTGGGCAATGACTGCTGTTGACTCCTAGGTGTAGATGCTTGGGGTGCGGTAAACTCGATAGTGTTCGGATCAATCCGCACATAATTGAACTGTGGTGTATTAGGCTTATTTGCCCTTGAGACTTGATTATTCCCTAAGCTGCTAGGAATCGGAAACCCGTTAACTCTAGAAGTTGGTGGTTGTGGATTTGGCCTAGAGACTGGACGTGGTGATATATTAGCTGGTTGCAATGGTTGCAGTTGACTGTTCAATCTACCAGTAGGAATGTTATTTTGGGAATTGGTATTTCTGGGCAATGGCGCTCGTAGGGTATTGGCAGATTGAGATACTCCGGGGGCTGAAAATATAATTTCGCCGTTGGCTACTGTTTGTTGTGAGGAGTTCTGGGCTATGGATGCTGAACTCGCCCTCAGATCTACTTTACCAGAGATGCGATTTTTAGTTAGGGTGTTACCAGAGGCAGCAATTACCTGTTTAGCAGCACTGGCGTTAATGTCGTAGCGTCCATTGTTGCGAAATTGATTACCTCCTGGTTCAGCAGCGGTGCCTAAATCTGGTATGGCTTGGGACAGAACTACCACACCATCTTCTTTGCTGTTCTGAATTAAATTATTCCGTAAAATTGGACGAGCATCAGCTTGCACCACAATTCCAGATCTATTGTACTGAATTTGATTGCCGACAACAAAAGGCGCTGCCTGTTGGGCAATATTAATCCCAAAACCCGTTTGTTGAAAGACATTTTCTCGCACCTGGGCTTGAGAATTGCCTGCAATTGTGATGCCATTGGCACCATTGCGAATAAAATAATTCTTGGTAATAGTCGGTGCAGCGTTACCAGTGACAGAAATTCCATCCTGAGTACTGCCAGTAAATGTATTTTCCGAAATTACTGGATTACTGAATTCAATCCACAAGCCATAACCACGGGGACTAGGATTCGTCACCGTCACTCCCGTCAACTGTGCTTGGTTGGCGCCGACAATTGCGACATTTTGTCCCCCAAAGCTGCGGCTGAGGTAGTCACCACCGCCTGTGATGGTAATTCCCTTGCCTTTGGTGCTAGCATCTCCTTGAATGGAAACACCCGATTTGAGGATCAGCGGAAATATTTCTCCAGTTCCAGTACTGTAAGTGCCTGTAGAGAGTCTAATTACAGTATTAGCACTGGCGACTCTTAACGCTTGGGTAATTGTTTTTAAAGGAGTGGCTTCAGAACCATTGCCATTTTTGTCATCTCCAACACCTGGGTTGACAAACAGTACATTAACCTGAGAAATTGTTCTTTCACCCACGGACATGGGTTTGGCCGTAGATGGCATCTGAGCAATAGCCCCACTCAGGTTTGTGCCCAGCAATGTTATACTTGTCAACCCCAAACCAATGGTAAAATACAATACTGACGAACGAGAAACTGAAACCATAGCTAATTCCAAGCAAGAATCTGGTTTTTCAAACTTGGTAATCAGCTCGCCTGGCAGGACACCTGCTTTACGGTACTTAGGAAACACACAATGGTAACTCAATTTATACCACTCCTTCAAACCAAAAATAAATTGTTATGCTCACAGACGCTAATATGTCAACAATGTTACTCAACATCTTGACCTATTGGCTAATTTCAATCCAAAGTTATTAACTAAGGGACTGGGGACACTTCGGCAAGCTCAGTGCATCGCTGGGGACTGGGGACTGGGGACTGGGGGACTGGGGACTAGGGACTGGGGATTAGATTAATTTACTCATTACTCATTACTCCTTACTCATTACTCATTACTCCCAACTCCCAACTCCCAACTCCCAATCCCCAATCCCCAATCCCCAATCCCCAAAACATTGCCAATTATGAAAGAGGCTGGCTCTTACGATGAAAGCACTAATGGGGTTGTTGTAATGGTCGAGCCATACAGCCAAAAAGATCAAATACAGCAAGTTGTTTACCGCATTTTAGACGCTAATTTAGACCGCGCTCGTGAGGGCTTGCGAATTATCGAGGAATGGTGTCGCTTTGGCTTGAATAATGTCCAGTTGGCTGGACAATGTAAGCACTTGCGGCAAGAAATAGCTCAATGGCACACTGCTGAAGTTAGAGCGGCGCGAGATACACCAGGCGATCTTGGCACTGATTTAACTCATCCGCAAGAGGAAAAACGCGCTAACATTAAATCGCTTTTGCAAGCTAACTTTTGTCGGGTAGAAGAAGCGCTGCGGGTGCTGGAAGAATACGGGAAGCTGACCAATCCAAATATGGGGAAAGCTTTTAAGCAGATGCGATATCAGGTTTATACCCTAGAAAGTAATTTAATGAGTTATCACCGTCATCAACTGCTGTGGCGATCGCGGCTATATCTTGTCACCTCCCCCACAGATACTTTGTTTGCAACTGTCGAAGCTGCTCTTAAAGGTGGATTAACCCTCGTCCAGTACCGCGACAAATCGAACGATGATACTTGCCGGCTAGAACAAGCTAGCAAACTGCGTCAGCTATGCCATAGCTACGGCGCTCTTTTCATCATTAACGATCGCGTCGATCTGGCTTTAGCAGTAGATGCAGATGGGGTACATTTGGGACAGCAAGATTTGCCCATTGCCGTTGCCCGAAATTTACTTGGTTCACAGCGGATAATAGGTCATTCTACCACAAATCCGCAAGAAATGCAAGGGGCAATTGCCGATGGAGCCGATTATATTGGTGTCGGACCTGTTTATGAAACTCCGACTAAAGCAGGTAAGGCAGCAGCCGGCTTAGAATATGTCAGCTATGCGGCGAAAAATTGCCCAATTCCCTGGTTTGCGATTGGGGGGATAGATCCGAATAATATCAATGATGTGATTGAGGCTGGTGCAGAACGGGTAGCGGTAGTGCGCTCGCTGATGCAAGTTGAACATCCTACTTTGGTAACACAATATTTGCTCTCCCAGCTCAATCGCATTGAACCAGAGTCGTAGGAAATTCCTTTCTTCCCAATTCAAAAATACCCTGGATCTAGCCGCTTTGCGTCAAAAAAATTCAGAATTGAAAATGGTTTTGAGAAATTTGTGACAGTTTATGCCTAATCAGATTACGCTGCAAGTTAATGGGGAAATCCATAACTGTTCATCGCCAATTCCTTTACCCGACTTACTCCAACATCTGGGTTTCAATCCTCGCTTGGTAGCGGTGGAGTATAACGGTGAAATTTTACATCGTCAGTTGTGGAATCAGACAAACGTCCAACAAGGCGATCGCTTAGAAATTGTCACCATTGTTGGTGGTGGGTAACCAATAGTGAGGAGTGAATCAATTTTGGATTTTGGATACTTCGACTTCGCTCAGTACAAGTTTTGGATTTTGGATTTTAGATTTATTCCACGAATAAATTCGGGGGCTTCAGACCAGTTTAGATTTTAAATTTTGAATCTTCAATTCCATTATTTAAAATCTAAAATCTAAAATTCGGTGAGGAGTTAACTCTCAACTCCTCACTCCTAATTATTGACCAAAGACTCAGATTTATACAGTGAACGGTGCAGGGTTTTGCGCTTGGTTAATTCTTTACCTTTGCGACCGAGCTGTTCTCGTAGTGACTGATCTTGACACAACCGCTTGAATGCTTGAAAAACTTCATAGCCAGAATTGGGATTAACGAGTATGCCATTTTCTTCGTGACGAACTGCATCGATTACACTAGCTAAACGCGAAGCAATGACGGGCTTACCAAAATAACTCGCTTCTAAGTAAACGATGCCAAAACTCTCGATTCTACTGGCTTTATTATCGCACAAAGTTAGCATGGCAAATATGTCACAAGCTGCATAGTAGCCTGCTAATTCCCGTTCGGGTACGTACCCAGCAAAGTGTACTCTTTTATCGAGTCGCAAGCGCTGGGTCTGAGATTTCAATTCCGATTCACAAGCACCTTGTCCACATAGTATATAGTGGACATCAACCCCAACATTCAGCAGTAGTGGTAAGTTATCAATCACGCGATTAAAGCTTTTATGCTTGACAAGTTGTCCCACCGAGAGAATTACTATTGCTGTTTCTGGAATGTTGTAAGTTTGGCGCACCCGCACACGTAAGTCCTCAAGATTACCTTGACTGGGTATGACGTTAAATTTTTCCGGTCTAACCACAGGGTTAATTATGTGGGTAGGGGTATCCAAGCGGAAAGTCGATCTGAGGTAATCTTGTGTAAAGGAACTGTTACAAACAATGCCTTCGGCTCGTTTAAGTGTCAATTTAAATAGCGATCGCAATACGGGATTGCGTAAAGCACAGAGAATATCGTTACCGTGCAGGTATATAAAAAAGCGAATAGGTAAAAAATAGCTCAGTAGTAACAGGGAAGGAAAATCGTAGCCATGACCCCATTCAATATAGCGGTAGTGATAGCGCAAATAAAGTCTGATGGCTAATACAAATGTCCAGACCAGATTCAAGAAAGGCTGGAAAAAATTCCCCACCAAACTATGACCGGAGTATCTAGGGTAAGGCCAGCGATATATCGGAAATTGTTGAGCTTGGTCAAATACTTTATCCCCACAGCAAGCAGCGGACAAAACAATTACCCTCTCTGGATCTTGGAGACAGCGATTATAAATATATTCTCCAATTACAGCCTCTTTCGGTAGGAAACTACGGGACATGACTAAAATGTCCGGGAATGCAGTTTTATCTCTAACTTTTGCCGTCAGTTGTGAAATATGTTCCATAATCGATTTGATAACGATGCTGTAGAAAATTTTTAATTGTTCATACTGTTAACTAGGGCGAGATAATTAGCGTCTTTTGACTTACATTTATCAGATTTGCCAATTTTCTGCTGCTCTTGATCTCCCATCTTGATTTAACTAACTGTGTTTTGGTTATGCCATATGCGCTTTACTCCATATCAGCCCTGATGAGTGATATTTATTTTTATCTAACTACTGATCTAATTTTCTCCTGTTTTGTCTTCTTCGCCAACACCTAAATCGTCAAAAGTCCTCGTCTACATCATTTTTGATTTTGACCAGCAATTGGAACTGTAATTAATTTAGGGATTTCCGATTTTTCTCTGCAAAAATTATTACTCAGTATCGCCAGATTTGGAGAAACATAATTATCAATTCTGGTTTGAGCTAATGCAATAGACAAATTTAAACTATTTAAAAAAGAAAAAACATTTGCCTTTCTTTTGTTAATTATATTGGGATGTCCCGTCTATCAACAATTGAAAACTTTTCCTCCTATTGTGTAGAACGAAAATTTTGCAATGATAGTTAAGTTTAAGCACTTGACAAGAGAGTGCTAGGGAAAATATTTTTGTGATCATCTATTAATAGACTATCCTGAACGCCCTCAAATGTTATGCCAAAATGCCAAAATATCTCTAATTCTTGTGTATTCTATATCATCTAGGTTTCTTTGGTATTCAAGTGTGGTTGCTTGGGCGATTACAGCAGTTATCGACGGGCTATCATCCTTTCAATACAATGATCCCCAATTGCTGATGGTAGATAACTGACTCTGAAAAATTAGATGCAAGCACCAATTTATCGCCAAGCTCATTTGGCAATATCATGTAAATTTGATGACTAATTTAAACGAGGAGCGGTCATTAATCGGAATTCTACTTCATGTTGCTACTCCCCACTCTCTTAGGCTGAAGATGATAGTTGATAAACGCTCAATTTCCGAGTGAAGACTAGCCTCTATAAATCATGATAACGAAAAATATCTCTTACCATCGGGTGTAGATGATTGAGATAACCTTAAAGAATTAGTCAAAAAAATAACTAGCAATTTAAAAATTCTGTAAACTTCCCAGGTTTACTCATCAATTACGATCACAGTACACAGCAGGAATTTATTTTTCTGATATAGCAGTCCGCTTTGATTTGGGAACCTATTGGCGTGGTGCGCCAAGCGCAAGCGCGACAGGTAGATAATCAGCAATAGGAAAGAAGGCTCTTTGAGTTCTCAATCCCAAAAATCATAGGAATTATGCATCTGTCATATTTTTTTGGTTCTTGCGTACTTAGCGTGCTTAATTATTAGTTAAAGTCTATAAATTTGCTTTAAAAGTAAGACTTACAGGCGTTCATAATTTAATTTTCAGCAATATGACCAAAAATACAGGAAATAATGGCTATTACCGTATCTCAGTAAGGGTTTCAAGCTGATTATTTAATAAATTTAGCACGCTAAGTACGGAAGAGCCGATTTTTTTGGCGATCGCTAATTTTCTGGTACAAAGTTTCCGCCGCGCTACCAGTGGTGAAAGTACGGAAGACGTAAGTTATAGCAGCAACCCAAATGTTTCTGTAACTCGTTTGCAAGTCGGTTTATTAGCTCAAGCGCGTGGTTTGCAAGCTGAACTCAATCACATAGCCGAAACTGCAGATACTAACTCACCACAGGGACGCGCTGAGATTTTGCAAGAAGCTAGTCTAGCTTTACTCCGCCATCCAGAATACTGGGTATATGCAGGTGGTGGGACACAACAAGCAAAGTTAAATTCGGCCGAATCTCAGTTTAACCGTCTATCTTTGGCGGAACGCAGCAAATTTAGCGAAGAAACTTTGTCTAACGTCAACAACCAACTCAAAGCTGCTTTGGTTAAAGATGCTTTACCAGGTGTTGTCGAGAACCCAACGGATTTAATTACCTCTGGTCCTGGGGAATATGTTATTGTTACCTTACTGACAGCTACCTTGGGTAAATTTGAAATTCCCGCAGTTAACAGCCCTGATGACTTGCGTCAAGCTTTGCGGCAAATTGGTAGCCTCCCCAGTGAGCAACTCTTGGCAATTGAAGTGCTTTGGACTCCCCAAGCTGAAGGCGATACACTGACATCTGATGATTTGTTTGCTGAGTATCCTGATTTAAAATTGGTTTAAGGGACTTCCAATCTGTAGGGTGCGTCAGGAGCGAGAATACTTGGGTTAGGTAAGAAATTACTGCTTCTGACGCACCCGACCGACTCAAATATTGGCTAATTTATTTTTTGGTAGCCCCTAACTCATTGCGGAAGTTCATACCCGCAACTTTTATTGTTTACGAGTTCAAAGTGAAGGGAAAGAACAAAAAATATCGCGCTATTGATCTACTTTTAAGCTCACAGCCAAACAAATTTTTAATGCGCGTTTGTAATACTAATTTGAAAAAAGACTGGGACAGATAGGGTAGGGGCGCAAGGCCTTGCGCCCCTACAGATTATCGATGTGTTGCAAAGATTTTTTGAATTGGTATAATTGGTGGGAACTTTTGGTAAGTTGGGTTATACCGTTTCACTTTAAGTATGATACAAATACGTTGGTAGGGGCACGGCAATGCCGTGCCCTTACGGGAAATCTATATGTATCAGAGTTTTGGTGAAATGGTATTAGTTTCCTCACAAGTTCCTCAAGTTTTCCGTCTAACTTCAAGTTAGAGCCAGGGTAGTGATGACTATGAACAACAAAACCTTTGCAACCATAGATGGCAATGAAGCTGTCGCTCAAGTAGTCTATAAACTCAATGAAGTCATAGCAATTTATCCAATTACTCCCTCCTCAACAATGGCTGAGTGGGCTGATACTTGGGCTAGTGAAGCCAAACCCAACATTTGGGGTACCGTTCCCACAGTAGTAGAGATGCAGAGTGAAGCAGGTGTCGCTGGTGCGGTACATGGGGCGCTACAAACAGGTTCACTGACAACCACCTTTACAGCATCCCAGGGATTATTGTTGATGATCCCGAATATGTATAAGATAGCCGGGGAACTGACATCTACAGTCTTTCATATTGCAGCGCGATCGCTCGCAGCGCAAGCCCTCTCTATTTTCGGCGACCACAGTGATGTCATGGCTGTTCGTGGTACGGGTTTTGCAATGTTGTGCGCTGCTTCTGTCCAAGAAGCCCATGATTTTGCACTTATTTCTTTCCGCACAACTTTAGAATCACGCCTACCTTTCCTACACTTTTTTGACGGCTTTCGTACCTCCCACGAAATTAATAAAGTAGAACTATTAACAGATGATAATTTACAAGCATTCATCCCCAATGAATTAATATTCGCCCATCGGTCACGGGCCCTAACTCCCGATAAACCAGTGTTACGCGGAACATCCCAAAACCCCGATGTCTATTTCCAAGCTAGGGAAACCGTCAATCCTTATTATTTAGCTTGTCCTGACATCACCCAAAAAGTGATGGATGAATTTTACCAAATCACCGGGCGACAATATCAATTATTTGAATATCATGGCGACTCTTCAGCAGAACGAGTAATTATATTGATGGGTTCCGGTTGCGAAGCGGTACATGAAACTGTAGATTATCTGAATAACCGTGGTGCAAAAGTCGGCGTCGTTAAAGTGCGACTATATCGCCCCTTTGATAACCAGCGATTTGTCGCCGCTTTACCCCCCACGACCCGCAGCATCGCCGTTTTAGACCGTACCAAAGAACCAGGCGCAGGTGGTGAACCGTTATATTTAGATATAGTCAATGCAATTCATGAAGCCAATCCAAAATCCCAAACTTGTACTGAGCGTTCGCGCAGCGTCCCGCAGGGAAGTCGAAGTATCTCAAATCTCAAATCGATTGTGGGTGGTCGTTATGGTTTATCATCCAAAGAATTTACACCAGCGATGATTAAAGCGGTGTTTGATAACCTAGCGACAACTGCACCCAAAAATCATTTTACTGTGGGAATCAATGATGATGTCACCCACACAAGTTTAGACTATGATCACGATTTCAGCATTGAAGCAGATAATATAGTGCGAGCCATTTTTTATGGCTTGGGTGCAGATGGCACCGTGGGAGCCAACAAAAACTCAATTAAGATTATAGGCGAAGAAACAGACAATTACGCTCAAGGATATTTTGTTTACGATTCCAAAAAATCAGGTTCTGTTACCATCTCCCATCTCCGCTTTGGAAATCAACCAATTCGCTCTACTTATTTAATCACCAAAGCAAATTTTGTCGCCTGTCACCAGTGGGGATTTCTCGAACAGTTCGATATGTTAAGTCATATTGTCCCCGGTGGAACTTTTCTGTTAAATAGTCCTGATAATGTAGAAGAAATTTGGCAACTTTTACCGCGATTAGTACAAGAGCAAATTATCGAGAGACAACTAAAACTTTATGTAATTAACGCTCATAAAGTCGCCCGTGAAGCCGGGATGGCTGGACGCATTAACACAGTCATGCAAGTTTGTTTCTTTGCATTATCGGGTGTATTACCAAAAGAAGTAGCGATCGCCGAAATTAAACAGTCTATCCGCAAGACTTACGGTAAAAAAGGCGGCGAAATCGTGCAAATGAACCTGAACGCTGTCGATAGTACCTTAGAACATCTATATGAAGTGCAAATTCCGTCTCAGATTGATAGTGAAATAGCACTCCATCCACCCGTACCAGACACAGCACCCGTCTTTGTGCGCGAAGTTTTGGGTAAAATGATTGCCAAGTGTGGCGACGATTTACCAGTCAGCGCTTTACCAATAGATGGCACCTATCCCACCGGCACAGCAAAATGGGAAAAACGCAACATTACCCAAGAAATTCCCGTTTGGGACCCGGATGTTTGCATTCAATGTGGGAAATGCGTCATGGTCTGTCCTCACAGTGTGATTCGTAGTAAAGTTTACGAACCAGCCCAACTGGAAAATGCCCCATTAACCTTCAAGACTGTCAATGCTAAAGACCATGATTGGCAAGGCTTAAAGTTCACAATCCAGGTAGCAGCAGAAGACTGTACAGGCTGCGGTATATGCGTAGATATTTGTCCAGCCAAGAATAAAGCAGAACCACGGAAAAAAGCGATTAATATGGCACCGCAACGACCATTGCGGGAACAAGAACGAGAAAATTGGGATTTCTTCTTGAATATTCCCAATCCAGATAGACGACTGCTAAAGCTGACACATATTAACCAGCAGCAGATGGAAGAACCCCTATTTGAATTTTCTGGAGCTTGCGCCGGTTGTGGCGAGACACCTTATATTAAATTAGCTAGCCAGTTATTTGGCGATCGCATGATCATTGCCAATGCTACAGGCTGTTCATCCATCTACGGCGGTAATTTACCCACCACCCCTTGGACACAAAACGCCCAAGGACGAGGCCCTGCTTGGTCGAATAGCTTATTTGAAGATAACGCCGAATTTGGTTTAGGTTTTCGGGTTTCCATTGACAAACAAGCAGAATTCGCCGCCGAATTACTGCAACAACTAGCATCAGTAGTCGGGGAAGAACTAGCAAATAACATCCTCAACGCCAAACAAAAAGACGAAGCTGATATTTGGGAACAACGGGAACGAGTAGCCCTGCTCAAACAAAAGTTAGCGGAAATTCAAGAACCAAATCTCAAATCTCAAATTCAACATCTCCAATCCTTAGCTGATTACCTCGTCAAAAAGAGCGTTTGGATCATTGGCGGTGACGGTTGGGCTTATGATATCGGCTTTGGTGGACTAGATCATGTCATCGCCAGCGGACGTAACGTGAATATTCTTGTCCTCGACACAGAAGTTTATTCTAACACAGGTGGACAAATGTCCAAAGCCACACCCAAAGGTGCAGTCGCTAAATTTGCTGCTGGCGGTAAACCAGCAGTCAAAAAAGATTTAGGCTTAATGGCAATGACTTACGGTAACGTCTACGTCGCCAGTGTCGCAATGGGCGCAAGAGATGAACATACACTCAAAGCCTTCCTAGAAGCAGAAGCTTATAGCGGTCCATCCCTGATTATTGCCTATAGCCATTGTATAGCTCATGGTATCAACATGACTACAGCGATGCAAAATCAAAAAGCAGCTGTAGATTCTGGCAGATGGCTACTTTATCGCTTCCACCCCGACCGCATCCAGATGGGAGAAAACCCTCTACAACTGGATTCCCGCACGCCGAGGTTGCCAATCGAACAGTCAATGTATTTAGAAAATCGGTTTAAAATGTTGACAAAAACCAAGCCAGAGGCGGCAAAAGAGTTACTTCAAGAGGCACAGGCTGATGTGAATACTCGGTGGGAAATGTATCAATATTTGGCTACAAGGAAGTTATGAGGGTTTTACAGCGATTTTCAGGTAAATGAACCACATTTTTATATCTCACGCAAAGGCGCAAAGGCGCATTCGCGGAGCGTCTCGCAGAGAAGGAAGAAAGAAATACAGATATCGAGGTGTGGTCTAAATACCTGAAAACTGCTGTAAACGCAGAGGGACGCGGAGGAAACGCGGAGGGACGCGGAGTATTTTTTGTGAAAAGTCGTTTCCCACGAGCGGTCTAAAGACACTGAGTTTCCCACTTACCGCGAGGTTCTATGAAAGGCTGTACTTGGTGTCTGGTGTGTTGCTTGAGTGGGCGAGAGGATTATGAAAACAGGAGTTATCACAAATGACCATCGATTTAACGACTAGTTACATGGGTTTAAAATTGCGATCGCCACTTGTGCCTTCTGCATCGCCCCTATCACAAGATGTTGATAAAATCAAGTGGATGGAAGAAGCCGGTGCTGCAGCGGTGGTGATGCATTCGCTGTTTGAAGAACAGTTAAGTCGGGAACGTTATGAACTGCATCATCATCTTACCTATGGGACTGAGAGTTTTGCTGAATCTCTGACCTATTTTCCTGAACCAGACAGCTTTTGTATCGGACCTGAAGAATATTTGCACCATATTCGCCAAATCCAAGAACAGGTAGAAATTCCGATTATTGCTAGTTTAAATGGTTGTTCAGTGGGAGGATGGACAGACTACGCCAGACTCATCGAAGAAGCAGGAGCATCAGCCCTGGAATTGAATATTTATTATGTCCCTACAGATATAGATCTGACAAGTGAGGATATAGAACAAACATATATTGATATTCTCGGTGCCGTCAAGGCAGCAATCACGATTCCCGTAGCAGTGAAACTGAGTCCCTATTTCAGCAATATGGCGAATATGGCGAAGCGTTTAGATAACGCCGGCGCTAATGGCTTGGTGTTGTTCAATCGATTCTACCAGCCAGATATCAATTTAGAACTCTTGGAGGTAGAACCCCATGTATTATTAAGTACTCCCCAGGCGATGCGTTTACCTCTGCGCTGGATTGCGATTCTTTATGGTCGGATTCAAGCCAGCCTAGCTGCTACCAGCGGTATTCATAACGGACATGATGTATTGAAAATGCTCATGGCTGGTGCTAATATTACTATGCTTTGTTCCGTCCTGCTACAGCATGGCATCAATCACATCCAATGTATTGAACGGGAAATGCGCGAATGGATGGAAAAACACGAATACCAATCTGTACAACAGCTTCAAGGAAGCATGAGCCAGCGCAATTGTCCTAACCCCAGCGCCTTTGAACGCGCTCAATATATGCGAGCATTACAAACTTACAACCCATAATGGAGACGAATTCACGAGTGAAGAGAGTAAATAGACCACGCGGTAGGGGCGCAAGGCCTTGCGCCCCTACGAGGATCTTTGGTTATTGCGTGAAAATTGCTGTAACTATTCATTCTCAAGACCAAACTGCTAACTCCTCACTCAGCACTCATCACTAAATTTATGGGACAGCGTAAACGAATTGGTATCCTTACAAGTGGCGGTGATTGTCCAGGACTAAACTGTGTAATTCGCGCAGTTGTCAGCCATGCAACACTCACCTATAATTGGGAAATATTGGGTATTCCTTACGCTACTCAAGGTTTACTGGAGCGGCAAACCATACCACTCAATATGCATGGCTGGGATTTGCGCGGTATTGATCCTTTGTTGAATATGGGTGGCACCATTTTAGGAACTATCAATAAAGGAGACACCTTAGCCCATGCTAGTGAAATGATTGCCAGTTATGAAGCTTTGGCAATAGATGCTTTAATTGTTATTGGTGGCGATGGTAGTCTGAGTATTCTCCATCAGTTAGCTACTTTAGGCAATTGGAATATAATAGCCATACCCAAGACAATTGATAATGATGTCGCCCTCACAGAACGAGCGATTGGGTTTGATACATCTGTAAATACAATAGTTGATGCTCTCAATCGTCTCACGTTTACCGCTGCTAGTCACGATCGCGTCATGATTGTTGAAGTTATGGGACGCACAGCCGGTCATTTAGCACTAAACGCAGGAATTGCTGGTGGCGCTGATGTAATTTTGATACCCGAAATCCCCTATACAATTCAGGGTCTATGTAACCATTTAGCCGAATTGCGCGATCGCTGGCGGCGCAAATTTGCTATTATTGTGGTTGCTGAAGGTGTTTCACTTTGTCTAGAAGATTTAGCTGATAACTCCCTTCTCAAAGACAAGCAAGAATCATGCCCATCTCCAAAATGCGGTATAGGTCAATACATCGCCCAAAAAATTGCCGCTTGTAGTTCCCAGCCAGTTGATACCAGAGTTTCTGTGTTAGGACATATTCAACGTGGTGGAATTCCATCGGCGTTGGACCGCTTGACGGCGACAGTTTTTGGTAAGATCGCAGTGGATTTAATTGCTCAAGAACAATATCAGCAAATGGTAGCTTGGCAAAATGGACAAGTCTTAGCTATTCCCATTGCAGAAGTTGTGGCTCGCAGTCCGTTTCAAGTACCTACTAATGGTTATTTGGTGCAAACCGCTCGGTCTTTGGGCGTTTATATTGGGGAGAATAATAACTCCTAACTCATTACTCAGCTTCCAAGACAACGCCTTCATAAAGTAGTTCAATTGCCAGTTCAAATTCAATGCTTGATAAAGTAATAATATCGCCGGCGGTGTAAGGATAGTAAAGCCACATTCTTCCCTCTCCCCGACAGTAACGTTCAACGGATATTTGTTCTGAGTCTATCAATAAATACTCTTGTAAAGAGGGCATTTTTAGGTAATTAGTGAATTTTTCGCCCCGATCTTTACCGCTTGTCCCTGGGGAGAGAACTTCTGCAATGATTTGCGGATTTTGAATAAATTTACGGGCATTCAGGTCTTGAGAGTCGCAACTGATGATAACATCAGGATAATAATAAGGGCTTTGAGGACTAAGTTGCACTTTCACGTCTGACACATTCACTCGGCATCCTCTAGCACGTAAATGTGGGTACAAAGCTCTGTAAAAATTAAGGGCAATGTCATTGTGAGGAATTGTACCACCTGTCATCGCAAAAACTTCGCCGTTGACATATTCATAACGCAGCTCTTGCTGGGGTTCCCATTCGAGATATTCCTCAATGGTCATTTTTTGCGGCTCTTGGGGGATGGCTATCATAGCAAAATGTTTTCGAGTTCTCCTTGATTTTAGCTTACAGCGATTTTCAGGTAAATGAACCACATTTTTATATCTCACGCATTCGCGGAGCGTCTCGTAGAGAAGGCGCATTCGCGGAGCGTCTCGCAGAGAAGGCGCATTCGCGGAGCGTCCCGTAGGGAAGGAACAAAGAAATACAGATATCAGTGTGTGGTCTAAATACATGAAAACTGCTGTAATATTGAATCCTATTGCTAATTTATGTTGTTGATTTAACCATCATTAAACAGGTTTTGGAAATCTACGCATATTACATGATGAAGTGCGAAAAGCCAGATAAAATCTCACCTCCCGGCACAAGTATGCTGTAACTTGTTCAATAAATCCTTGGCGGTGTAGGGTTTTGTCAAAACAGCTTGGACATTTGTCCCACCAAATTCAGCCAAGGACTCCGTGGGATTGAGTCCGCTGCTAGCAATAATTTGCACCTGTGGATTCATTTTTTGCAAGGTGCGGATGGCTGTGATTCCATCCATTTCTGGCATCATCATATCCATTAACACGGCGCTAATTTGATGCTTATACTGGGCATAAAGTGCGATCGCCTCAATTCCGTTCTTAGCGATGATTGTCCTGTAGTTGTTGTTTTCGAGGATAATTTTGGTAATTTGTCGAATTTCGGCTTCATCATCTACAATTAAGATCAATTCTCCATTTCCTTTGGGTAGTTCGCTATCCTCTGTGTCTGGGTCTTGGGTAGCCTCGGCATCTGGTAAGAATAGCTGAAATTCGCTACCTTTACCCACTTTGGTTGTGACATTGACAAAACCGTCGTGGCTTTTAATAATCCCAAGTACAGTGGCTAAACCAAGTCCTGTACCTGCGCCCACATCTTTTGTCGTAAAAAATGGCTCAAATATTCTCTCTAATATTTCTGGGGGCATACCGATGCCTGTGTCAGCGACGGTAATCACAATGTAATCCCCAACTTTGGCATTAATATTCATTTTGGCATAAGCTTGATCAATAAACTTATTTTCTGCCAAAATACTCAGATTACCGCCCTCTGGCATGGCGTCACGAGCATTAACTACTAGGTTCATCAGAACTTGATGCAGTTGTGTTATATCTCCATAGACAACGCCCAGGTCTTCTGGTATAGTGACAATTAATTTAATAGATTTGGGAAATGTCTGCTTAATAATTTGGCTAATTTCCCCAATCAGGTGCTTGACCTGCACCATCGTCTGCTCACCTTTAACTCCTCGCGCAAATGATAATACTTGCTTGACTAAAGCAGCCCCACGTTTGGCGTTATTTTCAATGATGGGTAACAATTGCTGATATGGCTCTTGATTTCGCGGGCATTTTAACTGCAGTAGTTGAGCAGATGCTAAAATAGGTGTCAATATATTGTTCAAGTCGTGGGCAATACCACCTGCAAGGGTACCCAGGCTTTCCAATCGTTGGGAACGAAAAAACTGGGCTTCGAGTTGTTTTTTTTCGGTGATGTCGGTGTCAACACAAAGGATAGCTTTGGGTCTTTCTCTCGCATCGCGGACTAGACTCCAGCGACTTTGAACGATAATTTCTGTACCAGATTTCTGAACTTTATTCAGTTCCCCTTCCCATGAGCCACACTCTATAACTTTTTGCAGTGCGGCTTCCAGTTGCGGTGGGGTTTGTTTGTATAATAGCTCTATGACGTTCTTTCCGAGAACCTCATTCTCATTCCAGCCATACAGACGTTCTGCACCTTGATTCCAAAATACAATTTGGAGTTGCAAATTACGCACGAAAATAGCGTCTGTGGTGATATCGAGTAGAGCTGCTTGTTCGCGCATTTTATCTTGCGCCTGTTTGCGATGATTGATATCTCTACTTACACCAAGCATCCGCACGGGCTGACCATGTTCGTTATGGTAGACTTTACCGTTACTACTTAACCAGTGGACGCTACCATCTGACCAAATCACCCGATATTCAATTGCAAAGTCAATTCCTTGGTCAATGCTGCGAGTTATAGCCAGACTAAAAGACTGGCGATCATCAGGATGGATAAAATTGACCAAGGTTTCATAAGTTGGAGACAAGAAGCCAATGGGTAAACCATATAGCGGTCCCATATGGTGAGACCAAACCCACTCCTTGCTGAGGAGGTTCCAATCCCATATCCCCATATAGGCGGATTCCAGTGCTAAACTCAGTCGCTCCTCACTCTCCCGTAGTGACTCTTGTGAGAGTTTGCGCTCAGTGATATCTTCTGCAATTCCACCATGTGCATAGATTTTTCCTTGTTCATCGCGGATAGGAAAACCCCGATCCCAGATCCAGCGAATCGAGCCATCAGGCCGCACAAGGCGATATTCTACTTCATAGGACTGACCTAAGCGCTGTAATAAAAGGTTAGCAACGGCGCGATCGCGATCTTCAAGATGAATTGCATCTATCCAATCATATGGCTGGTCGCATAAACTCTGGCAAGACCGTCCCCAAATTTTCTCATAGACTGGATTCACATACATGTTCTCTAGTTTATCATGACTAGCTATCCAAATAACGGCTTGGCTATTGTCGGCAAAATTGCGAAATTTCTGCTCGCTTTCTTCCAGTGCTGCTTCCATATGCTGGCGTTCGGTGATATCTCTCCCTACTGACTGAAACTCAATAACCTCTCCTGTTTCATCTTCAATTGAGGTAATCTTCCATTCAAACCAGCGGACACCATTAACGGTCAATAAACATTTCTCAGTAATGTTCAAGGAATGAGGTGGAGATAGCAACGCTGTCATATTGTCCATTGCTTGGGGTAAGTCGTCTGGATGGGTAAATTCCCACAACGACCGACCGCGCAATTCATCCAGTGATAAGCCGAATGTTTGACAAGTTGCTGTATTAGCAAAAATAATCAGCCCCTCTAAATCGAACCGGACAATCAGGTCTTGTTGGCTCTCAACTAGCTCACGATAGAGTTTTTCACTTTGTCGCCATGCTTCTTGGACACGTTGACGCTCAGTGATTTCCCGCTGCAAAAGTGCGTTAGTACGGCTAAGTTCCACTCTTAATTCATCTGTTGGTTGTTGTAAAGGCTGCTGTAAGCCTTCAACAACGCCAACCATTTTCACCAGGTCAAAGGCTTGTAACAAACTAGTTTCAGTGACAATTCCTAGCAATTGCTGGCGATCGTCTACAATTGGCAAATGGCTAATCCCATGCTGACGCAATAACGATAAGGCTGTCAAAATATCCCCAGAACTTGATTGTTTGAAGGTAACTACTTGGCGTGTCATGACCTCAGCTATCCTCACCTTGGATAAATCCATACCGGCAGCTGTTAACCTAACTACATCACGATGTGTAAAGATTCCCAGTAAACGCCCTCCTTCCACCACTAAAATATAGCTAGTTCCTTGGTGGCTCCATCCGTTAGAGTCCAACAACGAATGGGAGTTACTCACCGAAACACTAGTATTTGGTGCTTGACTCATTAAAACAATAGCTTCGATTACATAGCTATCATAGGTAATCGTTAAAGGAGAATGATCAATAGCATGATATAAGTTAGGCAAATCTATCAGTTGATTCTGGCATTGCATAGTTTATTCATCAATTTTAATTATATGATTGGCATCTAAATCACATAGCGAAAGTTAAAGGGAGGAAGAAACACAAAATTAGCAGCAACTGAACTCTTAGGAGCTATTATTTACATTTATTGTAGAATACTCGTCTGACATATTTTATGAAAATGCACTATGTATAAACTATATAGTCTAATTGATCAGATGAGCTAACTTTCTCTGGAGAAAACTCATTCTATTGCCAAATGAACTTGGCAAATTAACTATAGATGAGCTGCTAACTTAATATATTATCGTCAATTGATATATTTGGGGTTTAAGTAGGTCGGCGCAAATAAACCGTACGGTCGAGGGTCGTCATTTGTCCTTTGTCATTGGTCATTGGTAAGAGTTTCAGGCTTGTTTACTTTTCTTAACATAGTTTGGTTTATTTCTGCCTACTTACTTATGTTTGAGTCAAAAAAATTAGACTAAACTGTCCAAGAATATAAATCCTTTTATCAAATTACTTATCATCTTTTTATTTTTAGGTTTACAGCATCTTCCTGTATATAGACCACGCTTTTGGGGCGCAAGGCCTAGATCCCCTACGAATATCTGTGATTATTGCGTGAAAATTGCTCCCCTAACCTACGCCAATCACGCCACTTGGTCAGACCCCTTCTTCATCAGAGAAGCAGTAATTACAGCAATTTTCATTCATTTGAACCACAGATCTTCGTAGGGGCGCAAGGCCTTGCGCCCCAAAAGCGTGGTCTATTTACCTGAAAATGGCTGTAAGAACAATTATCCCCAAATCAGGCAAATTATTGGACATCCGCGATCGCTACGCCTATAATCGTTACTTTATTAAAGTCCTGATTGTGTGATGACTTCAATAATGTAGTTCAGGCACAAGTCCTTGCACCTTGACTTAGCCGTGGCTATCTCTTGACTGATACTGTTTGTGCAGTATTTGGCGGATAGCCTAAACTTCTGTTAGCAATCTGGATCAAGAATATAGCGATTTTGACTCGCAGAAAATACACTCTTGTGGCGTGGGCGTCTTGCTAGCCCAGGAAGGGCGAGACGCCCAGCCCACAAGAAATAGTTAGCTATTTTTTTATTTGGAAATCCCTCAGAGTGTGTTTTCAAACCATAAACAGAGTAGATTTTTATGCTTGGTTGTATTTTCCTGTGATGGGCTGACTTAAAAATAGAGAGGGGAGATTGCGAAGTTAATGTCTAGCTAGTTGGAAATAATTACGTTGAGAGGAAACGAGATGGCGGTAAAATTGCACCTAAAACAAAAATACCAAGAATTGTGGATTGCACGCTGTTTTGCTGCAGTGCTGCTATTTGGTCAAGTTTGGCTGCATTTAATCAAAGGAAAAACTTACTCCCGCAAAATTATCGAACATATGGTGACAGCTGGACCTGCTTCCCTATCTCCAGTTTTACTTGTGAGTGGTTTTGCGGGGATGATTTTTACCATTCAAACAGCCAGAGAGTTAGTCCAATATGGTGCTGTTACTGCGGTGGGAGGTGCTTTTGCTTTAGCTTTTTGCAGAGAATTAGCCCCAATTTTGACTGCTTGTATTATTGCGGGACAAGTAGGTTCGGCTTTTGCGGCGGAAATAGGTGCAATGCGTGTGACAGAGCAAATTGATGCACTTTATATACTCAAAACCGATCCCATTGATTATCTAGTACTACCAAGAGTAATTGCTTCGGCTTTGATGACCCCCTTGCTGACAATTTTTGCGTTAGTAACTGGTATTATCGGCGGGATGTTTGCGGGATTACAATTTTTCCAGATTTTACCAGAAGCATTTTTAGAGTCAGTCAGAGATTTTTTAGCACCATCAGATTTGTGGATTATTTTGCTCAAAGGATTTATTTTCGGAGTGATAATTGGTGTCAATGGTTGTAGTTGGGGACTAACTACCAGAGGAGGAGCAAAGGAAGTAGGACAATCAGCAACAACAGCAGTTGTCACCACTTGGGTGTCAATTTTTATGATGGATTTTCTGCTGTCTTTGTTGCTGTTTGAAAAGCCAGTATTTTAACAGTAATAATCCTAGGGTACGTGACGCTTCAATTATTAATGTAAGCCAGGACTTGTGGCAATACAGTTCAGTTAAGGAAAATTGTCGTAGGGGCACGGCACGAATAAAATTGTCATTAGAAGAAAAGATTTTGGATGCCGTGCCCCTACACTGTATACTTGTGGCGTCACGCACCACTGTTTAAATGTGACACCAATTTGAAAAAAGAATGAGACAGATAGGGTAGGGGATCTAGGCCTTGCGCCCCAATCCCCAATCCCCAATCCCCAATCCCTAACCCCTAACCCCCAATAGCTGTTTCCGCATCTGCTATTTCTAGGAGTGTTTTCAGCACTGAGTCAGGGTTGAGGCTAATCGAATCAATTCCCTCTTCTACGAGGAAGCGTGCAAATTCGGGGTAATCGCTTGGTGCTTGACCGCAAATACCGATTTTGCGTCCATGTTGTTTGACTGTGCGGATTGCTGTTGCTATTGTCCGTTTGACAGCTTCATTACGTTCATCAAATAAATGGGCTACTAAAGCCGAATCGCGATCTAGTCCGAGAGTTAATTGGGTTAAGTCGTTTGAGCCGATGGAAAAACCATCAAATATCTGAGAAAATTCGTCTGCTAGTACCACGTTACTAGGCAACTCGCACATTACATATACTTGTAAACCATTTTCTCCCTGTACTAAACCATTTTCTGCCATCTCTGCGATTACCCGCCGACCTTCTTGGGGGGTACGACAGAATGGTATCATTAAAATCATGTTGGTTAAGCCCATGTCATCCCGTACCCGCTTCATTGCTTGACACTCTAAAGCAAAACCTTCGCGATAGCGCGCATCGTAATAACGAGAAGCACCACGCCAGCCAATCATCGGGTTTTCTTCGTGGGGTTCAAACTGTTTACCACCCAAGAGATTGGCGTATTCATTGCTTTTGAAGTCCGATAGGCGAACAATCACAGGTTTGGGATAAAAAGCAGCGGCGATAGTACCAATACCCTGTGCTAGTTTATCTACAAAAAATTGTGCTTTATCTTCATATTGGGCAGTTAAGGCAGTAATTTTGTATTGGGTCAGTTCGTCTTCTAGTTGATTAAAGTGAATCAATGCCAAAGGATGTGCTTTAATCTGGTTGGCAATAATAAATTCCAACCGTGCTAATCCTACCCCATCATTAGGAATAGCTGCAAACTTAAATGCTTCTTCGGGATTGCCCACGTTCATCATAATTTGCGTTTTGGTGCGGGGCAATTGTTCTAGGGGAACTTCTTTAACTTCATAGGGTAATAAACCTGAGTAAACTTTGCCGGTTTCGCCTTCAGCACAACTGACGGTGATTTCCTGTCCAGTTTGGATGACAGTTGTGGCATGATCACAACCAACTATAGCAGGAATTCCCAATTCTCTAGCAATAATTGCCGCGTGACAAGTGCGACCCCCAGAGTCGGTGACAATGGCGCTGGCGCGTTTCATAATTGGTTCCCAGTCGGGGTCTGTGCGCTTTGTCACCAGCACGTCACCAGGTTGAAACTGGAGAATTTGATGTACATCCAAAATTACTCTGGCTTTACCTTGCCCAATCATCTCACCAACGCTGCGACCGGTGATGAGAGGGACTGGGAATGGGGAAGATTCTTTCAGAGTCCCCACTCCCTTGTCCCCAGTCCCTAATAGGCGATAACTCCGCAAAACATTCTGGGCTTTTTGGGACTGTACTGTTTCTGGACGGGCTTGGACGATAAATAATTCATTTGTCATACCATCTTTTGCCCACTCAATATCCATTGGGGTGTATGTACCACGCACTTGGGAATAGTGGTCTTCAATGATGCAAGTCCAGTGGGCTAGTTGCAGAATTTCTTCATCGTTGAGGGCAAATAGGGTGCGATCGCAGGGATTAACTGGGACATTTTTGGTTAGTTTCATCCCTCCCAAATCATAAATCATTTTGATTTCTTTGCTACCCAGTTCTTTTTTGATAATTGGGCGATATCCTTGTTTTAAAGTTGGTTTAAATACTAAATATTCATCTGGGTTAACTGCACCCTGGACGACGTTTTCACCGAGACCGTAGGCAGCGGTAATCAGGGTAGCATCTTTAAAACCTGTTTCTGTGTCAATGGAGAACATGACACCAGACGCTGCTAAATCAGAGCGTACCATTTTTTGTACGCCTACCGATAGGGCAATATTGAAGTGGTCATAGCCTTTGATTTGTCGGTAGGAGATGGCACGGTCGGTAAAAATTGAGGCAAAGCATTTGTGGCAGGATTCTAGTACAGATTGAAGTCCGTGGACGTTTAGGTAGGTTTCTTGCTGACCGGCAAAGCTAGCATCCGGTAGGTCTTCTGCAGTAGCACTGGAGCGGACTGCAACATCGGTATCAGCACCGTATTCTTGACAGAGGTTCTGGTAAGCGCGGGCGATCGCCTCTTGTAATTCTAGCCCAAATGGAGTTTCGAGCATCAACATTCTCGCTTGTTTTCCACACTGTCTGAGATTGTTGACATCCTCTACATCTAACTGTGCGAATATATTTTTCAGTTTTGCTTCTAAACCAGCCTCAGAAATGAAGTATCTATAAGCGTAAGCAGTAGTAGCAAACCCTGTAGGCACTTTCACGCCTTTAGGGCGCAGTTGTTGAATCATTTCTCCCAAAGAGGCGTTTTTACCACCTACTAAGGGAATATCTGCAATTCCCACTTCCCACAAAGGTAATACCAAGGCTTCTTCTTTCGAGACTTGACAATCCATTTCTTGATTGACCTTTATTTCTAGCATGGTTTATGTTCGGTGATTTTGAATTCACTCACTTACCATCAAGATCCATGTTACCCCACCCCAGTTTTGTCTAAAACCAAAACTTCCCCAGACTGCTTGCGTTTGGTGGATGAGCGGGTGGGGCAAAAAGTGAGTAGGTTAAGCGTTTGAACTTAAGTTGACACCAATGGCGTCTCTTGCGCCCCATAGCAAAAATGGCACATCTTTTTACCTAAATCGGAGAGAAGGCTCCCGCCATAATCTTTGATTTGGCGGCGAGATGAATCGAGGGCAAAAAACGAAACGTTCCCCGACCACAACTGGCTGCAAGCCAGTAAGGGAAAGGGAACAGTTGAGTTTTTTGCCAATCCATGTTATGGTTTACGTTAATGTACATGACGTAAATATGCTGGTATTTGAGGCCAAACTTGAGGGAGAAGACGGACAGTATCAAGCGCTTGATGAAGCGATTAGAACTGCGCGTTTTGTTCGCAATGCCAGCCTTAGATACTGGATGGATAACAAGGGTATTGGGCGATACGACCTCAGTAAGTTCTGCGCTGTACTTGCGGCTAATATTGAGTTTCCTTGGGTCGCCAAGCTGAACTCGATGGCAAGGCAAGCCAGTGCTGAAAGAGCTTGGTCTGCAATTGCTCGGTTCCTTGATAACTGCAAGAAAAATAAGCCAGGAAAAAAGGGATTTCCAAAGTTCAAGAAAGAACAAACACATGGTTCTGTTGAGTACAAAACTTGTGGATGGAAGCTTTCTGATGACCGCAGGTATATCACTTTTTCTGATGGATTTAAAGCGGGAACTTTCAAACTCTGGGGAACTCGTGACCTGCATTTCTACCACAGGAAACAGTTTAAGAGGGTGCGGGTTGTGCGTCGTGCAGATGGCTATTATTGCCAGTTTTGCATTGACCATGAACGAGTTGAAAGACGAGAACCAACGGGTAAAACTATTGGTATTGATGTTGGACTGAACCACTTCTACACCGATAGTAACGGGGAAACAGTCGCTAATCCTAGACCGATTCGCAAGAGCGAGAAGTCTTTGAGACGACTGCAACGCCGGATGTCTAAGACTAAAAAGGGTTCCCAGAACAGAATTAAGTTGAGAAATAAACTTGCTCGTAAACACCTCAAAGTAAGTCGCCAGCGTAAAGACTTTGCTGTTAAGACAGCAAGGTGCGTGGTGAGGTCTAACGACCTTGTGGCGTATGAAGATTTGATGGTGCGGAATATGATCAAGAATCATCGCTTGGCTAAGTCGATTAGCGACGTTTCGTGGTCGCTGTTTCGTGAATGGGTTGAGTATTTTGGTAAGGTGTTTGGTGTTGTCACGGTTGCTGTTCCACCACATTATACCTCACAGAATTGCTCTAATTGTGGAGAGGTTGTCAAAAAGACTCTTAGTACCAGAACTCATGTTTGTCCTCATTGTGGGCATACGCAAGATAGGGATTGGAACGCAGCGCGGAACATACTAGAAAAAGCATTAAGTACGGCGGGTCACGTCGGAACTAACGCCTCTGGAGACATCGACCTCTGTATGGGTGGGGAAACTCCTCCAAGTAAGTCGGGTCGTGGAAAGAGGAAACCCAAAGAGCGATCTTTGGAATCCCCCACTATATTCGGTACTCCGAATTAGTGGTGGGAGGATGTCAATTGGACTTCCCTAATAGGGATGTGGTACATTTCTTTCATCCTAACTCCTACACTACTTATTCCTAACTCCTACACTACTTATTATGTGTATACAAGTAAAATATGAGGATATTGTGAGGATGTTGATTAACAATTCAGAAGAAATCTGGCATTCCAGGCGATGAACCTGCAAAAATTAAGGTGGCTGCTAATAAGGCTGTTTCGGTCCCATCGAGTTTTCCCGCTAGTTGTAAATGGTAGGGAGTAAACAAGCCGGTGTACAATGGTGCTAAGGCGCCAATGTCTAGCTGTAATTCACCCCTACCACCGCTTGTGACTTCACCACGTCCATTAGCGACAGATAGAATGAATCTACCATTGTTTGCTGCTAGGAGGTCATCTTTAACTTCTAAGTGTAGTTCAGCTTGAATTCCGACTGAATAACCCCGCGCCTCTAAAGCTTTAGCGACATCTAGCACTCGGAGCGTCCAGTACTTCTGACGCAATATTTTCGCAGTTTGCTCTGGTAGTGATAATGTTAGAGAATCAATCGCAGAATTATGCCATCGCACCTGTTCGATTTGGGAGCGATGATTGGTCATAAAAGACCAAAAACTTTCACTAGCTGCATTTGTGAGAATTACCCAATCTCTCACCCACAGGATAGTGCCATTGTTTGTGCGCTCTTGGGTAAAAATAATGTAGCCTTGGGGTTGGTCACAAGTCCCGATGAGATAAGCAAAAAGTCGTTCTTGCTTTTGTGTGGTAATAAGTCGCTCCCAGATGACTGGATGTCTATCTAGATATCCATTATTCCGTTTTGCTTGCTGCTGATATAGGTCAAAAAAGACTTTTGGGTTGCTTGGTACTACTGGTGTCAACGGTAGGGGTTGGTTTCTTTTCTGAATACTTTCAGTCGGGACTTCCCAAAGACAATAGCTACCCCCCTGTTCATACCCCACTTTGCGGTACAGGCGTTGAGTAGCTGGATAAAGAACAGAGATGGGTACACCATTACCATGAAGTTCCTTGAGGGTGTGGTGCAAAAGTGCGATCGCCGCTCCATCTCCACGATATTCTGGAGCAATACCCACGGCGGCTATTCCAGCCATCGGTACACGCTGACCACCCCACCACTGACCAATCGACATAATCGCCAATCCACCTACGACTTGCTGATCTTTGTGGATTATGCGATAATTATCTTTGCCAATTCTGTTGATGTAGAGTTCTTCCTCACCAGATGAACCGATAAAACACTGGGACAGAATACTCCCAAGCTGTTCAACATCGTCTGGATGGCTAAGTCTGCTGTATTCAAATTGAGCCGTCACGTCCCTGCGCTCCCAATTGAAAATTCAAAATTACACCAATTTTTATGCAATAACCATAGATCGTCGTAGGGGCGCAAGGCCTTGCGCCCCTACCTACCACTCATGAGGTTTGTCAAGAGTCAAATTATATCATGTCCGGTTATATGACCGTAATAAAATATTCTGTAGAGACGTTACATGTAACGTCTCTACATTGCGGGTATAATGGGTAAGCTCCCGGACATGATATTAGATGTGGTGACAGATGACTACAGTTTCACATCTTTAGGAATCAGTACTTGATCAATCACATGAATTACACCATTACTGGCTTTGACATCTGCTTTGGTGACTCTGGCTTTATCAACCTTGACACTACCCTTCTTAGTCAAAGTCACTTTAACTGAGCTACCTTCAACCGTCTTGACTTCACCAGGCTTGATGGTTTTAGAATCAATTGCCCCAGAAACAACATGATATGTCAAAATCTTGACTAAAGTTTCCTTGTTTTCCGGCTTGAGTAGTTTTTCTAGCGTGCCTTTTGGTAGTTTAGCGAATGCAGCATCTGTAGGCGCAAATAGGGTAAATGGACCTTGACCAGACAGTGTATCTACCAAACCTGCTGCCTTGACAGCTGCAACTAAAGTCTTGAAATTACGGGCTTTGCTGGCAACTTCAACTATAGTACCAGGAGCAGTTGCCGCCTGGGAATGAGTGGGTTGATCTGATGTATGAGCGGGTTTACCAGCAAAACTGGGAACGCTGAGGAGAATACTAGCAGCTGCGATCGCAATCCCAATTGTTTTACCAACCAAGCGTCGAGATTTTTGGTTAGTCATTGTTTATCACTCCTCTCACATAACTTTGTACATAGTTATGTTACAGCATCTTTACAAAAAAATGTAGCTAAATCTCATAGGACTTACGCAAATGGGTTCCCTACCGTTTGTGTGTTCATTTAACCGGATTTGACGTAGTAGTCTGTCAATTTTGTTTTGAGGGATTTTTGGTAGTGTGAGCGTCTCGCTCACGCGGGCAAGATGCCCGCACTACAGTCCATCATTTTTATCTTGACAGAGTAGTAGGATTACTATAGCATTTCTAACAACTGCGCTTCACTCAACTGGGTAATTCCCAGAGCTATTGCTTTTTCTAACTTAGAACCTGCATCTTCGCCGACAACCAAATAATCGGTCTTTTTACTCACCGAATCAGTCACCTTCCCCCCAGCTTGTTGAATTAACGCTTTTGCTTCGTCGCGCTTTAAAGTTGGTAAGGTTCCCGTAACCACAAAGGTTTTACCCGCTAACTTTTGATTACCATCACTGCGTGAGGCTGCGCCAACACCAACAGCTTTTGGTTCTTCTGTCGTAGCTAATTGTAACCCTGCTGCTTGTAGGCGTTCAATTAAAGTTTGATTAGCGCTAATCTGGAACCACTGATATACAGATTCGGCAATTTCGACGCCTATACCGTAAATGCTCTCAATATCTGACTGTCTGGCACCAATCAATTTGTCTACTGTGGGAAACTTCTGGGTCAATAATTGAGCATTGACACTGCCAACATGACGGATGCCTAAACCATATAATACCCGTGACCAAGGTTGTTGTTTCGATTGGGCGATCGCATCGATTAATTTCTGTGCCGATTTTTCTCCCATTCTTTCTAATGCACATAACTTGGTTTCTGTCAAGTCGTATAAATCGGCAACGGAGTGAATTAAACCCTTATCCACGAGTTGATGCACCAGTTTTTCACCCATACCTTTAATATCTAAAGCATCACGACCTACCCAATGTTCAATGGCGCATTTGAGAATTGCAGCACAGGAAGCATTAACGCATCTGGTGACAGCTACGCCTAACTCCCGCACCACCAATTGACCACAAACTGGGCAATGGGTAGGCATAACAAAGGGTTGAGCGTCAGCCGGACGGAGTTCTTTGATTACTCTTACCACTTCGGGGATGATTTCGCCAGCTTTGCGGACAATCACAGTATCGCCAATGCGGATATCTAATTGGGAGATGCGATCGCTATTATGTAAGGTAGCACGGGAAACCGTCGTCCCCGCTAATTGTACAGGGCGCATTTCTGCTAACGGTGTTAACGCCCCCGTTCTCCCGACATTCACGGCGATATTTTCCACGCGGGTGGGTGCTTCTTCGGCTGCATACTTTAACGCCACCGCCCACCGGGGGAATTTTTGGGTAAATCCTAACTGTTCCTGTAGCTTAAACGAATTTAGCTTGACTACTACCCCATCAGTCATGTAAGCTAAATTTAGTCTTTTTGTATCCCAATCCTGGTAATATTCGCCGATTTCTGCTATGGAGTAGCATAGCTTATGATTCGGGTTGACACGAAAACCGAGCTTTCCTAACAATGTCAACGCTTCCCATTGGGTATTGGCAATACTGGCGTCATCCATACCAGGAATATGCAGCGTGTAGGCAAAGAAATCTAACCGCCGTCGGGCTACAATGCGGCAGTCTAATTGCCTGAGTGTACCAGCTGCGGCATTGCGGGGATTAGCAAATAACTGCTCACCGGCTTTTTGTCTTTCTTCGTTGATTTGTTTAAATACATCCAAAGGTAAGAAAGCCTCACCGCGCACCTCCACCTTTTCCAGGTTTTCAAAACTATCTAAATTCAAACGTAAGGGAATTGAGCGAATTGTGCGGATATTTTGAGTGATATCTTCACCCATCACCCCATCACCCCTAGTTGCACCTCTAACTAGAATACCATTGTGATAGGTAAGTGCGATCGCCGAACCATCTATTTTGAGTTCCGAGACATATTCTACCCCATCATGTTCTCCCTGGAGATGAAGGGGGGGTATTTGTCGGCGCCAGCGCTGATCCCATCCTTGCAACTCATCAAGGTTAAATGCATTTTCCAGACTGTACAGGGGGATGTTATGGCGTACCGAGGTAAACTGTGTTGCGGGTTTCTCACCCACGCGCCGAGTGGGACTATCGGGAGTCACCAATTCGGGATACTGAGTTTCTAGCTGTTGCAATTCTCGATACAGCTGGTCATAGACTGCATCCTCCATAATTGGTGCATCTAGGACATAATAAGCATAGCTTGCTTGTTGCAACAACTGGCGCAGTTCTTCTATGCGCTTGATTTCAGGATGAATCTGTATCATGAGACTGATTGCAAAATACCTAGCGAATCAAAATTATAGACAATTAAGCCGAATGACGCAGGCTACCTTACCGGAAGCCGTTCGTATAGCCTCAAACTTCTAATTTGTAGGCATTGAGATACTTTTCCAGGTTACTCCGTTGAATGTGAATCGTCGTCCTCCATCAATAGATCGTGGCGCGACACGGGTTGACATCCGCTCAATATCAAGCTACTTTTGATGACTTGGTTGGTAAAGGATATCGATTACTCCCGAACCGCTGGAAGATTACCGTTCCCTACGGGACGCTACGCGAACGCGGAGCGTCCCGTAGGGAAATAATTTTGAGCTTCTGCATACTGCAGAGCAGAACCCGCTCTTTAGGCTTTACGCGAGTGCGTCTGTCTTCGACACGCTACGCGTAAAGCCTGCGGCATAGCTCCGCTTACGCGTAGCGTCCCGCTCTTAACGTAGAGAAGAAGGAAAATTATAGGTAATCTTAGACCGGGAAGGGAGTAAAACTTTGCCTAGCACAAATCCAATTATCATCGCACATCGCGGTGCTAGTGGCTACCGTCCTGAACATACAATAGCCGCCTATGAATTAGCGATCGCATTGGGGGCTGATTATATTGAACCAGATTTGGTTTCTACTAAAGATGGTGTTTTAATAGCTCGTCATGAAAATGAAATTTCCCAAACCACCGATATTGCTAATCATCCAGAATTTGCTCACCGTCAAACGACAAAGATAATTGATGGTGAATCCAAAACAGGCTGGTTTACTGAAGACTTTACTCTCGCAGAACTGAAAACACTCAAAGCCAAAGAAAGAATTCCTCAATTGCGTCCACAAAATACCGTCTATGATGGATTATTGGAAATACCGACACTGCAAGAAATCATCGATTTAGCTAAAAGCAAAGGTACAGAAATTGGTCGCATAATTGGTATCTATCCAGAAACAAAGCACCCAACTTACTTTAAATCTATAGGTTTATCACTGGAAGAACCTTTGTTAGCAAATTTGCAAGCAAACGGTTATCAGGGGGCTAATGCACCTGTATTCATCCAGTCTTTTGAAGTGAGTAATCTTAAAGATTTATCGACAAAAACAGATTTACCTTTGGTACAATTGCTCAATGACAGCGGGAAACCTTATGATTTTGTCGTCAGTGGCGATGACCGTACCTATGCAGACTTGGTGACTGCATCCGGGTTGGCGGAAATTGCTCAATATGCACAGGCGATTGGGGTCAATAAAAACCTTATCGTTCCCAGAGATAGCGCTGGTAAGTTGCTGTCGCCGACATCTTTAGTTAACGATGCTCATACAGTTTCTTTGTTGGTTCATGTCTGGACTTTCCGCAATGAAGATTTATTTTTACCTTGGGATTTTTTAGGAAATCCTCAAGGCGAATATGAATTATTTTTCAGTTTAGGAATTGATGGCGTATTTAGTGACTTTCCAGATATGAGCTAGTTTAGTAATTATATTATGTCCAGTTAACTACCCATAATAAAAAACCTCACCCCCAAACCCAGACCGCAAGTCCTATCAACAAAGATGATGGCTATTTCCCAAACCGCTTCCGTAAATTGAACCGTATCACTACTCCACCCCCTGCGATCGCCAGAGATAGATCAGACGGTTCTGGTACTGCTGGTGAAGATAGATTACCTTGGTGGATAATCGGAAGGCTAGTCGAGATTGGTATTTGCGTTTGTTGATTCTGTGAGGCTGCTGTTTGCTGTGCTTGATTATTACTGGAAGATCCGTTCATAATCTCTCGGACTGCTGTTTGCTGTGCTTGATTATTACTGGAAGATCCGTTCATAAAAAGTAATAAAAGCAATAAAGGTGCACCGAAGATTATATCCATGATAAAAAACTCAGCATTTCCTGCTTTACGTATATTTTCGGAATAATGTCTGTCTTCATTAAAGTAAGACAGCATACAAAAAGGATAATTTTAATAGAGTTAATCTAGATAAAATATTGATGTATTTAATACAAAGTTTATGTAAAATTTTGGATTTATTACGTATTCACACAGGATTAGGATTTACGCATCTGGCACATGTATTTTCCGCTATGGTGGTCAAAAATCAAAGGTCAAGGGTAAAAAAGCTAGATTTTTACCCTTGACTTTTGAGAGCCAGTCCTCTTTTGTCGGAGACATTGCGCTACCTAGTGCTTAAGCGTAGGGGTACAAGTTGCGATCGCTACGGGTGCTGGCTCCTCTTGATAACCCATACGAAAAAATATGACACGCAGCTTTAATGCTAAAGATAAAAAACTCCACCCACAAAGGTAGGACTTACTCATGCGTAATTCCTAACTTAGTTGTTTTTTGTCCAGAATTGGGAAAATTATTTCTGGCAAATTGGCAGCAATTGTGGATAGCAGAATGTTAGTCTGTTGTTGGAAACTTGATGTATGCAATAATTTTACGAAAAGAGGTAAGGTTTAAAGCCGAACTACGTTCCGCTGCGCTAACGTCCCTTGTGGGCGGTTTAGTTTTCCCTGTTCCCTGTTCCCGATCATAGCCAGTTTGAGGGTTTTGCTGCTGTGAGAATCTCCACCCAGGAGATCAAACTAGTGCAGCATAGGTAAAGCATCCCAGCAAGGCTCAAAATCCCCGAAGTTAGGGATTTTGAACTAGCTAAGTTTGAATTTTGCCGCTTTTTACTAGTCTCTGCTTTCTGGGTATATTCTCGATACCGCGATCGCATAAACCCAATCGGGTGAACCAGTTATGATAGCAATCCGTGTAGGAGTTATTGACATACTCCCTGATCTGAAAGTTCAGGGATTCTGGATTCAAACAGCAATAGCAGGCATAGCCCGTCTTACATCACTGAGCAACGACAGACAATGCCCTGCCTGTTGCCACTATTTTACCAAAAAGCCGTCCTAGAAGGACGGCGGCTCTAGACCCAGTTTTTTTGGTAACTTCCATAGAGGCGTCAACGGTTAACCGTCAACACCCACCACTAATATTTTTCACAACCTATTGAGTATCACTGTATTTATCAGTCAAGTTAACTGATAAATCCTACATACAATCACCGAAAAAATTTTTTGCTGCAGCAAAAAGCTTTCGATTTGTGAACACCAGCCGATCATTGACGATGAAGAGAACTACAAGTTATGTAAAGTTGTTTCAAAGCTTATATCCTAATTCGACAGCCTCAGCCTTCTAAGGTACTCGATCCAGCATTTAATTGCTTGACTTTTGTCCTGATCGAGTATGCCATGCTGTCACAAAGGGTTGAAGAGCATCGTCATCTTGATACTAAGTCAACTTGACTCACGATCAGTTTCATGATCATCAGGATCTTAGTATGGTCTTTCCCATCACACTTCTTCTATAAATTCAAAAGAGGGATTTGAGTTGAACCAACCAAGTAATGGGAGTATTCCCAATGTGCAAATTCTTCAAGATTCAGCCCTGAAATCAATTTTTATCTGAAAAACATAGCCATTTTTTTGGATGACTACACTAAATTTTGAACCGGTTTGAATGGTTGTGTACCTTTAGCCCGTAATTTATTGCACCCCGTCAGGGTATTAACCCCAAGGAAGAGCAATTTTAAAGTTCTGCTAAGGAGGAAGATGATGACTTTTTTCCAGAAAGTTTTCTGAGGGTGAACAGTATCACTGTTCCACCCACAGCCATCGCCATTACTCCATCCGCCGGTTCGGATACTGCTTGTGGATCGCCTTGGGAAACCAAACTAGGGGTTGTTTGGTTATTACTATCGCCAGAACCACCCAAGAACAATAACAAAATCAAAGATGCAAAGTATTCCATGTTAAAAAACTAAGTAATTGTTGGGATGAGTTTAATGTCAAACTACTTACCGTCTTAATTGATTTAAGAGGGTACATAAAAATCATAATTTTTCTAGAGTCTATCTACATAAAATATTCATGTATTTCATACAAAGCTTATGTGAAGTTCCGAAAAAATTAAGTAATTTCAACAACGCTGATGTAAATTATTTCAACACTGTTTAAATGGATAAAAATATCCACTTAAGTAATGACAAAAAATAATGCCAAGTTTATTGTGGTTAGGCGTCTCGCCCACCTTGATTAATGGATCTGTGAGACGCCCAGCCTACAACAACAATTGGCATTTTTTTATTTAAAATTACTTGATTAAAAACCGTAAAATGTAAAAATCATGACACGACAAATATATTTTTTGTCAAAAATGAAAATCAATAAATATAGTGTCTAAGTTTACTTTTGTATTATTAAAAAATCAAGACAATTACTTGAGTTCGTCGATTTTTGAGTGTTGACAGTTTGCAGTCAACACTCAAGAATCAACTGTAAAAAGTTGCAATTGAGTATTTTTTATTTGGAGAAGACTTGAGTGCTTCTTACCAAAAATAATGTATATATAAGGCTACTATTTTATTTTTGAAATACAAGTAGCGGCGCCACTGCATTAGAGGGGTTAAGAGGCTTAAAGAAAGTTAAGTTGGGTATTGCCCACCAAACCCTGGATGTGGTGGGTAATGCCGAGCCTACAGATACTTATATTCTTTCAAAAAAAACCGAATTTCTATATCAAATCAGTACTATTATTATTTATATTAATTAAGTACAAAGCAATACCTTTAAGATACTGCGGATACCATTATCCAGCAATCTTTGCGTTTAAGAAAAGCTTGATTGTAGAGTTGGCGATTAATTTCTCAGCAGAGTAGTAGTCCAGCAAAAATATATGCTTAGTTGGTTTAAATTTGAACTCATGGGTCAAAGAAAAAATTTATTATCACTTTCTTCTTAATCTTAACTTAGGCAAATAGCTGACTAAAACCTACAATAGACAGTTAAATAATTGGCACGGTGATTAGTCCAAACCCCAGTCCCCGGACCCCAGTCCCAAAAACTCCGCTCCGTGGGTGGAGTTCTCTATTCCAGCTTTGTTTGTTCATTTTGGAGGATTTCTGTGGCTTTTTGGGCAGACAGGGGGCGATAGAACAGGAAACCCTGTACATCCTCGCAGTGAATAGATTTCAAGAATTCCAATTCCTCTGGCTTTTCTACGCCTTCTGCGGTCAGCCGCATCCCCAAACTTTGCCCTAAGGTAACAATGGCTTTGATAATATGAGCTACTTTGCTATTACTTGTCAATTCTTGGATGAAAGACCTGTCAATTTTCAGATGCTGGAGAGGTAACATTTGTAAGCGGGAGAGGGAAGAATGACCAGTCCCAAAGTCATCAATCGAGAGGTAAATCCCCATTTTCTTGAGATCCTGCAACACATTTGTGGTGAATCCTAGATCCTCAATGGCGGTGCTTTCTGTAATTTCTAACTCTAAATACTTTGGATCTAGCCCCGTCTGTTCTAAAATACTCTTCAAAGTTTCCACTAATTGTGGTTGGCGAAACTGCTTGAGAGAGAGATTTACAGCGATAGTCACTGGAGGAAATCCAGCATCTTGCCAAGCTTTATTCTGGCTACAGGCGGTGCGTAATACCCATTCTCCAATCGCCACAATTAATCCAGTTTCCTCGGCCAGGGGTATAAAAACTGTGGGGGCTACCAGTCCCATTTCCGGGTGTTGCCAGCGCAACAGTGCTTCCATCCCAGTAATTTCCCCAGAGATGATGTTAATCCGAGGCTGGTAGTACAACTTTAATTCTTCCCGTTCTAGGGCATAGCGTAAGCTTTTTTCTAAAGTCAGAATTTCTGGAGTTTTGGGACTGAGGGAAGAGGTGTAGAACTGGAAGTTATTCCTACCGGCGTCCTTGGCGTAATATAAAGCGGCATCCGCGTGCTGGATGAGGGTTTCGACATCAGGAGTGATATCACTGAGTAGAGCTATGCCTAGACTAGCACTTATATAAAGTTCATGCCCTTCGAGATAGAAAGGATCTTCTAAATTTTTGAGCATTCTCCAAGCCACCTGAGTAACTTCGTCAACATGATTGACTTGGGGTAGTAGGATCGTAAACTCATCACCGCCCCAACGGGCAACGGTGTCTCCTTCTCTGAGAGCATCTCTCAATCTGAGGGCGACACTTTGCAATAATTTATCTCCTAAGCTGTGCCCTAGAGTGTCATTAATGACTTTGAAACGATCCAAGTCGAGGAACATCACAGCCAAACTTTCCCCATTCCGAACGGCGTTAGGTAAGGCTTTACCCAGCAACTCGTAAAATAGTAGGCGATTAGGTAATCCGGTGAGTAGGTCATGAAGAGCTTGATAGCGAATTTTTTTCTCAACTTGCTGACGCTGCCAAGCACCATTGATACTGGCTGCCATTGTTAAGATGGTGGATTCTTCATGCCTTGACCAGCGACGTTCCTCTGAACAGTCTGCTAAACCTAAATAACCCCAAAAAGTATCTTCTAAGCACAGTGGTACGAGGAAGAGAGATTGAATACCGTCTTGGGTGAGGAGTTGTTGTTCTGCAAGGGGAAATTCTCGGGTGAGTCCACTAATGCACTCGCCACTAGAGAGGGCTGTATACCAACGGGCTAATCCAGAAGACTCATAAGGCTGATTGTGCCAGTGGCGACGGGAAAGTTCAAAGTTTGAACGTGACCATTCCAACCACAAATTCATCGTTATTTCCCCTGTGGTAGGGTTTATATGGTTCTTAAACAGATAGGCGCGATCCGCCTCGGCTGCTTCACCCAGAACCGCTAGAGCTTTCTCGATGCCCTTCTCGTAGTTCATTTCTGTCAGCAAGTAATTTGCCGCTTCGGCGACTGCTTGTAGTAGGCGATCGCGCTGGTGCAGTTCTGCGACGGCTTGCTTTTGGGCTGTAATATCCCTAACAATGAAAGTTCTAATTAAATCACTTTCAGGAAGGTAATGAATCGATTGTTCAAAAACTTCATTGCCAACTTCCACTTCCCGAACAAAAGAATTTGCTTGTCGATTCTCAATTGCAGATAGTAGTCCGGCTAATATGGGGTGCTGCTTCCCAATTTCCCGCAGTTTGGGAAACTTGAGAGCAGCCGCTGGATTGAGATAAATCACTGTTCCCTCTATATCGATTTCGATAATCGGATTAGGTATGAGTTCTGGGAAGGATGCTAGGCGAGCTAGGGCGCTTTCACTTGCTCCTTCAATGATAGGATCGGCGGCTACTAGAGTTTCAAAAGAATTGACAGAATTTGCTTGCTGTGATAGGAAACCAGACAGGTCTTCAACTTCAAATGATTGAGAAAATATTTGTTCGTCAAGGTTGGAAATAGCATAGTATTTAGCATAGACCTGATGATTGCCAAAGTTAATTACATCTCCATTCTGGAGGTTGTGATAATAGCATCTATTACCATTAACAAATAAGCCATTAGTACTTTTTTTGCCCTTGAAGTTACCGTCAATAATCCGAAAACCATATCGCTCAGTCTCTGGAAGCGTTACCCGCAATAAAATGGTATGTTGTCTCGATACTGATCGGGAATGCAGTACAATAGCATTACTCAAATCCCGTCCGACAGAATAAGTAGCCTCTTGAAGGGGGATAGTTCGCTCTCCTTGCTGGTCTTGAACAACCAACAGGTGGCGTATTTTTTCCCGCTCATTATCTGGCATACTTTTTCCTCATGTTCTCATCTATTTGGGTCTTTGTTTGAAAAATGCTACTCCCATAATTCCTGACTTTAAGCTTTGATTTTCTCTTGATTAGGGGAAGGGTCAGGGAATCCTTCGGTGGGGGACACTGCGGTTTGTATAGCCGGGAGTTTTAGTCGTGAGGGCTAGGTGCAAAATTTAAGTTTTTCCACTGGAAATCATAGCTATAATTTCAAATTACGAACAAAATTGGCAACTTTTGGCCTTTCGGACACTGTTATCGACTTTTTTGTCTTCAATCTCTACGATAGAATCAAATGCCTGATATGTTACATGGTATATTTGCGGATTTTTTTTTTCTGTTTGCGTAAAGAACAAGCAAGTAAAACGCGGATAAAAAAATCAATCCCTATAAGACTAGAGATGTTTTTTTATTATTTATTGATAAATTTATTTTTTTATTCCCAAAAAATATTTATTCTCATAAAATTTGGTTTTATCCGTGTGAACAAGAGAATAAATAAATTATGGGTAAAGTACTATAACAAACCTCCAGACGGTTCTGACTGGGGTAAGTAATTATCAGCGTCTCAATTGTCGATAGGAATAACTCCGACGCTGTAGGAACGCAGAACTTCTAGAGGAATTTATTTTTGATTTTTTTACCTTGCCTAATAGGAAACCACTATAATTAATGAATTTAAAATGAGAATAAATCAGTCGTTGATTTAAGTAAAAACCCTTTCTTTAAAAAGGATTGTAAAGTAAATAAAAATACAGTCCGTTTTCTTGCCAGGTGCCTGGACTAGAGTTAACAGACACTAAAGGAATTCCCCAGTCAAGACGAGCCGTGAAGCGATCGCCCTGTGTCCAGCGTAAACCAAGACCAACCGACGCCAAGGTATTAGGATTAGGGTCTGGATTATCTCGTGGGTTATTATTCCAGGCGACGCCAACATCAACAAAGGGGGTAAGCTTTAACATGCTATTTATCTGGGGTAAGCGGAGAATAGGTATTTGCAGTTCCGCAGATGCAACAGCGCCGTTATCGGTCAGCAGGAAATCTTGACGGTAGCCACGCACGTTGTCCAGACCACCTAAGCCTAACTGTTCTAAAGGGAGAAGCCTTGTGGATGCCAGTTGAGTATTTGCACGGAGTAACAGCAAGGTATCAGGAGCCAAGAGACGTACCCACTGGGCTTGCCCCTGCCACGAGAAAAAGCGGCTATCGGGAACGTTTTCATTAATTGTCGCATTAAATGCACCTACACCCACGTTGAATTGCGATCGCAGGCCGATAACTTGGCGGCTGTTGCGAGTGGTCCATTCTTGAAAAAAGCGCAATGCAGATATGCGCGTGCTTCCATTTTGATCAGATCCTAGTGCGGGAAAAGGTCCGGCGATATAAGAAGCTTCACTTTCGCGACGAGAAGCCGTCAAGCCCAGGGCAAATTCTTGGGTGGGAGTTTGCAATAATGGCTGGCGGTATGTCAGTTCGTAGTATTGGGAAGTCGATTGGATATCTAAAATGTTGAAAGGACGTTCAATAACTCTGCTTGATGTAGTACCAAAGTTGAAGGAGAGGGTCCCATTATGAGGATTGAGGGGCAATGTGTAGGCGGCATCAAAGATATTGCTACCATCAGTATTAGTGTAAGCTAAACTCAGACCGTCGCCAATTCCCAGTAAATTGGCTTCACTCAATTCTAATCGGCGGCGGAAGCTACCAACACTAGGCGATCGCCCATTATCCAAAATTGCTTGGATACTAAAAGATTTTGCCTCTTTGATCTCGACTTGTAACACACTCGCCCCCGGACGCGACCCGGCTGACAATTCAGCAGAGAGATTTTGAATCAAAGGATTGATTTGTAACAGTTGCAAGGCCTCTAGTAGACGTTCTCGATTTAGAGGCGCTGAGGTGGCTATTGCTAGGCGACTACGCACATAATTGGGATTCAGTCGCTGAGTACCAGTTATCTGGATGTCTTCCAATTTACCTTCAATAACCTGAATTGTGATCACACCAGATTTAATCGTTTGGGCTGGAATATAAGCACCAGAGGTAATGTAACCTTTTTTGATGTATAAGTTGGTGATTTCAGAACGAGCCTGAAAAACTTCCGCCAGGGAGATCGGCGTGTTGGTAAATTTGGCAGTAACTTCGGCTAACTCTTTGGGAGTGAAGACTGTGCTGCCAATAATATTAAACTTTTCTACGACGATAGTTTCTGGTAGTTTCTCAGGAAGCGGCTGTTCAGGTATGGAAGGATTAGTCCTGGGGAATAGTTCTGATGGTGGAGGTAGTGGCTGTAGCGGTTTGGGTGAAGGAAGAGTTGGTTGAGGTGGTTGGACATCCTGTGGCGGTGGGAGTTGTTGATTGGGTATTTGTGCAGGATTAATAGCCTGTGCATTCACGGTGCTAGGACTGATGCTGGCGACTAAGACAAATATACTCACATCTAAACAGGAGAAAGCGAGCTTTTGAGGATATTGATGATTCATGACACTGATTTGACTTTTACCAGGAACTATCGCACTTAGCAGTAATTGCTTTGGTAGGGATAATCATAAAACCTCACGGTATGCGGGAAACTCAGTGGCTTTAGCCCTGAGAGGGAAGCGACACGAGCGACTTTAGTCGTTTTGAATATTTTTTCATTACCGCCTTGGAGTTAGGAAATTCGGGGTACTTTTGTGATGTACTTTCAACGGGACAATTACCGATTCAAATTTCCCAACTCTGTACGCATAATGTGTTGCTCCGAGGAGCCTCCCTTTCGGGGTAATGTTAGCTTCGACCAGTTATCAGAGCTTGTTAGGCTTGCAACACTGTTTCAGTGACCTTAGAACTGTTTAATCACAAGCGACAGGGCAGGGAACTAGCTACGCATTCCAGGGTGTCGTGACTCAAATAACGGCTACCATAAGACTACGCTCAGGGTGGTCTGGTCAGTACGGCTTGCTTGATTGCTCTTACAAGCCCAGTCCCTTTAGGGCTGGGTTACTGACTACTATTGGCAAAGATTATGCACACCTAAATTTCTACTATAGGCTCTGGTGCGTGGATAATGGTATTTTTGTCAACTGGTATTTCAGTGTCGGCGTTGGTTTTCGTGTCTTTGTGGTTAAAAATGAATGATTTTTAAACCACGAAGGCACGAAGAACACGAAGAAAAGAGACGTTTTTATGGCTTGGCGAATCCCTCGGCTAGATGCGAGAGTACCGGAAATGAATCCTGAGCAGGCGTAGCCAGCGTAACCAGACTAGTGACGGTTGTTCAAAGAATGTGAAAATATCGCCAAAACCCTGATTAGTTTTTTGGTGGTGTAGCCAATGTCTTTCAGGAGTTGTAATGAATAAAAATTGACACAAAACATTTATAGGCTTTGGAGTTTGCCAATCCAAAACACTGACGTGTCGCCACCATACATGAAACTGACCCAAAAGTAGTCCGGCGATGACGCCGATGGGAGAAAAAGACCACAGAACTATTGCCATTAGCACATAAGGCAAGGCACCCAAAATACCATCTAATAGAACTTGGGGATTTAAGGTCAAAATGGCGTAGTGGCGGAAGTCTTTTTTCCAGGTGTGGTGCGTTTTTAGGTGGAGGCTACCAAAAACATGTTCAGGTACGTGGTAAACGAAGGTTGAAAGGAAATCGCCAAAAAACAGTAATAGCCAAGCAACAGCGATAGCCTCAAGCATTTGTACTCCTCAAGCTTAGTAAGAAAACTCCAAAGAAAAAAAATGCATATATCATGCTAGGTATGTAGATGCTACGGTCACTTACTTCGATAGGACAGCAATTGATACAACTGTGGAAGCCACATCTCGAAATTATCTTTTTAACACGCTGCCTAGAAAACCCCTCAAAGTAGTATACTCCGATGTTTCGCATCTATGCATATTTTGGATCTATGCCATAATTCTTTTTGCCCAGAATGTACTGAATTTGGGCAGTTGCGGTTTCATGAATTTATCATCCTTAACGTATTGAATAGCAACTTATAAGAGCCTCCGATTTGGATTTTGGCTCTGGGTTGATGGAATTGGTACATCTAAACCCCAATCAAATTTCATATTTTAGCATAGTGACTTTACAATCTTCTTATTAACGCTTACAGCATTAGCAAAGATTAAGTTAAAATTGGTACAAATTTAGGTTAAGATATTTTTGGGAATTTTTCACACCAGATTTGTGGTTCTTGGCAAAACCCTAGAAACATGTATAAGATTTAGCAAAATTTAAATGCATGAATGATAACCGATGTCAAGTCTAAAATTAAGATCATCAACTTAACACCGAGTAGAAGATCTGAATGCAGGCTTCTCTACGTTAAGTGCGGGACGCTAGGCGTAAGCGGAGCTATACCGCAGGCTTTACGCGGAGCGTGTCGTAGACAGACGCGGACCCAACGCTATCGTCAATTTAAAATCCCCAAGCTATCCCACACTGATTCGAGTGAGTGTGGGATGAATTTTTGTTTAAGCTAAAATCCAAAATTGCTTGATTGTGATGGTTGGTATTATTAAAATTGCCTAAATTTCATAGTACCAAATATCTTCTTCTTTCAGTATAATTCTATGCAAAGAAAGACGCTCAATTAAGCCTTCTTGCTCAAATTGCCCCAGGATGCGAGTGACGGTCACTCGCGTGGAACCAAGCATTTCTGCCAGGTCTTCATGAGTCAGACGCATATCGATTAAACGTCCTTGGTCAACTTCTGAGCCAAATTTTTGAGATAACCATGCCAATAACTTGATCAGCATAGTATCTACTTTTTTATAGCTACGAATCACCATCAATTCTTCAGCCTGTTGGATGTGTGCTAGCAAAGTTTCTGTACGTTGATCCCACACATCTAGAGGTAAGATTGTCGCCTCTACTTTAGTCAGACACTCCATTTGATATGGCTCTAACCTGGATAAAACTTTACCGACAATATCTCCCGAACCCCACAGTCCTAAAGCGACGGTTGTACCATCCTCTAGATAAGTGAAAGTGCGGACAAAACCTGTTTCAATTTTCCAGAGACTATTATTCTGTTCTGGTAAGAATGAGCGCCGTGTAAAAATATTCTGAGTAATTTTACTGTGTTGATTGTGCAAGGGTTTGTATAAAGACATTATTGTATTTAATACTTTTTTCCGATAAACTAACCGTAGTATATAAATATATCAGGTTCTCAGAAGCTATGGGTATTGTAGTTGAGAATATTTCTAAACAATTTGGTTCTTTTTGTGCTGTTGACCAAGTGAGCTTAGAGTTTAAAACTGGCTCATTGGTGGCGCTGTTAGGACCTTCTGGCTCTGGAAAATCAACCTTGCTGCGGATAATTGCTGGGTTAGAAAACCCTGACTCTGGTAGAATCTTGCTAACTGGTGAAGATGCTACCCACAAGTCGGTGCAGGAACGCCATATTGGGTTTGTGTTTCAGCAGTATGCCTTGTTTAAGCACCTGACAGTGTGGGAGAATATTGGTTTTGCTCTCGAACTCCGCAAGGCGCCTAAAAACAGGGTTAAGCAGCGAGCGCAGGAACTTTTGGACTTGGTGCAGTTGCAAGGACTGGGCGATCGCTATCCCTCGCAACTGTCTGGGGGTCAACGCCAACGGGTAGCATTAGCAAGAGCATTAGCAGTTCAGCCACAAATCTTGTTGCTGGATGAACCCTTTGGTGCCTTGGATGCCAAAGTCCGCAAAGAATTACGGATTTGGTTGCGACACCTGCACGAAGGCGTGAATGTGACGACCTTATTTGTTACCCATGACCAGGAAGAAGCAATGGAAGTTGCGGATGAAATTGTGGTCATGAATAAAGGTCGGGTAGAACAAGTAGGTACACCAGCGGAAATTTATGACCATCCAGCAACACCTTTTGTAATGAGCTTTATTGGACCTGTGAATGTGCTATCTGGTAACTCTGGTATCCAATTAGAAAATTCTTCAGTCTCACCATCGGATCAGGTGTTTTTGCGCCCCCATGATATTGTAATTCAAACTCAGGCGGATGATCATGGTACACCTGCGAAAGTGGAACATATTATTCACTTGGGTTGGGAGATTCGGGTGGACTTGCTGTTAAATTTAGGACAGAGAATTAACGCTCTCCTCAGCCGCGAACAGTTCTCTCAACTCGATCTCAAACAAAATCAGCGCGTCTATGTTAAAGCCAAGAATGCCAAGGTGTTTCCTGCTTATGCGTCGATAGGGTAGTGGAAGGAAGGGGAGTTCTTTCCCTTCCCCCATCGCCAAGGAAGAATTGGGAAATATTGATTCTATTTTGTTAGCTAGCTTTCGTTTCATAACCACGCAATAGCTGATCAACCCAATTGTCGTTAAAAACCAATTGATAAATACGATTGTGGACTTTTATATGTTCCTGTCGCTTGACTACTAACCCTGACAATAACAATTCCTTTTCTTCTGAGCTATCAACTGCAACCACCTTTTTCTGATGCCAAATTTTCTGATAGAGTTTGAGTAGCCGAATAGCTTGCCGTTCATTCTTCAGCAAGCGATCACGAATGGTTCTTACAGCGATTTTCAGGTAAATGAACCACATTTTTATATCTCACGCAAAGGCGCAAAGGCGCAAAGGAAGGTTCTTGCGTACTTAACGTGCTAAATTTTTAATTACAGTCGATAACTTTGTTTTAAAATCAAGGCTTACAGGCGCTTATAGCCAAAATTTTAATCATCAGACCTAAAAGGCAGTAAATAATGGCTGTCATCTTATCCCAGCAAGGATTTCAAGCTTATTTTTCAACATATTTAGCACGCTAAGTACGCAAGAACCCTTCGGTTAGGGCATTTTGAGAAAGCAATCAGGCATTTTGCTTGGCTCAAACACCGAAATGAGTAAGCAATCAAGCAAAATGAGAAGTTAATATGCTTGAGAGCCTGCATCAAACACCAAAATGATTGCGTGATCTACCGAAATGAGTAAGCAATCAAGCAAAATGAGAAGTTAATATGCTTGAGAGCCTGCATCAAACACCAAAATGATTGCGTGATCTACCGAAATGAGTAAGCAATCAAGCAAAATGAGTAAGCAATATGTCATTTTGCTTGCTCAAAATACCAAAATGAGAAAGCAAATCAATGGTAGGGTGCTTTATAGCCTATACGGCACCGCCAATGAGAGCAAATATGGTGCTTACCTGCAAAGAAGGCAGCTACAAAATTATATCGCGAGGTGTAGGGGCACGGCATTGCCGTGCCCCTACGGGTGTACTTGTCGGGAAACGCTATAATTTATTTTTCGCTACTCCCTTAATCTCAAGTACCCAAATGTCTGAGAATTAATGAGCAAACATCCGTCGCCTCAATGATATTGGTATCAACTAAATGATTTTGATGAGTGATAAATATCGCTCCTTTATCAGGGTTACTGCTAATACCACCATGAGAACCACGCACTAGAGAAGCATCCAGAGGAATTACCTCCATTAAATAGCGAAAACCCAGTTGTTTTTTCAGTAACGTCAGAGCAATTTTTCCTTGCGGAAACTTCAATTGGGGATCGAGAAAAAGTTCTACAGGATCGTAACCAGGTTTGCGGTGAATATCTACAGTTCTCGAAAAATCAGGGGCTTGATTATCATCTAGCCAGTAGTAATATGTAAACCAAGCATCTGGCTGGGCGATCGCCACTAATTCTCCTGATCTATCATGATTGATATGATAGGCTTGCTGCTCCTGTTTATCTAATACCTCAGCCACCCCTCCAACCCCTTCTAAAAGTGAGCGAACTTGAGAAATATACGCCGGGTCATTAACATATATATGAGCAACTTGGTGATCGGCAACAGCAAATGCTATACTTGCACCAGGATCGAGTAGCTCTCGTCCCAATTCCTCGCGCACAGCAATTAAACCATTTTCCCGGAGTATGCGGTTCAAATGTATAGGTTGGGAAACTGGGGTAATGCCATACTCAGAAAGGACAATTACCTGTGTATTGCGTGCTTCATAATAAGTAATTAAATCCCCACAAACTGCATCAATTTCCTGTAAATCTCCTTGAATTTGCTGTTCATCTAAGCCAAATCGCTGTAAGCAGTAATCCAAGTGCGGGAGATAAACCAGTGAGAGTGTAGGGCTATAGCGTTCTTCAATCCATTTGGCTGAATTTGCAATCCATTGACTAGCAGTAATTGAAGTATTTGGTCCCCAAAAATTGAATAGTGGGAATTGATTAAGATCAGATTGGATTGGCGATCGCACCTCAGCAGGTTTAGTATAAATATCCGGTATTTTTCTACCATCTGCTGGATACATGGGACGCGGTGTAATCGCATAATCCACCGATGAATACATATTGTACCACCAAAATAAGTTGGCACAAGTAAAATTAGGGTCAATAGATTTAGCTATTTCCCAAATTTTAGGAGCCTCTACTAGTTTATTAGATTGTCTCCAGAACTTCACCTCACATTCATCTCGAAAATACCAACCATTACCCACAATTCCATGTTCATTAGGCCATTTTCCTGTTAAATAAGTAGCCTGAACAGAACAAGTCACCGCAGGTAATATCGGTTTAATTGGGACTATTTCCCCTTTAGCCGCCCAAGATGACAAAAACGGCGTGTGTTCACCTAATAAACTGGATGTTAATCCTACGACATTTATAACTACTGTTTTTTGCATATTTTTTTTGTTTTGATTTTTGATTTTTATCCCTGCTTAGAGACCATTTATCAAGTAAATCTTCAGTAGGGTGTGTTACGGCTTTAGCCTAACGCACCGCTAAATAACACGGTGCGTTAGGCGCTCATGTCATATTTTTCGTGACAAATCATATCGAAATATGCGCCTAACACACCCTACAAGAATTTTATTTTTACTTGATAAACAACCTCTTAATTGGTGGCTATTGTTGACAATACCCACTCATATTCTCGCTGAATTGAAGTTAGCAAATCTATTTTCATTTCTGGTGGTAATATATCCCAAGTATAAGTTTCAATTTCTAAATGTTGACAAGCTTGATTTTTTTGCACGAGATTTAAAGCAGTAACAATATCATCTTGCGTAGACTGCAAAAGTTGATAATCACTAATAAAAATGGGAATATGGAAGTGAGTCCGCCATTCTTCAGCTAAAGACTGTTCTAATTGTGGTAATGCAGTAATTAAGTCAGGATAGTGATAAAGTTCACCATCAGGGCGACGTTCTATTACTTGGTGAAGATAGGTGGAATCTGCAAAGGGATGTAATCGCTGAAATATCAAACGACGTTGCTCAATTTCTGTAGGTAAGTTAACTTTAATTGCTGCACTTATTTGAATTTTACCAATTTTTATTCCGGCTGATTGCAACCGAGTAAATACAGATGCTGGGTCTTCATATTCTACCGCAAAATGGCATGTATCATAGCAAATTCTGATATGTTCTAGCAAGTATTTTTCCGCCAATTGCTGGGAAATATTTAATTTATCTGCTAAATCTGTACCAGCGATAGGTAATAAATAATCTTGAAAGAAATCGATTACTTCTGAGGTATTCTCAATTAATCCATCAGGCTCAGGTTCCAAATCCAAATGCAGTAGTTTTCCTGTCGTTTCGTGAATGCGAATCATTTCGGCGACAATTAATGCTATGTGTAGACAGCTTGTTTTGAAAACTATCTCACCAGCTTCTTTATCTTGTTTCCACCAAATTTTATATGATAAAGGTACTGTAGAAATTCCCCCATCAATACCTTCTGGTAATAGAGTTTCTAAAATTTTGAGTAACCGCAGTGTATAATCTACACGTTCTATTTTTGACCAATCTGGTGCATAAACTTCGTCTTTGACAACTTGTCGATGAAATCCGCCATAAGGAAATCCATTTAAGGTAAAAACATATAGATTTTCTTGAATTAACCAGTGTTTAAATTGAGCTAAATTATCACTTTCTAAAAGTTCTCTTGCGGCTAAATCTGCTAATCTCAATCCAATGCCGAAAAGTTCATCGGGTGATAATCTTGATTTGAGAGTGGGAATATACTTTTGTAAATTAGCTAAAACTTCTTTCCAAGTTTCCCCAGGATGAATATTGGTACAATAAGTTAGGTGTAAGTTGCGGTTTCTTGTAATCTTCATATTTTAATTTTAAGTCACAGCGAATAATTTTGCTAATGCCATTGAAAGCGGTAGCAGAATTAAGACTAATAAACCATAATACCAACCAGCGAAACCAGAGGCCATTGTTGCATCCAAGACAATTAGAGATAAGACACCTGCTTTCACCGCAGTTCTGATTTTTTCAGGAATTGGTTCCAGGGCAGCTATGATAAAAACGGGTAAGACTCGAATACTTAATAAAATCGCGAATGGTAATGCTGCTATAGCTGTATAGTCTGTGAACATTCCCAAGGCTAAAACTGCAGTCAGGACGATTAAAATTAATAATACTGCGAGTATTCCTGTAATTTTTTTACCTCCATGAACTTCACCCTGACTAATTGCAGTAATCGCCGCGATATACAAAACAGGAATCAGCGCTAAATACCAACGTTCCCACACCATTCCTGGGATGACGCTTACACCTAATAATAAATTACTGCCACGACACAAACCCATATTTAGAGGGCCAAAAAAGGAATGATGTTTGCTTTGAGCATCATACAACAAAGCCGCAAATGTGATGATGATAGCAATGACTGCACTCAACCACGAAACTTGGGCGGCTGCAGTAATGCCAATACACAATAATATTATTCCCAATATAGTAGCATTTTGACGAGACACGCGATTGCTAGGAATTGCTCTTGTTGGACGTTCTTTAGCATCGAGTTCTGCATCAAAAACATCATTAAAAACTATCCCACCGCCATATAATCCGGTAGTAGCTAATAACAACCAGGCTAAGGGAATCAAGCTGACATAAGTTGCTTCTTTATTAATTAAGTCAGCAATAATTAACCCAGAACCAGAGGCGGCAAAGCCAACCAGAATATCAGCCCAAGCAGTTACAATGTTAGCAGGGCGCATTAATTCTAGATAACCCCGCAAGTGGGGAAAATTCATATTGGCAATATTCACTTATTTATCTCCTTTTCATTATTAGAAACCAACCCCCAAACCTAGAATAGCGAATATGCAAATTTTCTATTCAATCAGCAGATATTGAGAAATTGATTCTATCCCTGGTTCCTGTCCCCGTAATACAGAATTACCATCAAACATCTGCCGCTGATCAATGGATGGGGGATTCAGCCAATCTGATGCTTGCATTTGCCCAGTTTGACTGTAAGCAGCTAGGGCATTTTCATAACAAACTGCTTGGACATGTTCTTCACAAATACCCCTTTCTAACATCAATTTAGCTGTTTTGGGAACGGCTAAAGGATCGCTGATACCCCAATCGGCGCTACTATCAACGATAATGCGATCGCATCCATATTGACGGACAATTTCTACCATTCTAGCGTTACCCATTTTGGTGTGTGGGTAAATTGTAAAAGCTGCCCAAAATCCTCTTTCTAGAACTTCTTCTACAGTCTCTTCGTTATTGTGGTCAATAATCACCTGTGCCGGATCTAAACCATATTCTAGACAACGATCCATGCTTTGGCTGGCACCTGCTTTTTTATTGCGATGGGGAGTATGAATCAGGACTAGGCTATCAATTTCTTTAGCTAAATCTAATTGTTGGCAGAAGTATTTATCCTCTGCTTGTGTCATGTCATCATAGCCAATTTCGCCTATAGCTACTACTCCCTCTTTACATGCATAAAGCGGTAGTAATTCCATGACTTCTGCAGCTAGTGCTTCGTTATTAGCCTCTTTTGGGTTGAGTCCAATTGTGCAATAATGTTGGATGCAAAATTGACTAGCCCGAAACCTTTCCCACCCCACTAAACTGCTAAAGTAGTCCTTAAATGTTGCAGCATGAGTCCGGGGTTGTCCTAACCAAAATGATGGTTCAATGACGGCAACAATGCCATACTCCCGCATTACCATGTAATCGTAAGTGGTGCGGGAACTCATGTGAATGTGTGGATCAATAAACATTAGGTTATATCTCTTAAGTAGATGGTCATTTGTCATTTGTCATTTGTCATTTGTCATTTGTCATTTGTCATTTGTCATTGGTTATTTGTCCAACTCCAAACTCCTCACTGCTCACTGTGACGGTGCGTTACGGCGCATTTCGGAATTTTTAGCTAAAAATTAGCGGCCATCGCTAGCGCCGTAACACACCCTACAACTCCTAACTCCTAACTCCTAACTCCTAACTCATTACTCATTACTCCTTACTCATTACTCCTTACTCCCAATCCCCAGTGCAAATGGCTCCACAAGTCGCCATAGTTCTGGCGTAACTGAGCGTTTAGCTGCAGAACGTTCATGAGCATAGTCAATTAACATCTGGGCTAATTTGGGGTTAGCACGTTGATCTAGACCCCAAATCAGATGCAATGGACTATTGACAAATACAGCCTTCAACACCATCTGATTCCAAGCAATATCATCTAAATAATTTGCCGGATAGGGGTTTTGTAGTGCAACTGCTTGGAAAACAGTTACGATGTTGCTGCGAATTCCCTCTGCAGCACGTTGGCGTTGTAACTCTGGATATGGTAATAGGGGTAAACTTTGATATAGGACTATTAATTCTCCCATATCGGCAGTGGTGAAGACTTGATCAAGCGATCGCATATACTTCTCCATGTCATTGTGGGGTAAAGCTAAAAGCAATATTGTCCGCCCCACCTGATCAGCACTCCAATGACTGGGAACCCAACCCGCAAGCAGTGTTTTGGCTATTTCTAAGTCCTGGGGTGATAGCTGTAAATCCTGTTTACCTATATACCTAGGTACAGCACTAAAAGCTGCGAAAAATACTCTTTGGTTTGCACCATTGGCAATTTCTGCTTGCTTCTGTGCTAGCCAATTTAGGGCTTTATCGGAAGTACACTGCAACAACCAGTGATGTAGTAAATGGTTCACCCTACTTAAATCATCAGTAATTTCCGACATAGTTGTTAAAATTTACTGTATCTGAATTTTGTTATTCTCTGCAAAACATTTGGGTATAAAACGATGCCAACTAACATTACAAAAAATACTAGATTTAGTCTACAACCACTTCAGCAATCTGTCAGTGTTACCTTTAATTATGATGTTCATTTTACCAGAGGATTGTTTGAGTTAGAAAATCCTTTACTAGCTCAAGTGATTGACACAGATAGGGAAACAACCCCAAAGCAAGTGGTAGCAGTGGTAGATGGAGGATTATTAAAATACCAGGATGGTTTTCTAGAAAAATTATCAGCTTATGCCAAGCATTATGAAAATGTACTAACTTTGAGCGTTGAGCCGATAGTAGTTCCCGGTGGAGAAGTAGTCAAAAACGATTCCAGATTTCTAGAACAAATTCATCAGGTGATTGATCAGGTTAAATTATGCCGTCACTGCTACGTGTTAGCAATTGGCGGTGGTGCTGTGCTAGATATGGCTGGATATGCTGCTGCAACTGCTCACCGAGGAATTCGTCTGCTGCGGGTACCGACGACAGTTTTAGGGCAAAATGATTCGGGTGTAGGTGTCAAAAATGGCATCAATGCTTTTGGCAAAAAGAACTTTTTGGGAACATTTAGTCCACCCTATGCAGTATTAAATGACTTTGATTTTTTGACCACTCTTGATGATCGAGATTGGCGCTCTGGTATTGCTGAGGCGCTTAAAGTAGCGTTGATCAAAGATGGGGATTTCTTTGATTTGATTATGAATGATGCCGATAAATTAGCTAATCGAGATCTGGATGCAATGCAAAGGCTGATCTATCGGTGCGCCCAGTTACACTTAGAGCATATTGCCAATGGTGGCGATCCTTTTGAGACAGGTTCATCACGTCCTTTAGATTTTGGACATTGGGCTGCTCACAAACTGGAACATTTAACAGATTACAGTCTGCGTCATGGTGAAGCTGTGGCTATCGGCATTGCTTTAGACAGTACTTATTCGTATTTATCTGGTCTTCTTTTACCCTCTGAGTGGAAAAAAATTCTCGCCACAATCAAGAAATTAGGATTTAGTTTATATGTGTCAGCGTTGACAGAGCAATTAGATCAGCCAAACCATCCCGACTGTATTTTTTGGGGGTTGACCGAGTTTCGCGAACACTTAGGGGGAAAATTGACACTTATGCTTCTACAGGGAATCGGCCAGGGAATGGAAGTTCACCAAGTGGATCTATCTTTGTACCGACAAGCAATTTCACTTTTGCAAGCTACGGAACTTGAGGATTGACTTTAACTCGGGTAAATAAACCAGGGGGTAGGGGCGCAAGGCCTTGCGCCCCTACTATTTATTAGGATGTTTTTTTATTTGCAAGTCCCTAAATTCCCGCACCATCGAGAAATTCTACAATTAGGCGATCGCCATCACATTTATTTTTCTGGCTTTCTCTTAATTCTGCTTCGCTTGGGGACTCAGTAGATATTTCTTGTAACTGCTGGACTTCTTTCTCTAAAGCTTTAACTCTTTCAAATAGTGCGCGAATCGCCTCAGCTTCCACGTCTCGCATTTTCTCATGATCCAGGGAATCACCACTCAAGTTGTTTTGGCGAGTCACACGCCCGGGAACTCCGACTACTGTAGTATTATTCGGCACATTTCGCAGCACCACCGAACCGGCGCCAATGCGGACATGATCACCTATTTGGATATTTCCCAGCACCTTCGCACCGGCGCCAACTACGACATTTTCACCTAAAGTGGGATGGCGCTTGCCTGTTTCTTTACCAGTACCACCAAGGGTAACACCTTGATAAATTAGCGCATAATTACCGACAATCGCAGTTTCGCCAATCACCACTCCCATTCCGTGGTCGATAAACACACCTTTGCCAATTACTGCCCCTGGATGAATTTCAATTCCGGTGAGAAACCGACTAACATGGGAAATCAGCCTAGGTATAAAGGGCAGCCCAATTTTATACAGCCTGTGTGCCAGCCGATGGAAAATAAGGGCTTGGAATCCAGGATAGCAAAACAAAACTTCCAGCCAGTTACGGGCTGCTGGGTCACGCTCATAAATGGTTCGCAAATCAGTTAATAGCATACTTAGTTGGGTTCTGCGTTGTTAGACGAGGCTATAGCTAGGGGCGTTTGGACTAGGGGCTAGGGAATTACATCAAGGGTTTGAGTAATTTAGAACGTCCTAACCTGGCGATTGCTCTATATGGAAGCAAAACAAGATAATTCGCACAAAATATCAATCCATTGATGGGAATTGTGTACAATAATCTACGGTAACTCGATAGGCTTGTGGTCATTTTATGTGTAATCAGTGGGATGCTATCACATCTAACACCTTAAGAAAAGTCAATTACCCATAAAATCCGATAAATCGAGCAGCCCACCGTAGTATATTGAGTACAGACTTGAACAGCCAAAACTACTCTCTCTTGGATCTGTCTTCCAAAGTCGAATACGCGCTGCTGGCACTATTAGAACTGGCAAGCCACCATAACAAAAAAGTCCCTCTGACCATGAGCGAGATCACTGCCAAGCAACCCATACCTGAGCGCTATCTGGAACAAATTTTGACCAATCTCCGGCGTGCGGGTGTGGTGCAGAGTCAACGCGGCGCTAAAGGAGGTTTCCTGTTAGTTCGTGAACCTTGGCAGATTACCTTACTAGAGATTGTTACTTTGGTAGAAGGTGAGCGAAAAGAGAAAGACAGCTCTGACGCTCCCACTCTAGAAAGAAGTCTGGTATTAGAAATTTGGGAAAAAGCCAATTCTGCTTGTGTTGAGGTATTGAATAGCTATACACTGCAAGACTTGTGCCAGCAAAGAGAGGCTCGCTCACAGCAGAGTCCGATGTATTACATTTAGTCATCGAGGAGTATCCTTATGCGGATAGCAAAAGATATTACAGAATTAGTGGGACGGAGTCCGTTAGTTCAATTAAACAAGATTCCCCAAGCTGCGGGAGCAGTAGCTCGAATTGTCGTGAAGTTAGAAAGCATGAACCCAACCTCTTCGGTGAAAGACCGAATTGGGGTCAGCATGGTGGAAGCCGCAGAGTCAGCAGGCTTGATTTATCCTGGCAAAACAAGTTTAATAGAGCCGACCTCTGGAAATACGGGAATTGCTCTAGCAATGGTAGCTGCAGCTAAGGGCTACCATCTCATTCTAACCATGCCAGATACGATGAGCCAGGAAAGACGGGCAATGTTGAGAGCCTATGGCGCTCAATTAGAGTTAACACCGGGTCAAGAAGGGATGCGTGGGGCGATCGCCCGCGCCGAAGAAATTTTAGCCCAGACGCCTAATGCATATATGTTGCAGCAGTTCCGCAACCCTGCTAACCCCAAAGTCCACGCCCGCACCACAGCCGAAGAAATCTGGAACGATACCGATGGGGAAGTAGATATCCTCGTGGCTGGAGTGGGTACTGGGGGAACAATTACCGGCGTAGCGGAAGTAATTAAACAACGCAAGTCCAGTTTTCAAGCGATCGCCGTTGAGCCAAGCAATAGCCCCGTGTTAGCAGGTGGTAGACCAGGACCGCACAAAATCCAGGGAATTGGTCCGGGATTTGTCCCAGCAATTTATCGCGCCGATCTAGTCGATGAAGTCATTGAAGTAGCCGATGAACAAGCGATCGCCTACAGTCGTCGTTTAGCCAAAGAAGAAGGCTTGCTATCGGGTATTTCTGCTGGCGCTGCTTTGTACGCCGCCATCCAAGTCGCCCAGCGACCAGAAAACGCCGGTCGGCTGATCGTCATGGTACAGCCTAGCTTCGGCGAACGCTACCTGAGTACTTCATTATTTAGAGAACCAGAAGAAACTGAGTGGTTGAGTAAAGTTTAATTGTCATATCATTTCTGGTTAAACACTTCACACCCATTTTCAGGTAAATAGACCACGCTTTTGGGGCGCAAGGCCTTGGGGCGCAAGGCCTTGCGCCCCTACGAAGATCTGTGGTTCAAATGAAAAAGATTTAAAATTATTTTATCACTCAGTTCTCATGAAGCGAATTATCAGAAAAGCCTTAACTTTACTTTCGGTTTACTACGCCTATACAATTGAATACCGAGCAGAAATGATTTTATGGGTTTTGTCTGGCTCTTTACCTATTATCTTCATGGGTATTTGGATACAGGCGGCGCAAGGTGGACGCTTCGGTTTGACACCTGTAGATTTTGCCCGTTACTTTATCACCGTTTTTATTGTTAGACAATTCACGGTTGTTTGGGTAATTTGGGATTTTGAAAGGGAAATAGTCGAAGGTAAACTTTCGCCCAAGTTATTACAACCGCTTGATCCTGTATGGCATCATGTTGCTACTCATGTTGCTGATAGATTTGCTCGCATCCAGTTTACTTTAATATTAGTGGCATTGTTTTTTATTCTCTATCCCCAGGCTTTTTGGTTGCCAAGTTTGGGTAAAGTTTTGTTGTTTATGTTGGCTGTAGTGCTGGCTTTTATTGTAAGGTTTGTCATTCAATACACCTTTGCAATGTTAGCCTTTTGGACGGAAAGAGCTACTGCTTTGGAAGATTTATGGTTCTTGTTTTATTTGTTTTTGTCTGGATTGATTGCGCCTTTAGAGGTATTTCCTGAACCTATGCGAGCAATAGTTATGTTGACGCCTTTTCCTTATTTAGTTGATTTCCCTGCGAGTATTTTGATGGGGCTACCTGTGGATTTAGGAAGAGGATTTTTGTCAATGTTGGGTTGGATCTTGTTATTTTTAGGTCTGAATCGGTTGCTATGGCGTGCGGGTTTGAAGCGGTATTCTGGGATGGGAGCGTGAATAATTAAAAATTAAAAATTAAAAATTAAAAATTATCACGCCCCGTAATTTAGCTAAGTTGAGGAAGTTTGAAGAGTTTGGATGATTACGCGCAATTCGTCTATAGCACTTCCTATTCAGATGAGGTACAAAATTGTATCACGCGATGTAGGGGCACGGCACTGCCGTGCCCTTACCGATGTACCTCACTAGGGTGAGAAACGCTATAAAGTATTTACAGTCTTGATGGCACGCTGAATAGTTTTTAATTGATCTAAATCAGAAATTGGATAAATTTATAACATCAATTGTAATGCATCAGCGCCGAATTTAAACTCCAAATCCAGTTCAATACTAGAAAGCCTCTCTTCTCGTCGTCCTTCTTCCCTACCCTTTTGCAAAATTTCCTGATACCAGGGAGATTCGCGTAAAACGGCCATGTCCCACCTCATGATTTGCTGAACTAAAGCGCTGTCTAATACGAAACTAGCAAAAAAAGCCATGACGGTTTCTGACTGGCTCAATTTTTCATCGGCGCGGAGTATTTGTAATGCGCGTTTTACTGTCGCTTCTTCTGCACCACCCTTGAGAATTGGTACAAAGGGAAGCAAGGAGGGAAGGGGTTGATTGAACGCTATTTCTACATCCACTTCCCAAAGATTGATGACGCGGTAGTCTTGACGCGCCTGTAAACCTGCAAATTCTGATTCGTAGCGCGTGGGGATTTCCACATCACTGTCTTTGAGAATGTTAATTAATACAGGATAGGTAGGCAAATTGAACTTTTCTTCTGCTAGTGCGACGTATGCCCGCATTCGTTTAGGCATTTCAGATTTATACCGCAATTGTAACTCATTGAGTACGAGAAATTGACCATATTGGGGACTGGTGGCTTTGACTAATACATCGCTTTCTCGGCTAATCCATTGGAATTCAGAATTGAGAATTTCTCCGCTGAGAATGTCGGGTATTTGTGTTACCCATTTTACCCAGTTTTCGGGGGAGAGGCTGATTAATCGCTTGGTGCTAATGTCTGCTGCTTTAGCCATAGGGGAGTAGATGACCACATCAGGACAATTTCGCAAGACTGCAAAGACAGGTAAAACTGTCATAGGAACGGCAAACTTTATGGCTCCAGAACAAGAAAAAGGCAGAGAAGTTTTTGCAAGTGATTTGTATAGCTTAGGAGTTACTTGTATTTGCCTGTTAACCAATGCTTCTGCAGTTAAGCTTTTTGATGATGGGAGTAACTCTTGGGAGTGGCGAAGTCGCAGTAAGAAAGTTAGCGATAAGTTAGGTAAAATCTTAGACAATTTACTAGAATTAGGCACAGCAAAACGCTATAAATCAGCCGATGAAGTTATACAAGAAATAGCTTTACAATCACCACGAGGATCATCAAACGCATCTGGCAAGAAAAAACCACAAGTCACAATTTGGCATAAAATAGCATCATTAGGAGCAGGAGCGCAAGGATTTGCAGCATTAGTCAGCCTTTTGATTGCTTTAGGATTAATTAAGGTTTTTAGTCCTTCTACACTAACTGATATACTTTCTCAAGTCCCTCTTGCTTCTGAACGAGGACTAAACTACAGTCAGTTACGCGAATATTTGCGCCAAAAAAATTGGCAAGCAGCGGATGCAGATACTTATGAAGTATTATTAAAAATAGCCGGAGAAAAATCACAATCACGAGGCTACATTAATTACGATGAAATAAAGAGTATGCCCTGTACTGAGTTAAAAACAATTGATGATCTCTGGCGTAAAGCTAGTGATGGAAAGTTAGGTTTCAGCGCCCAACAACTAATTTATCAGCAGCAGGGACAAAACTGGCAAAAGATGTACGATCAGGTTGGATGGGGAAGTTTGATAAGTGGAATCTTTAGCAAGACTGTGGAGCAAGAGTTCAACTGGCAAACTAGAAGATTCCAGTATAAGTCAGGAATGGAGCCAAAATTCCAAAATCCTCCAGCAGGACATCTACCTGTAACTGCTAGTTTAGTTCGAGGAAACGCATTTCCACAGTTTGCAGAGATTTGTAAGTTTTAGAATCAACCTGCGTTCACCATCCACACCAAAAAGCTCAGAATTGGCTCAATTGGAGGAAGAGAATAATCCATTAAATCGATTGTTACTGTTTGTTCCTCTAATTTGAGAAATCGCCATTGGGTACCACTGGTAACTGTACCGTAAACGGCTGTAATAGTTTTTCCTTTCGCTTCATTAAATCGCTGTGCGGCTACCATTTCTGCAATGCATTGTCCCAATCCTGATTTTAAATCAGATTTTTTCGCCTCCACAATGACAATTGCTGGCGCTTCCACAGTTAATTGTTCAGGTGAACGACTAATTAAGAAGTCACATACACCGTTTAGTCCAATACTCGCATCTACGTTAAATTCTTCCCCAGAAAATACGCTGATTTGCTGATTGAAAATACGTCGCACTTCCAGCAGCACCGGATTGATAATTACTTCTGAACGCGCTTTCTCCGTATCGACTGCGATCGCCCAGGATAAATCCTCTAAAATACCTTCTAGTCTGAAACTTGGAGTTACCGCTTCCATCGTGTCTGGAAAAAACCGCACTCCCTCTACAGTAGTCAGGTGAAAATCTTGTTTTACTCGCTCGATGGTAAATTGACTGTATGGCATGGTAAGAAAATATATTGCATGACCAATGACAAATGACAAATGACGACCAAAGCCAGTACCGTTTATTTGCGCCGACCTACTTCCAACCTACAAATTACTCGGTATTGTCTTAAACTTCTGTGCCGCACCCAAAGAATAATCCTCTAACTTAAAATCAGCAAAGGGCTTCTTTTCTAATCTATCTCTTAACGCTTCATCTAAAATCACACCTTCTGATTGTTTTTTAACACCAATAATTATAATACTTCTCTGATAAGCCGTTGAATCTTGATTTGGTTGACAATCACTGCGGCGAAATTGACCAAGATTTAACAAGCGATAACCTTGAAGGCTACGATTATTACTAAATATTTTTTTTGCTAAGAGTTGTATTTGTTTGGAACGTTCTAAAGCTCTACGTTCTTCTACAGCTACGTCACCTTCACAAGAAGCTGTACCTACAGAGATAATTTCACTGGGGTTTTCCATTATCTTCTGTATACCTTCTTGTTCTAGGTTCGACTTTAATAGGTCAAGATTAATAACTTTATCGTTATATTTAATTTGAAAATTGCTGCCTAATAGCCATTTATATTCTACTGATAAAACAGCTATATTAAACTCAGCGATTCTGCCTTGACTATCTTTACCTTCTTCATAAGGAAAATAATCTACTTTGCCTTTTTTCTCTGGCGCTTGTCCATAATTGGGAATTCCAGCAAATTTTCCTGACCTGGTTGCTAAAGCAATTAAGCCTAGTAATCCTAATGATACCAACAGCGCTAAAAATATTGCCAGTAGGGGGATTTTTTCTGACTGCTTTTGTTGGGGTAATAAAGTTTTAGTCGTTGACTGGGTTAACTCTTCAATTTTCGGACTCCCAACTAAGTTCACCGTTGCATCTGTACTTCCAGTTAGTTGGTGTTCAATTTCTTCTAGACGTTGTAAAATTTCTTTAGCATTGGCAGGACGTTTGCCTATTTCTAATGCCATGAGCCAATCAATTAAATTCAAAAGTAAGGGGGAAATTTGAGTGGTATGATTACGCCAATGCAAAACATTGTGCTGAATATCATACATATCTAAGGGATGTTTTCCCGTCAATAAAAATACAAAAGTGCGCCCCAAAGCAAAGAAATCTGATTGCGGTACTGCTTGACCATTCATTTGTTCTAGAGGGCTGTAGCCAGATGACATAATTGCCGTCATACCCCCATTACCGTTGTTGAGTTGGGCGAGGTAAGTTGTAGTAATTTGTCTGGCTGTGCCAAAATCAATTAATACTAATTGCCCATTAGGGCGGATCATAATGTTAGATGGCTTGATATCTCGATGTAGGTATTGTTTACCATGTACTAGATCCAAAATTATTGCTAACTGTTTCAACCAGGCTATAGCTTGTGCTTGGGAAATCGGGCGATTTTCCTGCTGTTTTAGCCATTGTTCTAAATTCGGTCCTTCGATTTGCTCCATGACAAAGCAGTGCAATTCCAAACCATTTCTGCTTTGATATTGAAAGTAGCCATCTACTTTGGGAATCCCAGGGTGATTAAGCTGTTCGAGTACAGTTACTTCTTGCTGAAATAGTTCTACTGTTTTAGCGTCCCCTGATAGATTTTCCTTGAGGACTTTGAGGATTTTTGGGGTATCTTGTTCGTATGCTTGATAGACTTTGCCAAAACCAGTTTTGTCACTTAACAGGCGCAAAACTCGATATCGCCCTAGCAATTCCAACTGTGAACCACAACTTTGACAGAAGCGGTTTTCATCATTATCTGAGTGGTTAGGTTGAGGACAAACGGGATTAATACAAAGGCTCATGACTGGCTGATCCGTAGTACATTTGACTTTTGGCGTTCCCGTTTAATGATAATCAGATTTATCTGTTCTGTGGTGTTCTCAGTTGTATTTTGTGTAAAATCTTAGGTTTTTAAACCCAGAGGGAAGCAGAGTTTTGCCGATTTTACGGTATCTCCCTGTAAATAGATCACTCTGTAGGGGCGCAAGGCCTTGTCTGTAGGGGCGCAAGGCCTTGCGCCCCTACTACGAACTTATGGAAAACTGTGCCAAGAAGGTTTTGACCGATTGGTTAAAGGATTCAGGTTCTGTCAAAAATGGCCAATGATTTCCGGGAACTTGGGTAATGGTTAAGTTTTTGAGATAGGTTTTATAGGGTTGGAGTTGCCAATTTTGACGGTTAACACCTTTTTCTGGCTGGATGAAGAGGGTAGGAATCTCAACGGGAATTGTAAAACCTGGGACGCGCAGAACTTCATCAAAAATTCCATCGCGGGCGGAAATAGTAAACTTGCTACCCCAACTACCATCGGGTTTTTGTTCAATTCCAGCTTGGAAGGCTTGCTGGTGTAAAGGAGTCCATCCTTGATATTGGCTTAACTGACGGGCTTGCTGTTCGGCTTGTTCATAACTAGCAAAAGGTCCCATGCTTTTGAGAAAAGGCAAGACACGATATAATAGGGGAAAAGTTAGCTTGAAGATACTGGGGATTTTCCAGATAAAAATCGGATCGACTAGAACCAGACTTCGCAACCTGTCTGGATTTTGCCTTGCCCAGATGGCGGCTAATTTACCCGTCCATGAGTGACTCACAACATGAACAGTAGACCATCCCAAGTGATCTAACAGTGCTTCTAGGTCTGCGATCGCACTCTCAAAACTATAATCTTGTTCTGGCTTGCTGCTTTCACCATGACCGCGCATATCTGGGGCGACGATGTGATAATCTGCCCCTAGGTAATCTGCCAAGCTAGACCATACAAGGGCATGGTCGCCTAAGCCATGTAAGAGTAGCAAGGGTTCTTGACCTTGGTGCCACTCCAAATAAGAAAATTCGATATCAGGTTTTGATAAGGTTTGACGTAAAGGCGTCATCGCACATCCACCCTTGAAGAGATAGCTTCGCGTTTTTATGGTACTGCGAAACCTGCCACCCACCAAGAGTAGGACAGAGGTATTACAGCAATTTTCAGTTAATTGAACCACAGATCATCGTAGGGGCACAGCATTGCTGTGCCCCTACCGCGTTGTCTGTTTACCTGAAAAAGGCTGTAAATCACAACTGTTGACCGTTGGCTGTTGACAGTTAGCAGTTAACCGTCAACAGTAGGGGCACAGCATTGCTGTGCCCCTGGGCACTTCAAGCCTGAATCAATCTTCTAGTTTTTAGTAAATACAACATCGACCCAGTAATTGCTTGACTGGTACGTATCGTTGGGAAAGGCAGGGTTGGGGTTATACTTGTAGACGCCATTACTGCCACTTACCCCATTGCGTAGGGCATAGAGTGGTGGACTATCGACACCAGTGTTAGCAAAGTAACCCGTGTCTATAGAGTAGCGACCCACGTTAGTGTGGTAGGAGGCAATATAAGTAGTGTTGGCGCTAATGGAAACTGGAGTAGCAAAGTTAACTTGCTGCCAGCCAGAAGCAGTTTCGTTGGCGAAAGTAGCCCTCCCCAACAGCGTACCACTGCTGCTCCACAGCGTGGCGACGTGAGTACCTGTATTGCTGGTACTCTTGTAAAACAGGATGCCAGTAATATTCCCAGGGACATCTGACCGGAACTTGACCCCCAATTCGACAGCCCTGGTATCTGAATCTGCTAACACAGCAGGAGTCGCTGAATTATTCCAGATAGTAAACGATGCAGTCCCCGTGGTAAAAGACCAAGTGTAGTTTGCCGCCAAAGCGTTACCAGCTAAATCTTTCACCCCAGATGTTCCACCTGTAATAGTGGCAGTATAAGTCGTGGAACCTGTCAATGAGCTACTTGGTGTTAATGTCGCCGTCTTGGTGTTGTAGGTGACAGTGGCTGATACCAATGTATTGTTTGCATCTTGCAATACAAAAGTAGTGTTATTAATCGTTGTTGTATCTATTGCTTCGCTAAAGGTAGCCGTAATGCTCCCTCCTACATTCACCCCAGTAGCGGTGCTACTGGGAGTTGTCGAACTCACCGTTGGGGCAGTTGTATCAGGTCCTACACTAGTTGTGAAGACCACATCAACCCAGTAGTTGCTGGAATTAAAAGTATCTGTGGGGAAAGCTGGAGTCGGGCTATAAATATAAACACCATTACCTTCACTCACTCCGTTTTTCAGCGCAGTCAATGGGGGATTATCTACACCAGCGTTGGCAAAGTACCCCGTATCTATAGAGTAGCGCCCAACGTTAGTGTGGTAGGAAGCTACATAGGTAGTGTTGGCAGTAATGAAAACAGGAGTATCAAAGTTGACTTGCTGCCAACCAGAGTCGCTTTCGTTAGTGAACGTTGCTCTCGCCAATTGCTGACCATCACTGCTCCACAGCGTACCTTCATGAGTACCTGTATTGCCTGTACCTTTGTAAAACTTGATGTCAGTGATGTAGCCCTCGGTATCTGATGTAAACTTGACCCCCAGTTCCACAGCGCTGGTTTCAGAATCTGCCAAGACAGCGGGAGTTGCTGTGACATCCCAAATACTACAGGGACAGGTGCGTGGCCCAACGGTGATCGTCACCCCAGAGCCGGGAGTCTCGATATTACCGCTATCATCGGCGGCGCGGCTCTTGATAGTAACAGATCCGATTGTACTGGGCTTCCAAGAGTAGCTCCAGTTAGCGCGACCAACAGCGGGATGCCATGTTGTGCCGCCGTCTACTGACACTTCGACACCACCAACAACACCGCCACCGATATCATCTGCTGTGCCGCTAATTGTGATCTGGCTACCAGTCTGCACATTTGTGCCAGCAGTTGGTGAAGTAATAGTTGAGGTAGGAGCAGTACCGTCTGTTGAGGCTGCTGCCAAGAACAACCCACTCTGTAGCGTAACTGGTTGCACGCCCATGTCAGCGAATAGGTTAACAGTTGCCTGCTGCATCCCCACATTTGGCGTTGTAGTACCTCGGTCATGATTGCCATCTAAACCCCAAGGCCACTGTATGGTTCCAGCACCGAATACCAGCGCCCCACTACTATGCTTGTACAAAGTCAGGTGGTGAATCGCTGTACCTGAGCTATAAGTAGAGCCGAAGTCCTGTAGAACTTCGACATTATTGGCCGTGGTCGTAGACATCCGAATCAAGCCAGGGGGTCGAAATCCGTTGTCAGCGTCTTCATCCCATTCATAGCCAAGGGTGCCATCGGTAAGTGTCGCAGTGCTTCCTGGAGTGAGGGTGGCAATATCTGTGTTGCGCCACAAGCGCATTTTGCCATCCGCTGCAGGTACCTGGATAGCCGTAGTCCCCCCGTTGACTTTGAATATTGTTCCCGTTAGGGCGTTCTCAGGACGACCACCGTCTGCTGGTGGACTAAAACGTGAGTCGCGCCAAGTACCTGTCCAGGTGGGCGTTTGCGGATCGATGACTTTATCAGCTTTCGTCTCCTTGTAGCAAACCAAGGTGCGATAGGATGTCACTGATGTATCAATGCTACTTTCCCATCGAGTTTTCCAGAAGACTTCGTTGCCGCTAAAGAAGGCTAGATGAACCCCATTATTGCGCGCAGCTTCGACATTGGTCCGTTGCTGGTTAGACCAATACTCGTCATGGCCGACTGACAAAAACAGCTTATGATTGCGGATTAGAGTTCCCAGGCGATCGCTATCGACCCCTGTAAAATAGCTGACATTGTAGCCATTTGCTTCCAGCCAGCGCACCATTGGGTATTCGGAGTTGAACACCCAATCCTGTCCGCTGTCAACTCCACGAGTGTTGAACGGACGGTTATAGCTGACTTTGTATGCGCGACCATCAGGCGAACCTGTATAGAGGCTGTTACCACCGTAGTTGTTGTAAGCTTGCCAAGTCGTATCAGATGTCTGGAATAGTATATCGGAAGTGCTGTCGTCGTCCCGAACGATGAAGAATATATGGCTTGCGCCTCCAGTGTCGGAGCGCACAGCTTTTGCAAAGTATATCCCTGAGGTGGCGGTTGCTGGCACAGCCCAGGATGCAGATACTACCCAGTTCCCGCAATCAATAAGTCCAGTTGAATCGCTAAGGCAATTGACTTGGTTCTGTGGCGCTGGTGTCGAAGGCTGAACAGTAGCTACCTTACGAGCGCCGTTTCCACCGTAATAGCCCATACGGTAGATGTCGAGGCTGTAATTAGTGGCATCAGTTTTGATCTTAAAGGAAACAGTGTTTCCCCGATTAACGCTAATATCAGTGGCGAAGCCTTCGATGCTTGTGTCACCGACACCGTTAATATCCCATTCGGTTTTGGGATTGCCTGCTAGACAGTTCTCGGCGACAATCGAGTTCGCTGGGGAGGTACAGGGATCAGCCGCAAGTACTCTCTGCATCGACAGATGAGATCCTAAATTCAGACCCAACACCAGAACTGTAGTTAGCATCATCAGCATGATCATGCGAATGAGCCTTTTCATTGAATCTACTCCTTTGGATAAAATTAGTTACCTGAAAGATAATATCAATCTAGTGGAATTGCGTATAAGAAACACGCAATACAGCAAAAATCAAGCTACATAATCGACTACTTAGTTAGTGGGAAAGATTTTGAATTCAGCACAGATCTACTATTAGTCTGTCAATTTTGTTTTGAGGGATTTTTGGTAGTGTGAGCGTCTCGCTCACGCGGGCAAGATGCCCGCACTACAGTCCATCATTTTTATCTTGACAGAGTACTATTACTCCAGCAGATAAGTTTTGATGGGTTGTTCGTAGTTGCGCTTTAGCGCTCTCGACAATCAAGAGCGCTATTAGCCCAGCTTTCCCGTAGGGAAGCGCAACTACAAACCAACCTATCAAAGTTAAAGTGGCGAACCACTAGTTCGTAGTAAATACAACATCGACCCAGTAGTTGCTCGAATTAAAACTTTCATTGGGAAACACAGGGGTTGACGAGCCATATTTATATAAACCATTACCTGCAACCGCCTCATTGCTTAAGGCCTGCAAGGGTGGATTATTCCTAGCAGTGGCAAAATACCCAATATTTATAGGGTATCTTCCAGCACTAGTATTGTATGATGCGACATACGTAGTGTTAGCACTAATTGAAACTGGAGTAGCAAAGTTAACCTGCTGCCAACCGGAAGGGGTTTCGTTGCTAAAACTAGCCGTTGCCAAAAGGCTACCAGTGTTTGTCCACAAGCTGCCAATGTGAGTACCTGTATCGCTGGGATTTTTGTAAAATCGGATGCCAGTAATTGAGCCGCTTTGAGCTGACTGGAATTTGACTCCCAGTTCGACAGGATTGGTATCAGAATCTGCGAATACAGTTGGAGTCGCTGTCGAATTCCAGAGACTGAATATTGATGGGGTGATGCCAGCACTGATGCTAGTTCTAAAGACGACATCGACCCAGTAGTTGCTAGACTGATAGGTGTCTTTTGGGAAGCTACTAGCACCATAATTATAGACACCATTCGCTCCATTCTCACCGTCGCGGAGCAGGTAAATTGGTGATTTACTGACTCCAGAGTTAGCAAAGAAGTTATTATCAACAGGGTAGCGCCCAATATTCGTGTGGTAAGAAGCTACGTAAACGGTGTTAGCGTCAATCTTCACTGGGTTACTAAAATTGATCTGCAGCCAGCCCAAGGAACTTTCGTTTTCAATGGTCGCTGTCGCCAACTTGTCACCATTAATGTTCCACAGATTACCGATGTAAGTGTCCGTATCATTGTTGCCCTTGTAGAACCGGATGCCAGTGATATAACCGTCCACACTTGATTTGAACTTGACTCCCAACTCCACAGATTTAGCATCATTATTGGATGGGTTCGTTGGAGTTGTTGAGTTATCCCAGATACTTACAGAAGGTGACGTGGCCGCAGTGGTGAAAGACCAAGTAAAGTTAGCCGCTAGGGCGTTACCTACTCTATCTTTTACCCTGGGATCAGTTTCCCCGCCTTTAATGGTGGCACTGTAAGTCGTCCCCAGAGCCAAGGAACTGCTCGGTGTCAGGGTTGCGGTGCTGTTGGCGACGTTGTATGTAACGGTGGCTGCAACCAGTGCGTTCGCCTGATCTCGCAATTCAAAAGTATTGGTGTTAATTGTTGTCCCATCTATTGGCTCGCTAAATGTGGCTGTGACACTGGTTACAGTGCTAACGTCTGTGGCTCCATTGCTAGGAGAATTAGAACTTACCGTTGGGGGTGTGGTATCCGAGGTATATGTAGCAACGTAGGAACCAGCATTACCTGGAAAGAAGGCATATTCAATACCTTTAATTACCTGTGGTGTATGAGTAACTGAACTGCCATCAAGAGTGATGCTGATGAGGGCTAAGTTATCAAAGCGATTTGGTAGCATCGCCTGCAGACCAGTTGCACCTGTACCTTTGGCGATCGTGAAGTTCAGAGTGTTGTTACTCCATGTCAGGGAGCCAAAAGACGAAGTGTTGCGACCGTCGAGCCATGTCAAAACTTGTTTGGCAGAGACAATCGGTACACCACGGTCTTTAGCGGACTTGACTACCGCATCAGACACTGATGAGGTAGCAGCATCAGTATGGGCATTGACGTTGAAAACACCGTAATAACCCTCGGTTCCAATTGCCCGATCAAGTAGAGTATCAACTGTGTAAGGGTATGACTGTCCTGACTCATCAGTCATTTGGGTAACTGACTGATAGACATCAATCATTGTCCCGTCTGTGTTCGCTAACCGCATTGGCATACCAGAGCCAGTGAACAATCCTGGACGATCAAGAATCCAAAAGGACGGCCAGTAGTAATAGGTTGTGTCCAGCCTGATATTATGATTCAGTTCAACTTGTGGGGTGCTGAACCAGTCACTCCACACAAGGCAGTGATGACGTTGGGTTGAGGGGGCAGGGATACTTGAGTATTTATTAGTAAAATTATTTAACTGTTGTGTATATGCTGATTCGAGCGACGCAGGTGTAAAATCTTGACAATTGGTATTTACATGCAATGCGACTTCAAAGCCATCAGCATTGTAAGCGTCTGCCTGGGCGCTAGTCAGCGGCGAGTCGGGATAGATATATGAGGTACCGCGAATGCATTCCCAATTCTCGACTGAACAACCAGATGGACTATTGGCTTTAAATTGGTCAAACCGATCATCGGTTCCGCCATTAGCATGATCGTCACCGCTCATGAGTACAACCGCTTTTTTGCCGTTGGGGAAATACCAGAAACGTGGTAGGGGTTTCTTGTCAAAGTTCATTTTGATGATCAGGTTTGCCAACAAGCGCATTTGCTCATCTGCATGAGGAATCGCAACCTTGTTTAAATCAACCCAATCTGTTTGGGCATCGCCGCTTTTATTGCCATAGTACAAGTCACCGGAGCGGATTGGAGTGTAAGCATCACGCTCCTGGGTAGCCCATTCAGGATTACCTTGACGTGTGTAGACGATTGAACGGGCTAAATCGTAGGTAAATGCAGCCGCTTGACCACCATTGCTGCCAACAGTATGCAGTGTTACCGCTGGATTGCTGGTGGCAGTTGTCGCATTTGTGTACAGCGAAGCGATACTGGTAGCACCGTTCAGGGTGTAGAGGTCTGCTGCGCCGTGGAATTGGATGGTCTGGCCGACAATTCCACTACCGACATCTGTGGAAGTATCCACCAGCAAATAAGCATTAGCAAGTGTAGATCCAGCGTCAGTCAATCCCAGCAAACCAGCAAGCTGCTTGTCAGGGTGGGTGGCGATCAGATTGCCACCAGCTGTTACCCAGTCGCTGAACATTGTCACTTGATCAGGCGTGAGGGTCATATCAGCAAGGATGACAACATCATAGTTGGCCAGCGTCGCTGTAGAAACTGAGGAGATATCACTAACATCGAAGGCATTGAGTCCTTCATTTCGCAGTATCTCTGTGTAGTAGTTGCTAAATGAGTTGGTAGCAGTAGTAGTGATCAGCAAGATTGGTCCACCTGGTGCTGGTGATACAGCCGCAATGACTGTTTTTTTCATCCCAGTCACAGTAGCTTTTTTGACTGAGCTAGTGGTGTCCTGGTCTTTCTGGCTTTTCAGGCTCTTATTTCTACCCAATTTACGGGGTACTGAGAAGCTGCGCTTGATCAGACCATTTGCCGAGTCCCAGATTTTAACCACACCATTTTTGTCGGCACTGGCGAAGTTAAGCCCATCTGAGCTAATAGCAATCTTATTGATGACACCATTATGCCCTTTCAGGCGTCCGAGCAGGCTGCCGGTTGCCACATTCCATTGGAAAATTTCTTGTTCATCGCCGCCAGCGATTAAGTTCTTGCCATTTTTGGTGAAAGCGACTGTTGAAAGCTGTTTAGTAGCTCCCTTGAGAACTTTGATCTGTTCACCTTTGGCGACATCCCACAGTCTGGCGGTTGAGTCTTTGCTCACACTGGCTAGGATTGTGCCATCTGGACTAAAAGCGATCGCCGTGACTGGATCGGAGTGACCAATCAAGGACTGGATCTGTTTACCTGTCTTGAGATCCCAAAGGATACTCAAACCGCAGTCGTCTGCGCTAGCGAGTATATTCTGCTTTGGGCTAAAGGCGACACTATTAACGAAACATTTGTGGCCTTCTAGAACTTTGTCTAGCTTGTTGGTCTGGGAGTTCCACAAAATAACTTTAGTGTCCGCAGCCCCAGTGGCTAACCACTTATTATCTGAACTGACAGCTACTGTCCTGATTGAACCCTCGTGTCCCTGCAAAATCTGGCTTTGTTTGCTGGTTACTAAATTCCACTTTTTCAATAAGCTGTCCTTACCGACACTAATCAGGGTTTTACCATCCGAACTGAAGGCAACTCCAGTAATGGAGCTATCTGAGGATGGCGACAGCGTTCCTTTCTCCTTACCTGTCTGTGAGTCCGTCAGTATGATCTGACCATCATCAGTACCGCTGGCTAAAGTCTTACTATCTGGGCTAAAAGCCAGCGCATCCACTCCATTATTGGAATTTTGAGAATTCTTTTGTGCCACTATATACCCATCTACCTGACCCAGAAAGAGTATCAGTACTATGGTGCAGCAACAAAGAATGAGGTATCTAAATTTTCGATTCATTCTTTCATCATCCTTAGAATCTCCTGGTTTTGAAGCTTAGAGGCTCCTCTTTTTATCAGCAAAACTTATGTGCTAATTCCTGCTTTCAGATCAACTAATCCCTAAAAAGGGGTGGGATTTTTTAACCGTAATAACTCGTATTAAGTAGTGCTGTATATCATGTACTAAATGTGACGATTTGACAATGACGGCGATCGCCGACTTTGAACTCCTGTTTAAAAGCCTTCACATAGCGTCTCGTGGAGAGGCGCTTTTGCATCGCCTTTTTGCAATAAATATACCTTTGTAATTGCAAACTAATTTGCCAAATATGCCTTATATTGATTAAGGACAGGCATTACAGGCTTTTAAGTCGTAGGATTTTTCTGAATAAAAAGACACTAAGTATATCTCCCGATAGCTAAATTGTTGATCAAGAAAAATCTCGAAAACTTCTCAGAGAATTTTCGAGTCCATTTACCAATATAAAAAAATCGTAACTAAATATACGTAAAGATTTGCTGAATTTTGCCAGGCTATAAATGACTAAAATATAGCCAACTTGACTTATTGATACGTATATATACGAATAGTTAATGAATGCAAGAGTATTAATTATAGCTAAAATATATATAATATTTTCAGCATGGCTGAGTTCTGGCGTCGATTAATATTTCACTTTTAGGGAAAAACTCCTTCATAAATCACAGCAAGTTATTATACATGTATATTTTCTTGTTATATTCTTGATATTCTAGGGATATCAATGTTTATAAAACATTATCTATTGATCCATATGCATATCTATATGCATAAGATATATTTCGCTTGAGATTGCTCTACATAACCGGACTATCCGCGTAGCTTGCTTCTCCTCTGGAGTACGGGAATCTCCTTCAGGGGAACTGGTTCCCGTTGGTGGTTCGCAATTGACTTGTGTTGAGCCGAACATGATCTCAGTTAAAAAAAATGAAACCACAGATTAACACAGATGTCCGCTGATAGTTATCTATGGTTATCGGCGTTTATCTGTGGTTTCAAAGATCCTGAAGCCAGATTTTTCAAATAAATCTATTCCAGCGTACATGATATACATCTCAAACACAAGTATCTTTTTTTACCATTTTATATTAAGTTTTGTAGTAATTATTGTAGTTTTTTTTGCTCAAAATGTTACTGCAAAAGCTTTTTCTCAATCTTCTACTATTTATTAATGGCAGAGAATCCATAGTCAGAATAGTATAGGAAAATACTACAGTCAGAGATTAAAAAACTCCATCGTCTTGTGGGTGGAGTTTTTGGGGATGGGGGGGATGAGGGGGATGAGGGGATGAGGGGGATGAGGGGGATGAGGGGGATGAGGGGGATGAGGATGTTGAATAATTTTCGCTAGTTCCTTATCGCTTGAGATTACTCCCTTATCTCCCCCATCTCCCTCAAGTGGGATTGAATGGAATGACCCTGGCGGTTTTGGTTGTACTATCCCAAACAATCCAGCTACAAGAATTATCTACATCATCTTGGTTATTTGAGACTTTAAAATACACTTTATCCTTACCCTTGGTTTCAATCGCAAAGTCGGCATTTTGAGCATAAACCACTTTAAAACCTCGGTCACGCAGACAATACATCACCCAATTTTTTAGTGAATGTTTATATGGTTCGTGGGGAACTGGCGGTTTTGTGATAGCTTCTTCAATCACCCTCAGCATTTGCGTTGATATCATCTTCGTTTAAATAGTGAAACTAGAAGTTTGTAGCACACTAGTAGGGTGCATCAGATGTGGAAAATTGGTTCATTTTTACTAAATTATCTCTTCTGACGCACTCTACACCACACTGAAGTCCTGACTACCAGGATCGGAGCGAATCTCTATCATAAACCCATCAGGATCTTGACATACTCCCCGCCCTAAAAGGGCCCAGATTCTGGAGTCAAACAGCAATTGCTGGCATGGCCAGTCTAACATTACCTAAGCCAATGGTTGATGCCCCAACCATTTGAATATTTCTCGCGGCGTTTTCATCACGTCCATTAATTGATTGACAAGACGGACAACGCCACTGTCTTATGGATAAATCTAGATTCTCTAAAATATGCCCACAATGAGAACACGTTTTACTAGATGGATACCATTGATCTATATAAACAAGTTGTTTGTTTTTCTTTTTAGTTACCCATGACAATATTTGGAGAAATTCTCCAAAAGCTACATCTGATATTTTTCTACCCCAAAGACGTTGCATACCTTTGAGGTTTAGGGTTTCAAAACATAAAACATCAAACTTGTCTGTCAATTCATGAGCTAATTTCCAGAACCAATCACGTCTGCGGTTACAAACATTTTCATGTTGACGAACTAAATTTTTTCTAGCTCTTTCCCGATTATTTGACCGTTTTACCTTTTTGGAGTGGTTCTTACTAGCTTTCCTAATAGCATTCAGAGATTGCTTGAGAAATTGTGGAGAATCAATTAAAGTTCCATCAGAGCAAGTTAGAAATGTCTTCAATCCGAAATCAAACCCCGCTATTTTACCAGTCGTTGATTTAATTTCTGGTTCTAACTCATTATTAACTACAATCACCATAAATAACTCACCTAGTGCAGTGAGTTTAATGGTTAATGTTTTGATTTTTCCCTCTACATCTCTTGATTTCCAAAATTGATAAACTCGATTGGCAATTTTAATTCTATTCCCATTTAAAAGTTTATAACCTGCTTGTTTAAGCGTGAATGATTTGTATTTTTTAACCTTTTTAAAATTCGGTGGTCTGACTCCTTTCTTATTATGTTTAAAAAATAATTGGTAGGCTTTCTCTATGCGTTGACAGATATCTTGCACTGCTTGAGAACCTATTGATTGCCAAAATTGATGACGTTTTCTTAATTTGGCAATATGAGACTGGAGTTTTGCACAGTTTAAGTGTTTGCTCCACATGCTTTCGTACCGTTTATGTAGAGCAATACAATGGTTATAGATCACCCCTGCGGCGTTGATCATCCGTTTCAGGTGTCTATTCCTTTTGTGTTCGTACAGCTTAAACTTTAGTGTAATCATGGCAATATTATATCAAAGTCGCCCTAGAAAGGCGAGGCTTTAAACTCATTTCTTTGGTAAAAGTGTCGGGAAGCTTGGATATCCTTGACATTGAGGGCGATATGATGCACTTTACGGAGTATACCAGGAGCTAGGACACTATTCACGGAGCTAGAGCTAGATAGCATGGCAGAATAAACTTTCCTAAATTATCGTCCGGGTAGTGGCTTTGCCATTGACCCTTTTTGATATTTTTTGCTGTATTAATCATACCTTATATTTCGTGCTAATCAAATTGGGTATATGATAGCCCCCTCCTCGCTTGCGCTTAGGGGGTTGGGGGTGGGTTTTTTTTTGCTATTCTCTGATCAGCGGCGATATTCGTCGCCACAGTCGCCAATTATTTGATATAAATCCCGCGATTTTTGAGATACCGCATTTATCAAATTTAAATCCGCAGCATCGAGACTGAAACCAAACACTTTTGCGTTATCTTCTAAATGTTCAGATATCCCCAGCCTCGCACCAACAATTACACCTCCCACCGCTGGCTTATCTAATATATAACTCACAGCCACATTGGCGATGCTAACCTGATGCTTATCAGCAATTTCTTTGAGGGTAGAAAGTAACTCTTGAAATAATTGCCAACCACCCCAAGCATCAACCATGTTTTTATATTTTTTCAAACTCACAGTTGTTAAATCAAATCCTCGTGGTTCGGGTTTACCCAAATACTTTTCTGATAGCAAACCGCCGCAAACGGTGCCATAGGTAAAAAGTTTGATGTCATGCTGTTGACAGAACTCAATCATATTTACTTCTGGACGGCGATCAACTAGGGAAAATTGCACTTGGTTAGAAACAATTTTGATGCCTGATTCGACGATTATTTTCAGGTTTTCAGTGTCAAAATTAGTCAAAGCTAGATGCTTGATTTTCCCCTCATCTTGCAATTCTGCCATATACTTAAGGGCATCAAGATAGTTTTTATCCCGATATTCCCACCAATGGAATTGCATCAAGTCTAATGATTCAACATCCATCCTTCTCAGGGATATATTGATATTTTCCTCGACAATTTTTTTAGTCATTTTACCGGGACGAGGCACCCATTTGGTGAAAGCTTGCAGGTTAGATAAAGCTTCCTTACCACGAGTTGCAATGATTTGCCGGCGAAACTCACCAATTAAATCTTCAGCAGGTCCATAATGGTCAGCTAAATCCCAAGTTGTAAAGCCTGCATCGACATATTGGAACATAGTCGCAATGGCGGCTTTTGGGTCAATGCGTCCATGTCCACCTGAGACTTGCCACATACCATTTAATATGCGACAAATGTTTAAATCGGGAGTGAATTGTAATCGGCTTGCAGCAGGTAGATTCATTTTAAAATTTGGGGGTGAGGAATTAAATAAACAAGATTACAAGGATTCAAATTCAGCCGTAAATCCAGCCAGACTTGCACAATCTTCCTGAAATGATTCAGCATTGCTGACATCTTCAACCTTATATTCCATGATGCGTGTGCCATTAGGCATTTTTTTAGAAGAGATACAATCGGCTTGATACTTATCTGCCATTGACTTAAAATCAGTTGCAGACTGCTTCCAGGCGTCACCAGAACAAGTAATAGTTACCCGCCACATAATTAACTCTCATTTGCTACCAACAGATATTAATCATCCCATAAAAGGGGAACAGAGTATATGTTAAGCTGTTACGCTTTTAAGTCGCATAGTTACTCATAAGGCTTGTCAAGAGTCAAAAGTCAAGGTAAATCTGGACTCTGGACTTTTGACAGCCTTGACTAATTGATGTGCAAATTAAATGTGCGACAGCTTACCTGTTGTAGCAGTGAAGGACAAAACTTAATCAACTAATTTACGGTATTTTCCGTAGTTTTGACCTTTGACCCTTGACTCTTGATTCTTAACTCTTGTTAATCAACTAATTTGCCGTAATGTTCTATCTAAAGGAAGTGCCTTGACTAACAACGCTACGCCATAATGAAGATATAGCATCGTGCCTACAAAATTTTATCCCAATTAGTTAAATACCAAGAGGTGAAAATGGCTAGAAATATCAAAGAGCAAATTCAAGCAGATCTAGAACAAGTCAAAGAAACGGGACAGTTAAGAACTGACAGAATTCGAGAAATTGTTAAATCTGCAGTTTCGCAGCTAGCGTCTGAGTTGAAAGCTGGTTCTGGGGAAGTTCGGAATCTGGCGAAAGATGCTGTTTCTGCTGTGATTGAAACCTTACAAGAAAAAGGTAGCGAACTCAAAGAAGAAGTTACAGCTTCAATTGAAGGAGTGCTGGAGGGGATTAATATTCAAAGACACGAATCGATTGTTAGAACTCAGACTGAGCTTAAGAAGCTACAAGCTCAATTGAATAGTGAAGAAGAAGAACTACAACAAGAAATTGACGGTATTTTAGCAGAGATTGAAGACACTAGTAAACAAACATCTACCAATACTAAAACTGTGGTACAATCTGCTATAAATACCATCAAAAATAGTGATGAAGTAGCTTTATTACAAAAGCGCTACGCTCAACTGCAAGCGCAAATTGCTATTGTCAGAGCTAATTTAGCTGCACGTTATGGCGGACGTTCTGAGGAGGTTAAGGATTATTTAGATGAGGCGAAAACATGGTATAATCAGACTCGCCCCCAAGCTGAAGCCTTAGCTACACAGGTCGAACACAAGCGATCGCAGTTAGAAGATAAACTGGGAGAAGCGGGTACAACAATAGCTCAAAAAGAACGCCAGATCAAACAAACTTTGAGAGAGTTGTTGCTAGCAGCAACTGATTGGCTTAAAGATAAAGAACCTACCCATAAAGCTGAGGAAACTAAGGTATTAGAAACCACAGATACAAAGAAATAATTACTCATAGTGGTAGGGTGTGTCAAACTTAATTCCTAATCATTGAAATCACAACAGTAGGGGCGCAAGGCCTTGCGCCCCCTTACGCCCCCTTACGCCCCCTTGCGCCCCTACTGAAGCACCCTACAACTGGCTACTAGTAAAAACCCTGTTGTCTATTGTTTGCTTCTTCATGCTTCGTAATGACCCAAAGTGCATGAATACTACCAGGAAGCCAACCCAGAAGAGTCAGCAAGATATTAATCAATAAAGTGGGTCCGACGCCAACTGTCAAAAAAACGCCTACAGGAGGTAAGAAAAAACCTAGAAGTAACCGGATTAAGTTCATGATATTGCTGCTAATTTTCAAACTTTGTTTAGTTCCATTCTCCTGATTAATCGAAGTTACGCACTCCACCCCAGGAATCATTTGAGAGGAGAAATCATAGACAAAATCTCCAGCTATCTACACAATAATCAAGATTCGGTTTTAACCTTGTTCTTAGGTTGGAGGTCAATATTTCTTTCAGCAAAGTAATTAGTCAGGAAAGTATTAGCTAAAGAAAGAACTACTGGACCGAGAATAAAAGCGATAATTCCGTCCACTCTAAACCCAGGAACCAGAACCGCTGCTAACCAAAAACAGATACCGTTGACGACGAGGGAAAATGCTCCTAAAGTTAAGAGATTAAGTGGTAATGACAGGGTAAATAGAATTGGTTTCACTGCAGCATTGATTAAACCAATAACCAGCGCTGCAATTAAAGCTGCAGGAAAATTAGCAATATCGACGCCTGGAACAACTATATCCACAATCAGCAGACTTAAAGCTGTAGCTAGCGCAATTAAAAATGTTGCCCACATTGTTGTCACCTCAACATCTCAGACTATAGATAATGTTATTTTTAGCTATGTGCTAGGCTTTAACATCTTTATCATGGTAGATTTGTTCCTACCATTCGGCTGATTATTGTTCAGCTGATTATTGAGGTAGTGACAAGGATTAAGAGTCAAGAGTCAAGAGTCAAGAGTCAAGAGTCAAGAGTCAAGAGTCAAGAGTCAAGAGTCAAGAGTCAAGGGTCAAGAGTCAAGAGTCAAGGGTGAAATTTACTCAGATTTCTCAACATCAGGCTGATAGTAAAGCGCGGATTTATACAAAACTTGTTCTTGATGGGTTTCTAATGTGCAATCAGATAACGGGTAACTTACACAAGTAACAACATAACCAGCCTCTATTTCCTGGGGACGCAGAAATTTTTGCTCACGTTGATCAACTTTACCGCTGACGAGTTTGGCGACGCAGACAGAACACTCGCCTTGTTTACACCCAGATGGTAGGCGAATACCATTGTCTTCTGCTATGTCAAGGATATATTGGTCATCTGGTACTTGAATCGTGCGATCTAATGTAATTGCTGGATTAATCAGTCGAACTTGTTGACACTCCTTAGCCTTTAGGCTAAGGATTCTTGGTTCAACGAGTCCACTTAGCCTAGACCCCTTGCGGTATCTAAGCCAGAGGTGGTTCTCTCCCCTAGCGTTAACTTTTGGTCTGCCCGACCATAGTTGCACATAGTGCAAAATTTGTTTGCAGTTTAATGCTGTTAGTCTAGTACCTGTAAATCTTTTACCTACTTCCAGGCGATACTAGAACTACGAAGTAGAACCAGCAAGATTTAGTTGTCTTGGCGTAGCCTCTCCCTTTGGGAGAAGGTGCAGCGTCTACTTGTTAGGTAGCAAATGGGTTTTTTATGTGGTTGATTACCCTTCCACAAAGGCTATTATACCAAAAGCCGTCGTGGAACGACGGGGTTTTAGACCCAGATTTTTGATAAACTGCCATCTCTTCTTAAGATTACGAGAGTCACCTATTTTTATTTTCTATCTTTGGGGTGATTTTACCCATTCGATGGCGTCAAATACGTCCGATAAGGGACTGACAAATAAAAAAATATCCCATATGTATGTAATGTAGGGTGCGTCAGCAGCGATAAACCCTTGACATCGCCAAAAATTATTAGTACTGACGTACCCTACCCTATCGCACTTACGGATAATTTATTGCTTGACTGATTTCATCGACAAACTAATCCGTTTCAGTTTTTCGTTGACTTCCAATACCCGGACTTTCACAACTTGTCCCACTTTAACAATTTTCTTGGGATCATCAACGAATCTGTCAGCAAGTTGGGAGATATGTACTAACCCATCCTGATGAACTCCGATATCGACAAATGCACCGAAGTTGGCGACATTTGTGATCATACCTTCTAGTTCCATTCCCACCTGCAAATCTTTAATTTCTGTGATTCCCTCTTTGAAGGTGGCATACTTAAACTCAGCACGGGGATCTCTACCAGGTTTTTCTAGTTCGCGGAGGATGTCACGTAGTGTTGGTTCGCCTACAGTATCGGTGACATATTTCTTCAAATTAATTTTTTGCAGTTTTTCGCCAATTTGTGTCACCTGATTTAATGGTACATTCAAATCAGATGCGATCGCCTCTACTAGGGAGTAACTTTCTGGATGCACTGCTGTATTATCCAAGGGGTTCTCACCATTACGAATTCGCAGAAAACCAGCCGCTTGTTCAAAGGCTTTGGGTCCCAATTTTGGCACCTTCAAGAGTTGGCGACGATTTTTAAAGGTACCATGTTCGTTACGATATGTCACAATATTATTGGCAACTGTGGCTGTAATCCCAGAAACAAAGGTGAGCAGTTGTTTAGAAGCCGTATTTAAATCCACACCCACATAGTTGACGCAGCTTTCTACAGTTTCATCCAATTTCTTTTTCAGTAATTTCTGATCGACATCATGCTGGTATTGTCCCACGCCAATGGATTTCGGATCAATTTTCACAAGTTCCGCCAAAGGATCTTGCAACCGGCGACCAATACTAATTGCCCCGCGTACGGTAATATCTAAATTGGGAAACTCTTCAATTGCCACGTTACTGGCAGAATATATAGATGCTCCCGACTCATTTACCATTACTTTAATTGGTTTTGCTTCGATAGTTTGCAGTACTTGTGCGACAAATTCTTCTGTCTCGCGGGAAGCTGTACCATTACCAATTGCAATTAACTCAATTTTGTAATTTTCAATCAGATTTTTGATAGTTTGCGCGGCTTTTGTGCGTTGTTCAGCCGCTTGATGAGGAAATACCGCCTGGTATTCTAAAAATTTGCCCGTTTGGTCTAATACTGCAACTTTACACCCAGTTCTAAACCCCGGATCTACCGCCAGAGTTGGTTTCAACCCCGCCGGTGCAGATAATAATAACTCACGGAGATTAGCTTCAAACGTCTTGATAGATTCAATATCCGCGTAGGTTTTCTTCTGGGAAATAACTTCTCCGATGAGAGAAGCTTTCATGAGGCGGTTAAATGCATCCTTTAACATCGCCTGATAAAAATCACGCAGTTTGCGAACTTTTGTTTTAATTTCCTGCGCTTCCAAATAAGAGAGTACTACTTCATTATCAAAGGAAATTTCAAAGTTTAATATTCCCTCAGTTTCACCCCGATACAATGCCAATATATTGTGGGGAGCAATATTTTTCACTCGAATTTGATAATTACGGTACATCTCAAATTTCGTTGTCCCTTCTGGATAATCATCTTTAATCCGGGAGACAAACACACCTTCTTCTAAGAGAAATTCCCGCAAATATGCTCGAAACTCAGCTTTATCTGCTACCTCTTCTGCTAAGATATCAGCAGCACCTTTGAGCGCTTCTTCTGCGGTTTTTACTCCTAGGGTTTCCGAAATATACTTCCCTGCTTCGTCTTCCCAGGAAACTGATACAGAATTATTGACATTCAGGGACTTGATAAACTCAGCCAGGGGTTCGAGTCCTCTTTCTCTGGCGATAGTGGCGCGGGTGCGTCGTTTTTGTCGATAGGGTAAATATAAATCCTCAAGCTCGGTTTTTTGTAAACAGGAGGCGATTTTCCCTTGGAGTTCATCAGTGAGTTTACCTTGTGTGGCGATCGCATTTAAAATCACCGATTTGCGTTCTTCCAATTCTGTTAAGTAAGTATATCTATCAGATAAATCGCGCAGTTGGACCTCATTCATCTCGCCAGTGCGCTCTTTGCGGTAACGTGCAATAAAGGGAATTGTCCCACCCTCCGCCAAAAGTTCCAGCGCGTTTTGCACCTGATAGGGTTTGAGATCTAGTTCAGTTGCGAGTAATTGAGGAATGTTCAGCATCGGGGGTCTAAGTTAAAAAAGCTACTTCTTAAGGTAATATGCTAGATGGTTATTCCACTGTTAGCATAAAGTGTTAAGCTAGCTTACCAGATCATTGCAGAATCTTCATCATCTGCGTTGGTATTTTGGATAAAGCATATTGTCGCTAGATGTACAATTAGCACAGTCAAATTCTGAGGTTATTAAATATGCCTTTGTTTTTTTTGATTCCGCTTTTTACTGGACTATTAACTGGCTATTTTGTCAAAAATTGCACTGATGAAATTGCTTATATTGCTGGTGTATTTGCACTTATCAGTCTCCTTGTCAGCTTGGTTTTAGCACCTTGGCAGATCCAGGCACTGCTGTTAATATTTGTCTTCAGCAGTAACAAACTACTGATAGAATCTGAATAAAAACCAACAGCAGCTATCCCTATAAATTTATATCTTTCTAATAACCGCTGAAGTCGCTTTTTTGACAATTGGCAACCATACCTAATGCATTGATTCGGGAAATTGTCAAGCGGTCTAAAGCTCGTTGGATCACCCCAGACTCTGTTTTATCAATTTTCACCACCAGCAAAATCCCATCTGTGTGGGGTGCTATGAGGCTAGCGTCAGCCAGTCCAACCAAAGGGGGTGCATCATAAATCACAAAATCAAAGCTGTTATGAAAATCTGTCATCAGTCGCTTCATTTTTTCAGATGAGAGCAACTTAGTGGGGTCAGGGGGTATTGGTCCTGCGGTGATCACAGATAATTGGTTCATAGAAGGAAGTTCGCGGATCACTTCTCCCATTGGTAAGTTTGTCGTAATTAAATTACTCAATCCCCATTTGTTATTTAAATCTGATAGGGTGTGAATTGTGGGTTGGCGTAAATCAGCATCCACAAGTAATACTCGTTGTCCCATTGCTGTAGCTATTTGAGCTAGATGGAACGCGACCGTAGATTTACCGTCACCAGCGATTGCTGAACTGATAACTACAGAGCGAATCTGGCGATCTGAACTGAGGAGTTGAATATTTGTATAAAGTACTCGTAAAGCTTCCAGAAATTTTGGTGAATATTTTCTGTAGTCTTTATCCTGTGTAGCAACTGACCCAGGAATACCATCAGTAAGTAAATTTGGGACTCTAACTATGGGAGTTCCTGATTTGCGAATGCGGGATTGACTACTCTGGAGTTGCTTTTCAAAGGGAAGATTTCCTAACAATGGTAACTTGACATTCTCCTTGAGAGAATCAACACTATGGTAGCTCTTGTCAACTTTTTCAATTAGTAAGGCCACGCCAATACCTACAGCAATACTAGCAGCCAATCCTCCTAACAAACCCCCTTTAATATTTGAAGAAGAAATCGGGTTATTTGGCTGAATTGGCGCCTGTAATAATTGCCAACCAAGCTCGGTCTGAGATATCTGAATTTGCAGCGTTTCGCGGGTATTTAGGAAGCGATTGAGGCTCTCAGTTGCTACCTGTAACTTCCGTTGTAATTCAGTGTATCGTCGTGCCAACATTGGCAATTCTTTGCGTTTTTGTTCCAATTCTTGTTGAACTCTAGCCATTTCTTGGCTTTGTCCTTCGAGAGTTTGAAATTGAGTCTGTAACTCTGCAAATTTTATCACTAAAACCCGTTGAGCCTCCAGGTTTAGCAAAGGTAATAAACTGTCCCTTTTCTCCTTCAAGCCTTGAATACTGGGATTTTCTTCTTGTAAGCGAGTTGATTCAGTCGCAATCTGAGTCTCCAATTGGCGGACTTGAAGCAACAACTGTTGATACAGCGGAGCATTAGTTAGCGCTGCTATTTTTCCATCTTCTCCTTGAAGCAGAGCAATATTGTCGCGAGCTTGTGCTAGCTGTAAATCAACAGTTTGCCGTTTCTCAGATAAAGTGGTTATTTGGGTAGAAATTCTCTCTGCTTCGGTATTTGGGTCGTTAAATCTGTTTTTTTGCCGGAAAATTTGCAGTTCTTTTTGGATATGATCAACTCGATTTTGGATAAATGGGAGTTCTTTTTCAACAAACTTAATCCCTTGACGTAATTTTGTTTGTCGCTTTTCCCGACTGTAATCCAAGTATTCCTGAGAAATTTTGTCCAGAACTACTTTAATTTTGTTGGTATCATTACTGGTATAGCGAACGTCTATAATTTTGGTTTCACCTAAGCGATTAATAGTTAGCGCTTGGAGTAGAGAATCATAGTTGATATCTGGATAGGAAGTATGCAACTGCTGAATAATGCTTCCCAGTATTTCCGGACTTTTGAGAACCTGAATTTGGCTGTCGTAATCTAGACCCCTCATATTACCAGAGTTATTTTCGGCGACAACATCCGCCACTTTGTTGTCATCATTCACTGGTTCCACTAATAGCTGAAAATTGCTTTCATATTGTAGTGGTTTCTGGTTTAACTTCTGGTAGACAAGAGAAGCTACCATTGCCACAATCGCTACCCCGGTAATCACTAATGCTCGTCGCCTGATAATCCCGATAAATACAGGGAAATTAAATTCCTCATTTTGCCCTTCAGACAAAGATTGAGACTGAATAAATGGGGATACAAAGTTTCTACTAGGGTCAGAACTTGAGGCTTGAGAAGAGGAATTCTCTATCATATTCTTAATACTTTAATAAGTAGGGTGAAAATTTTATACGACGGTTTGATAAATTGTGGGTGATACCAAATTGAAACGACTTAGTATTGTTTGCGAGAACAACCTTGTATTCAGAGATCTTAAGCTAAAATCGACAATTTGGATGAGGCAGTAATTGAAAGTAGGGAGTACTCTTAGCTTAGGTAGTCACAAGCCCATCGAAATTCTTTTACAAGAAGATAATCTGTTGATTGGAATTAATATATACCTAAAGCACAGAGGATAGAATCCATGTTATACAATTCTAGGGAGGGTTAAAAGCCTAATACTCGTCGGCTGGGAGATTTTCAGGATTCACTATTGCCAAATTCTTCATCGGTTTGAGACGGTCAGATAAGTAAGATTGTAGCTTTGTCTGCCACTTTGAGTCCTAGTAAAGCTAGGCATTCGCCAAAAGTCAAAAGGTTGATATATCAATACTTGTGGACGTTGAAAACGGTAGCCTTATTTACAACGTGTGGTACTAATTACTAGATAAACAAGTCGTGATATCTCCATCATCGTTTAAAAGTATACAATTTTTTTAGATAAATATGGTATTGCTTATTTCCATCTGAATATCCGACCGCATCAACCTCTAGTGGGAATGAAGGAGGCAAGCTTATATTAGATATATTTATATATCTCTAAAGAAATAGAAAAAGTTTCAGTTTGCTGTAATTGGCAGCTTCAGATATAACTCGGCTTTATATAAGCATCACTTTACAGTATGAACTCTAGTTTTTGAAATCATTGTTACTTAGATTCCTGAAACCCTTATCAAGCTTGGATAAGCTTCGTCGAGAAATTTTGGTGTGATGTTTATAGCCTGGCTGCAAAGTTATGTTTATTTATGCCCATTTATTTATCATGTACTTAAATTACATGAATAATTTTCAGATTAACGGATTTTCGTCGATACGTACTAGATAATTAACAATTATAAATAGTCTTGTAAGTATGTGTTAAAGTAGTAAAGAATACTGAAAAATGTTGATGCAGTTGTGTTGCAATCAGGATCTCGACATTATGCTTAGAATATTTTTTGCTCGTAAATTAACGGATTACTCAATAATGCTTTGTTCTATTTTATATAACAAAAAGCATGAGAAACTATAAAAATTACAGAGACTAAATATCTATCTTTGTAAAGATTTTGTTTAAGCATATTTAGGCAAAATAAATTTTTGATGAAGTATCAAAGTCAATCAAAAAACAAAGTAATCTAGTTGACAGTTACATGTTATAAAAAACTAGAAGCTAATATAGGGTAAAAATTTCATGAAGAAAACAAAAATTTAAGTTAGTCTGGTAATGATGTAACAATCCCTTCAAGTCAGATGCAAAAGGCTCGAAGTGAAGTATTGTTCAGCAAACGGTAGTTTAAAGTTCTAGTTACCACTACTAGTTTTACCTTGTTAACTTTTTGAAATACAAAAGTTTCGTACAAACCTGTAAAGCTGGTGAACCATGAAGTAACTTGAACATATAAAACTTTCTTGTCCGTATCAGAGTTATTTTTGCATTGGCTATTTTTCTATCAAAAATAACCGCTTATACAAAGTTGTCAGCAGATGCGTATTAATCTACTCTATTGCTAGGGCATTCATATAATATATATATGAAATTGAGGAACCTTTAGCAAATGAGTTGATTAATAGATGGTTATAGAGTCTAGCGAATATATGTCTCAATCCAGAAAGCCCAGTGATGGAAACTAATGGATTGAACAGATCAGTGGTGTCATAAACAAAATTTCTACAGTAGGATATAGCCGATGAGACTTAATGAATGGATTAATCAAAAATTTTTGCAATCCATTTCTACTGAGATAGAGACTCAAAACCAGGATTCTCAAAAAACTCAGCAATCTATCAAATTGTCTGTTATCACCCAATTCTTCCCACCAGACTACGCTGCTACGGGACAATTGATTGAAGAACTCGTGAGAAATTTAGGGCAGCAAGGGGTAGATATTGAGGTTTTTACCAGCCAACCTGGATACGCATTTCATTCTTCTAGCGCTCCAGGGATTGAAAATTTGGGTAAAGTGCGAATTCAGCGATCGCGAACAGCGCAACTCTGGCCAGGTCGGATTCGCGGTAAAGCTGTCAATGGGGTGCTGTACACTTTGCGTGCAGCACTCCATATGCTGACGACTTGGCGTCGTAGCAATGTATTATTATTGACCACGGCTCCACCGTTTTTGCCAGTAATAGGATATTTGGCTTATCTCTTGTTTCGACTTCCTTATGTCTGCATACTCTACGACCTATACCCCGATATTGCCATTGCTCTAGGGGTAGTCTCAAAGGATAACTGGCTAGTGCGACTTTGGCAGAACCTCAATCAACAGATTTGGCTCAACGCCAAGGGAATTGTGGTTCTCAGTCCGGGGATGAAACAACAGGTGCTGGCAAATTGTCCACAGATAGCTGATAAAATTTCTGTGATTCACAGTTGGGCAGACCCTGAGCAGATTATGCCCATTGCCAAGCAAGAAAACTGGTTTGCTTGGAAGCATAACCTCGTGAACAAATTTACCGTACTCTACTCCGGTAACATGGGGCGCTGTCATGATATGGATACTATCCTAGAAGCGGCAAAATATTTGCAAGATGAGCCAATTCAGTTTGTGTGCATTGGCGGTGGCGCAAAACGTGATGATGTGATCAAACAAGTCAATCAATTAGGGCTGAACAATTTCTTATTTCTGCCGTATCAAGATAAGCAAGTATTGCCCTATTCGCTAACAGCGTGTGATTTGTCATTGGTAAGTGTCGATGCATCTAGTGAAAGTTTGGTTGTTCCTAGCAAGCTTTACTCAGCTTTAGCATCTGGAAGACCAGTAGGAGTGATTTGTTCGAGGTCTTCTTACCTGAGACAATTTATTTCCGAAGCTAAATGCGGTTGTACATTTGATAATGGAGATAGTTTGAATCTGGCTGAATTTATTCGCTTGCTCAGTCGGGATCAGCAACTAGGTGAGAAAATGGGCAGAGCAGGTCGTCAGTATTTGCGATCGCATTTCACGCCGAGGATTATCTCTCAACAATACCTTGATGTTTTACAGCAGGCGCTAATACCTGATTCTGATACAGTGATGACTATGTCCCAAAGCACGACAAAATAAGCATTTTCTAGCTTTAGTTTGGCGGTTCTAGTGCTGCTGGTCAATTACAACTGTATAATTAGGCTTGTGACTTAAACTCTGTCACTAAAAAACGGTGTTTTTGGTGTGATGATTGTAGTTTTGAGGGTGACAGAGGTTTAAATAAGGAAAGGATTAGATTTGAGGATGATTTTGATTCAAATGAAGAGGATATTATCTTCACTATAAATGTTATAATTTTTTGAGGATACAAATTTTATCTGAAAAATCCTGAAAGCAAAGTTATCAAACTTAGATTACTTGGTAAATCATCTTGATTAATTAGTAAGTAAAGCTGATAGTAAATTAACCTCATCTGATAGAGTATTTCTCAATCCAAGTAAGTCGGTGGGAATAAGCAAAACTACAAAACGTAAATATGCCACAATCCTTACCAATGACAAATGACAACCATTGCCTGTAAGGTTTATTTGCGCCGACTTACTGACTCTAATTGAATATGCCTCGGTGAATTTTAGGAGATGGGCTTCGATGGTCTTTTAGATCTCAGTCCCTCCAGCGTAACCTTCCTGATGGGTGTGTCTATTGATCAATGTGGGAGGTCGAAGTGCAGAGAAGGTGTGACCGAAATCGGCAACGTACAAAACGACGAGCCATATACTGTCCAATTCATGGCTGTTATCTGGATAGCACGAGTCAGAAATATCCAATATTTGCCGATCAACCAGGACAGTTACAGCAAAGAGGTATGAGTCGCAGAAGTGCCTTGATGCTGGTAGCAAATAAAACTGCCATCCCGATAAAGGGAGAATGGTTAGAAGCTTTCTGGTGTTACCACTGTCAACAAACTAAGTGGTATCACGTCCGTAAGTGTGATGATCGCACCTATGAAATCTCCATAGCGCCACAAAACCTGTGGCAGCAGGTTACAGGGGTGATTAATTCTGAGGGGAATCCTTCTGTGGGAGAGTTTACGCTGAGGTAAGCAAAGATGGTCGGTTATCGCGGTATGATAAAACTTTAAACAAAATAAGTAAGGCTTCAGCGATTGATTGGGACATCATCCCAACTTATCAACCTAACAACAAGATCAAGCATGTATTCTCAGGAAAACGTGTCAAACGTGCGTGGTATATCAGTAAAAATGGTTTGAAGATTCATGCCGACGTGAACGCAGGGTACAACATCGGCAGAAAAAGTAATCCTGAAGGATTTGACTGTCTCCAGTCTATTCTAAGGGATAGGGGGTGTCAGGTAGTACATCCAAGGCGGATAACTCCACTATTTAAGCGTGTCCATGCTGAAAGTAGAGTCGCTTAAAGCTAAATTGCATAAGTCTGACTATGTTTGACTATGTGATTTGGAACTATTAAAGATTTCCAGTTTGGAGTTTAAAGCTAGGATGAGTAGTCAAGAGATTGTCTCAAAGCCTGAGTTGGTAATTGAAGCTGGACGCACAGAGCGCCAATATTGGCAAGACCTGTGGCGCTATCGGGAACTTTTATATTTTCTCGCTTGGCGTGATATTTTAGTCCGCTATAAGCAAACCGTGATTGGTATAGCTTGGGCGCTGATTCGACCATTTTTAACAATGGTAGTGTTCACCGTGGTATTTGGCAACTTAGCAAAATTACCTTCAGAGGGCGCACCATATCCGATTCTGGTATTTGCGGCGATGTTACCTTGGCAATTTTTTGCCAATGCCTTAGGAGAGTGCAGTGGTAGTTTAATTAGTAATAGCAATCTGATATCAAAGGTTTACTTCCCACGTCTAATTGTCCCCATCAGCGCTGTAATTGTCAGCTTTGTAGATTTCATGATTTCGGGGATGATTATGTTGGGGCTAATGGCTTGGTATAACTTTGTTCCCGATTGGCGGATACTGACACTACCGCTATTTATCAGTATAGCCTTTGCCGCTTCGATGGGAGTTGGGCTGTGGCTAGCAGCGTTAAATGTCGAATACCGAGACTTTCGCTACATTGTGCCATTTATTATGCAGTTTGGATTATATATATCACCAGTAGGTTTTAGTAGCAGTATAGTGCCAGAACAGTGGCGCTTCCTATATTCTTTGAACCCAATGGTGGGCGTCATTGATGGTTTCCGCTGGGCGATTATAGGTGGAGATGCCAAAATTTATTGGCCGGGGTTCACACTATCTTTGGCATTAGTTTTACTTTTGCTCGCAAGTGGTATTTGGTACTTCCGCAGAATGGAACGGACGTTTGCTGACGTAATTTAGAAAGGAGTGGACAAGCAGATGTCTGATAGTGTAATTCGGGTAGAAAGTCTCGCCAAAAAATATATAATTAGTCATCAACAGGAGAGTTCCGGGCGAGCCAACTACAAAGCTCTACGTGATGTAATTGCTGATGGAGCTAAGTCGCTGGCCAAGAAATTTAGCAACTCTGCTGGTAAAAAAATTCCCAATCCAGCTTCAGAAGAATTTTGGGCATTGAATGATGTTTCTTTTGAGATTAAACAAGGTGAAGCCATTGGCGTTATTGGACGCAACGGTGCAGGGAAATCGACGCTCTTAAAAATTTTGAGCCGGATCACCGAACCATCTAAGGGACGCATCGCCATTAAAGGCCGAGTCGCCAGCCTGCTAGAAGTAGGGACGGGATTTCACCCAGAACTGACAGGAAGGGAGAATATTTATCTCAACGGCTCAGTTTTAGGGATGAGTAGAGTTGAAATTAAAAAGAAATTTGATGAAATTGTCGCCTTTGCAGAAGTAGAGAAGTTTTTAGACACCCCGGTAAAACGCTATTCATCAGGGATGTATGTCCGCCTAGCCTTTGCGGTCGCAGCACATCTGGAGCCGGAAATTTTAATTGTTGATGAAGTTCTCGCAGTTGGCGATTCCGCATTTCAGAAAAAATGTTTAGGCAAAATGGGGGATGTAGCAACCAAAGAAGGACGCACAGTTTTGTTCGTTAGTCATAGTATGCCAGCTATTGCCCAGCTGACTAAACGTTGCATACTGCTGTCCAAAGGTGATGTTCAGTGGGATGGTAATACTAACAAAGCCGTGCAGTTATATCTTACTGATCAAAAAGATGATTCTCAACCACGAGGTTATTACCAAGCGCCGGAAAACAAAACTGGCAATTATCTAGCTTGGGTAAAGGCACATACTTCTGAAGGTGCAGGGATTCACAGTTGGGGAGAACCAATTACCTTTGAATTTGCGCTACACATAACTAAACCCCATGAAAGTTTGTGGTTTTCATTTCAAGTAGTAAATTCTTTACAACAACCCATTTGTATTAACTGGTTTTACGAACCTCAAGCTCCATTTCGTCAGGAAGCAGGAACATTTATTCTTCGCTGTGAAATTCCTAAATTTCGGCTCTACATGGGTGCATACAGCTTAATAACTTGGTTGTCTGAACGTCGCAGCGACACTTTACTAGAAAGCCTCAAATATATTTGCCAGTTTGAAATTACCATGCACAATTTTGAGCGCCCAGAGTATCAATGGCAACATGACGAATGTACTTATTTAGAAGATGTTATTTGGGAATCTGTAGAGAAAATATCATAATAATATTTGGAAGAGATTTTGAATAAGTAAAAGGATGAGGATAAATGGCAATAAATGATAACGTAAAGTTAGGCAAAAACGTCAAGATTTTTCATCCTAATCTCGTGAACCTCTACGATTGCGAGATTGGCGATGACACGAAGATTGGTACATTTGTGGAGATCCAGAAAAATGTCAGCGTAGGGGATCGATGTAAAATTTCATCACACAGTTTTCTGTGTGAGGGCGTCATCATTGAAGATGAAGTGTTTATTGGTCATGGAGTCATGTTCACCAATGACCTTTATCCCCGTGCAACCAATGAAGATGGCACCTTGAAAACTGACGATGACTGGTATCCAATCAAGACCGTAGTAAAGCGCTGTGCATCTATTGGCAGTAACGCTACCATCCTACCAGGGGTAACTATTGGGGAAAAAGCCATAATTGGTTCTGGAGCCGTAGTCACTCACGATGTTGCTGATTATGCAATTGTGGTGGGAGTCCCCGCACGTACCATAGGTGATGTTCGCAATCGCTCCCAAAACACGGAAATCACAAGCAGTTTTAGCTAACCTCCCAGAAGGTAGCATCAGGTAGATAAGTTTTGCCTTGATAAAACACAGGAATATCAGAAGAATTACTTAAAGTATTGCCACATAATATAATCACCTTTTACAGACGGTGGTTGCTAGTTCAATAAATTTTGATTAATTAAAATCAATAGGAAACAAAATCATGATTAATATCGCAGTAATTGGCTATGGTTATTGGGGTCCTAATCTGGTAAGAAATTTCGCCGAAATTCCAGGTGCAAAGGTCACAAAAGTCTGCGATTTTAAACCAGAACTATTAGCAAAGGTGCAGGCTCGCTATCCAACCATCGAAGTCACCACAGATTGTCAAGAAGTATTTACAGACTCCAAAATTGACGCAGTGGCGATCGCCACACCAGTTTCCACCCACTTTGACTTAGCCTTAGCCGCATTACAGGCTGGGAAGCATGTACTCGTAGAGAAACCGATAACCACGACCTCAGAGCAAGCAATGCGCTTGATTGAGGAAGCAGAAAAACGCCGCCTAGTGCTGATGGTAGATCACACCTTTGTTTATACAGGTGCTGTACGCAAAATGCACGACCTAATTGCCACCAAGACCCTAGGCGATATTTACTACTACGATTCTGTACGAGTCAACCTAGGACTGTTTCAGCATGATGTCAATGTCATCTGGGATTTGGCAGTTCACGACCTTTCCATCATGAACTATGTCTTACCATCCCAGCCCTATGCTGTTTCAGCTTGTGGCATCAGTCATGTATCAGGAGAACCCGAAAATATCGCTTACTTGACCTTATTTTTTGAGAATAACTTAATTGCTCATATTCATGTCAACTGGCTAGCACCAGTGAAAGTGCGCCGCACACTAATTGGTGGTAGTCAACGGATGATTGTGTACGATGACTTGGAACCTAGCGAGAAGCTGAAGATTTACGACAAAGGAATTACCCTCAATGGCAATTCCGAAAGCGTGTACCAAATGTTAATTGGTTATCGTACAGGAGATATGTGGTCTCCCAAGTTAGATATAACAGAAGCACTGCGGACAGAAGGATTACACTTCATCAATTGCATTCAAAAAGGCGATCGCCCCATTACCGATGGGGAAGCAGGAATGCGGGTAGTGAGAATACTCGAAGCTGCAACCGAGTCTATGAAGAAACAAGGCCGATTAATTGAACTGAACCTAGCAGAGGTAGCAGCGTGATTCCATTTGTAGATCTCAAAACTCAGTACCTGAGCATCAAAGACGAAATAGACACCGCCGTTTTAAAAGTCCTAGAAAGTACCCAATTCATCTTAGGTAATGAAGTAAAACTTTTAGAACAAGAGTTTGCAGATTACTGCAATGCTGATTATGGCATCGCTGTCAATACAGGTACTAGCGCCCTCCATCTAGCATTATTAGCCGCTGGCATTGGTACTGGTGACGAAGTAATTACCGTATCTTTCACCTTCATTGCTACAGCAGCAGCAATTTGTTATACCGGAGCCACACCAGTTTTCGTAGATATTGACCCGGTTTCCTACACAATCGATGTCACCAAAATAGAACAAGCGATCACTGAACGTACTAAGGCCATTCTGCCTGTACATTTATACGGTCAACCAGCGGATATGGAGCCAATTTTAGAAATTGCTCGTGGTCATGGTTTGATTGTGATCGAAGATGCAGCCCAAGCTCATGGTGCCGAGTACAAGGGTCAGCGCGTAGGTAGTATAGGCGACATTGGTTGTTTTAGCTTTTACCCTGGTAAGAACTTAGGTGCTTACGGAGAGGGAGGCATGGTAGTTACCAATAATCCCGAATATGCCCGCACCATGCAGATGCTACGGGACTGGGGTCAAGAACGGAGGTATCACCATGTCCTCAAGGGTTATAACTATCGCATGGATGGCATCCAAGGCGCTATTTTACGGGTGAAGTTGCGTTACATCGAAGCGTGGACAGAAGCCAGAATCACACATGCAGCACAATATAATCAACTCTTGGCAAACTCTGCCATCACTACACCCATAGCACTGCCTCACAATCGCCACGTTTACCATATCTACGCCGTGCGAACTATCGAGCGGGAACGGCTACAACAGGAGCTAAATCAGCTGGGCATTCAAACAGGTATTCATTATCCCATCCCTGTCCACCTGCAAACAGCCTACGCCGATTTAGGGTATCAGTGTGGTGATTTTCTCCACACAGAACTAGCCGCTAGACAAGTCCTATCCCTGCCCATGTATCCTGAACTCACCGCTGCACAAATTAGCACTGTTAGCGAAAGTCTCCAGAAAATTCTTCAGGGAGTGTCAGTTGAATGAGCGATCGCCGTCCTGGGTTAAACCCCCATCGCCTCGTCTGGTTGATGCGTCAGGCTATCGAGCGTTGCGATTTACAATTGCAAAAGGCGATCATTCTGACAGAAGCAGCGACTGGAGCCTATGCAGTCACACCTGTTATTGCCGCTATCGCAGGAGCAGAAAAAGTGTTTGCCCTCACCCAGAGTAGCCGTTATGGCACTATAGAGCAAGTGAAAGCACTGACAGAGCAACTAGCTGAAATTGCTGGGGTGAGTGGGCAAATTGAATTTATCACTGAAAAAACTGAAGATATCGTCGCTCAAGTAGACATCATTACCAACAGTGGACACGTCCGCCCCATTAATACCGAAATGATTGGCTGGATGAAGCCCACAGCAGTCATTGGTTTAATGTATGAAGCCTGGGAGTTTAGACCAGAAGACGTGGATCTCATCGCCTGTCGCCTCAAAGGTATCCAGGTAGCAGGAGTCAACGAAAGGCATCCAGCAGTTGACGTATTTTCCTTTCTGGGAATCATGGCAGTCAAGCTCTTGCTAGATGCAGGTATCGCAGTTTACACAAGTAATATATTATTGTTGTGCGACAACCCTTTTGAGAGCTTTATTGAACGTGGTTTAGTACAAGCAGGTGCGACTGTGGACACTTTTGACCTGCTCGCTGCTGCACCGACAGATAAAATCTACGATGCCATTCTAGTAGCTTTGCAACCAAGAGTAGAGCCAATACTGTCGGCTAGGGATGCGGCGATAATTGCCAAATATTGGACAGGGACCCTGGTAGCCCAGTACTGGGGTGACATCGAGCGGTCTGCTTTTGTCTGGCATAACATCCCCTTCACCCCGGAAATTGAACCAGAGCATGGACATATGGGCATCTTACCATCAGCAGTGGGGCCAGAACCAATTGTCCGTCTGCAAACAGGAGGACTCAAAGCGGCTGAAGTCATTTGGCGACATTCCTTGCAGTCTCAAGACTCAGGGCTGGAATTTGTGCAACTGCTGTGAGGGGGTAGAAAATTGTGAATGTACTGCTGATTGGTATTGGTACGACCACCTTGAGTGCCTTGGAATCATTAATTTCCCAGTGTCATGTGCAAGCAGTGGCGAGAAATATAGACACCACATTGAATACAGAAGACCCTGTGGTGAATCTAGCACAGCAACTGAATATTCCCATCTTTCCAGATACCTCACAAAAAGCAATTAAAGCACTCATTTTAAAATTTCAGCCTGATTGTGTGGTAGTTTCTTCCTATAATCAAATTTTGCCACCATCACTGATTGAACTCTCTACATTTATCAATGTTCATTATTCGCCATTACCCCAATATCGGGGACGTGCCAACGTTAATTGGGCGATGATTAATGATGAACCTTGTGCAGCGATAAGTATTCATAAAATTTCACCTGATTTAGATCAGGGGAATATTTTGTTTCAGCAATTAATTCCGATTCACGTTGATGACACTGTTGGGGTATTATATGAGAAGTTAAATCAAATTCAGAGGCAACATTTAGGAGAAACAGTTGTAAATTCCTGGAATGGCTATGAAGGCATAGAGCAAAATAACGCTGAAGCTACTTATTGTTGTACTCGCCTTCCCGAAGATGGTGAAATTAATTGGTCAGGTTCCACCAGAAGCATAGATTGTTTGATTCGGGCATTAGCCCCGCCTTTTCCTGGTGCTTATACTTACTTTGAAGGCAAAAAGTTGCTGATTTGGCAAGCCAAGTATGTAGATCATCCCCCCAAGTATGTAGGACGCATTCCCGGAAGAGTCATTGGCAGATCTAAAACAGAAGGTTTTGTTGATGTTCTCACAGGTGAGGGCGTGCTGAGAATTTTGCAAGTGCAATTGGCACCAGAAGAAAGAACAGCAGCAGCAAATATAATTAAGTCTGTGAAAACCACTTTAGGTTTACGCATTTCCGATTTGCTAAATCATATTCAAATCCTGGAAGCAGAAATTACCAAACTAAAAGAAGATGCAAAATAGTCGAGTATTAATTACCGGTGGTGCAGGTCTAGTAGGCTCCCATATTGCCGATTTGTTAGTCAAAGAAGGAGTATCTGAAATTATTGTTTTAGATAACTTCACCCGTGGACAACTGAAAAACCTCGCCTGGACAAAAGAGCAAGGTCCATTGGTAATTGTGGAAGGCGATATCCGCGATCAAAAACTCCTTGGGGAAGTGATGCAAGGTGTGGATATAGTTTTTCATCAAGCCGCAATTCGCATTACCCAATGTGCTGAAGAACCGCGTTTAGCCTTAGAAGTTTTAGCAGATGGGACCTTCAATGTTTTGGAAGCAGCGGTAAAAGCGAAGGTAAAAAAGGTAGTAGCTGCTTCATCAGCATCAATTTATGGTATGGCGGAGGAATTTCCCACCACGGAATCCCATCACCCCTACAATAACCGCACCATCTACGGTGCAGCCAAGACCTTTAATGAAGGATTGTTACGCAGTTTCTACGATATGTATGGGCTGAATTATGTCGCGTTGCGATACTTTAATGTATACGGACCGCGAATGGATATTTACGGTGTATATACGGAAGTGCTAATTCGTTGGATGGAGCGCATCGCCGCAGGTCAGCCGCCATTGATTTTCGGTGATGGTAAACAGACAATGGACTTTGTGTATATCGAAGACATTGCTAGAGCGAATATCTTGGCTGCCAAAGCGGATGTTACTGATGACGTATTTAACATTGCCAGTAGTGTAGAAAGTAGCCTGAATGACCTAGCTTATAGTTTAGCTAAGGTGATGGGGTCAGATTTACAACCAGAATATGGCCCAGAACGCAAAGTCAACCCCGTAGCCCGCCGACTAGCAGATGTGAGCAAAGCCAAGAAATTACTCGGTTTTGAGGCAGAAATCTCCCTAGAAGAGGGATTGCGGCGGTTAGTAAGTTGGTGGCGGGAACAAAAGCTGACAAAGGAAGCTACTAATGTCTGAAAAAATACAAACAATTCCAATTGCTAAACCTTGGATGGGGGAAGCTGAGGCAGAAGCGGCAAAGCGTCCAATCCTCACTGGATGGGTAACACAAGGACCTGAAGTTGCGGCCTTTGAGCAGGAATTTGCTGCTTATGTCGGTGCAAAGCACGCTTGCGCTGTATCTAATTGTACTACAGCGTTGCACTTGGCCTTGTTAGCTGTAGGTGTGCAGCCAACAGATGAAGTAATTACCGTCAGCCATTCCTATATTGCCACCGCCAACAGCATCCGCTACTGTGGGGCGATCCCAGTATTTGTGGATATCGAACCACAGAGCTATAACATCAACCCGATGTTAATTGAGGATGTGATTAACGAACGCACCCGTGCGATTTTGGTAGTCCACCAAATCGGAATGCCTTGCGACCTCAAAGCCATTTTAGAAATTGCTCACCGTTACAATTTACCAGTAATTGAAGACGCAGCCTGTGCGATCGGCAGTGAAATTCTCTCCTATGGAAACTGGGAGAAAATTGGTAAACCACATGGGGATATCGCCTGTTTTTCCTTTCACCCCCGGAAAGTTATTAGCACTGGCGATGGGGGGATGCTGACTACATCTAATCCTGAATGGGATAAACAGTTTCGTCTCTGGCGACAACATGGGATGAGTGTACCAGATACAGTCCGCCACGGTGCTAAACAGGTGATATTTGAGTCATATCCCATGTTGGGCTACAACTACCGCATGACTGATATTCAAGCAGCCGTTGGACGGGAACAACTCAAACGCCTACCGGAAATTGTGGCACGTCGGCGTTATTTAGCACAGCGATATCAGGAATTGCTCGCAGATGTGCCGGGATTGAAGTTACCCACAGAACCAGATTGGGCAAAGAGTAACTGGCAAAGTTTCTGCGTTAGGTTACCAGAGAAGTGTGACCAACTGCAAGTAATGCAGGCGATGTTAGATGCTGGGGTGTCTACACGTCGGGGAATTATGTGCGCTCATCGGGAAAGTGCTTATCAAAAAGAACCTTGGTCATGTGGTGTTGTCAAGGAAGATTGTCATTGCGAAATAGGAAGTTGTCAGCGCTTAAGTGAGAGCGAGCAGGCGCAGGAACGGGCGATTATTTTGCCATTGTTTCATCAAATGACCGAGGAAGAACAGGAACGGGTGGTTGAGGTTTTGAAAAAGGTTTGTCAGATTTAGGAATTCGTTGACAATGGAAACAACATCTCAAGATACACTAAGCCTATGGCGAGAAGAAGGTAGTCGCCTGATTCCCCAAAACTTTGAAGTGTTTAATAGCCTAGTGGCGCAGGCGAAAGCGCTGGTTCAGCGGGGAAAGTATGAAGAAGCTGCGGTTTATGGAGAGATCGCAGCTTGGTTTACATGTGCACAACCCTGTGGTTTATTTGTCAGCTTTGAGCTTGAGCAAATCCTCTTAAAGATTGGACAACAAGCTATCAAATGCAATAGTTATCCGAGTCAAAATCCCTCAATATCTCAAAGACCAAAGAAGATATTGCATGTGTGTACATCTGTGATGTCCATTGGTGGACTTTCCAAGATGCTTTGGCGCTGGATTCAGCAGGATACCGAGAGTACCCATTCAGTAGCTTTGACAAAGCAGGAATCAAATAATGTACCGCAAATCTTGAAAGACTCTGTGAGCAAGAGTAACGGTAAGATATACATGTTGAACCAGTTAGCTAGTGGCCTGATTTCTCGAGCTAAAGAGCTACGGGAAATTGCCGCAACAGTAGATGTGGTTGTACTGCACGTATATAACCAAGATGTGATTCCCATGATTGCTTTTGCGAATAAAGAGCAATCTCCACCAGTGATATTTTTGGATCATGCGGATCACCTGTTTTGGCTAGGTGCTAGTATCAGCGATGTGGTTGCTAATTTGCGTGAGTCTGGTATGCGCTTATCACAGCAACGTCGGGGTATTGAGCCACAACGCAACGTACTTCTGCCTACCATTGTAGAACCTACTGACCGAAAACTTTCTCGCGTGCAAGCCAAACAACAGATCGGTATTCAAGAAGATACTATCGTATTGCTCTCAATAGCTAGATCTGTTAAGTACAATAGATCTGTCAATGGCATGAACTTTGCAGATGCACATGTTCCTATCCTAGAAAAATACAAAAATGCTTGTCTGTTGGTTGTGGGTGCTAACAATCCAGAGGATTGGTCAACAGCCATTGAGCAAACAGAAGGCAGAATTAGAGCGATCGCCGAAACTGAGAATACTGCTATATATTACCAGGCTGCTGACATTTATGTTGACTCGTTTCCATTTGTTTCCATTACATCCCTATTAGAGGCTGGAAGCTATGGTGTACCTTTGGTAAGCCGTTATCCTTACTCTTGCGATGCTTCCGAAATTCTTGGTGCTGATATGCCGGGGTTAACAGGTAATCTAATTAGAGTGCGGAACCTTGAAGAGTATACAGATTGTCTAACGCAGTTGATCGAAGATCAAGAATTTAGACTTTCCCTAGGGGAAGCAACCAAAAATAAAATAGCACAGACACACTGGGCAAGCAATTGGCAACCTGCTTTAGAAAATCTCTATACTCGTGCTATTACACTCACCCCTGTAACTGCACCGTTGGCTCCCAAGGATCAGATGTTTCTGGGTGAGCCAGATGTTTTCTTACCCAATGTTCATGGCTGGTACTTCAATTTTACTCTGGCAATTCAACCTTATCTAAAATTTATGCCCTTGACTCAACGGCTGTACCACTGGTACAGATTAGTCAAAAAGCATGGACTTCGCAATCGGGTTACTTTATTGCTACCTAGTTGGCTGTATTCACGCTATCAAGGCTTGAAAGTGGGTAGTAAATTGTAATCTGCCATCTGTAATCTATTTTTACTAATAAATTTAAAAAAATAAAAAGTATTATGAGTATTAGCGTTGTTTGTACAATAGATGATAAATATGCACAGCACTGTGCAGTCATGCTAACATCATTATTCAAAAATAATCCCACTCAAGTTTTTGAAGTTTATATCATTACTGACAGCATCAAATCTCAGGAATTTCAAAAATTAGAGATATTCCTAACCCCGAATATACATAAGTTTTATTTTATTAAAATAGATAAAGATAGCTTTCAAGAAGCACCTATTAGCCATCATATATCTATTGCTGCCTACTTTAGATTATCAATAACTGAAGTATTACCTATTGAGTTAGAAAAAGTATTATATATAGACTCAGATATAATTTTTAGGAGAAAAATAGATGATTTATGGAAAATTGATATTGGAAATTTTACCCATGCAGCAACTATTGCTATAGGTATGGATGATTATCCAAAAAAAATAGGTTTACCAGAAAATTCCCTTTATTTCAATTCCGGATTAATGTTAATCAACCTTGAATATTGGCGGGAATTAAAGATTTTTGAACGAGGATGTGAACTAATTCGTCAACAACGTGAAAAACTGCAATGGTGGGATCAAGATGTTCTAAATATCCTCCTTCATAATTCTTGGCTGCCTATAGATTTAACATGGAACTCACAAGTATTTATGGATGATGAAGAAGTGCCAATCAGTTCTCTGTACCAAGAGAAATACACAAAATTTAATTATCTCAAAGCCAAAGTTGATCCAGCAATTGTTCACTTCATAGGAGGTGGTAGTTCAAAACCTTGGTATTATGGTTGTAAACATCCATTCAAACATGAGTACGAAAAATATCTTCACGCTACACCTTGGAAAAATACAATTCCCATTGGTCAGCCAAGCTTAATTTCACGAATCAGATTTCGTCTTGGTATAGGTAGTAAACTGCGTCAGATATGGCAAGTTTTAACAAACAAGTTTATTTAGCTATTACTCGTGTTTAAGCAGTTATTAAAACTACAACTAAAGCTGATAAATAGGTGGGAGCGTTTTCGTCTGAGATTCAGCGGAGTGCAATTGGATTCTTCTTGCTCTATAGGTAGGCAAGTTTTAGCTCAACTCGGATTTTCTAATGGCTTTACTGGTGAAATTTATTTATCACCAAACGTCAAATTAGAACAGGGTGTGATTTTACAGGCTTGGGGAGGAAGTATCGCAATTCAAGATAATGTTTTTATTGGTCCTTACACCGTTATTTATGGTCACGGTGGTGTGATAATTGGTGAAGACTCCTTGATTGCAATGCACTGTCGCATTCTTTCCTCCAATCATACAATTCCTGAGCAAGCGCAACATATTCGTTGGCAACCTGATATTTTGATGCCTACGACTATAGGTAAAGATGTCTGGCTTGGTGCAGGAGTTACCGTTTTAGGAGGAGTCACAATCGGCGATGGTTGTGTCGTAGGTGCTGGTGCTGTTGTAACCAAGGATCTACTACCTTATTCGATCGCTATAGGTGTTCCGGCAAAAGTTGTAAAGACACGCACATGATACCTCTAATTTCAGTCATTATTCCAACTCATAATCCTAATTTAACTAGATTGCAAAGAACTCTGTATGGTTTGATCTCGCAGTCTTTACCATACAGCAATTGGCATTTGTTAATTGTTGATAATGCTTCTAACGATCCAGATTTATTTGCGAATTTAGACCTCTCCTGGCATCCGAAAACAAAAATTATCCGAGAAGAACGTCTGGGACTAACACGGGCAAGAATTGCTGGAATTCAGGCAAGTACAGGCGATTATTTGGTATTCGTTGATGATGATAATGTTCTCTGTAGCAATTACCTCAAAGACATCGTTGAAATTTTTAATAACTATCCGCAATTAGGCGCAATTGGCGGCAAATCACTGCCAGAATTTGAAGTAGAACCAGATCCCTGGATTAAACAGTTTTGGGGTTGTCTTGCATTGCGAGATTTAGGAGATGATGTCCAAATTTATGCTTATGAAAAAACATCTAATTTTGAAAAAATTCATCCTGTATTTGCACCAATTGGTGCAGGTATGGCATTACGCCGAAAAGCCGCAGAGTTCTACGTTAGCTGTATCTTAAGTGATCACAGTAGACTAGCGCTTGATCGCACAGGAAAAAGCCTTCAATCTGGTGGCGATTGTGACATCAACCTGACCATTTTAGACGCTGGTTGGTCAGTCGGTTACTTCCCACAACTTAAACTCACTCATCTGATTTCTGCCAATCGCCTGACCAAAGAGTATCTTGCTCGCCTAAACTTTGCCTCTTCACGTTCCTGGGTTCAAGTGTTAGATGCTCATCATATTAGACCTTGGAAAAAAATTCCCAGTTGGAGTGTTATACCCAGAAAAATAAAAGCTTTTATTAGCTATAAAGCGTGGAAAAGTCGTGCTAACTATGTGAATTGGCAAGGTGCTTGTGGGATGTTAGAAGGTTTAGAAGTATTGAAACAGAAAAGCAATTTATGAATATAACTCAGGTTAGTCAACTAGCCAAAAAACTCAAGCTTGGGAAAATTTTATATAAATTTTATTATCAACCAAATGCAACAATTTGGTTTCGTTATAATTTACTTTTAGCCCGTTACGGTGAAAATCAATTAAAAAGTAAATTGCAGTTTATTCAGGCTCCACAATTCCCTGATATAGATATAGATATCACCTTTATGACAGGTGAAAAATATTGGCATCAAACTGTGCTTTGTGCATTGTCACTAGTACATGTTATTGAGCATGTCCCGCATTTCACTATTTATGATGATGGCACACTCAACCTTGAAAGAATTCAGCTATTAAAAAGGCTATTTCCCCAGACTTGTATAATAACCAAAGCACAAGCAGAAGCCAATTTAGAACCTGTTCTGCCAAAAACAAGCTATCCAGCTTTATGGACTGCACGTACAAGATTTGTCCAAATGAGAAAACTTATAGATATCAACATCTTATCTCCAGGTAAGCTTTACTTGGATAGTGACATGATTTTTTGGCAATATCCGTCTGAATTAATTGAATTTTATAACAACAAAAAAGCTTTTTTTATGGTGCAGAATAACGTTCCAGAATTCTGGGGTTTTATTTGTGATACCACCAAAATTTTTGCATCTACTGGAATCCAGCCAATTCCACATTTCAATGCAGGTATTTTTTTCTTGGGTAAGACAGAAATTGATTGGGATTTGGTTGAGTCTTGGACTAAAACTTTAATGGACATTCCCGAACAGCATAATCCGATTACTCTTGAGCAAACCTTACTGGCACTAATTTTTGCCCAGATCAAAAATGCGATTGGCTTACCTGATGCTTATTATGTAGCATCTGATGATAATTTTCCTCAGCATTTTATATTGACTCATTATATAAATAATCAAATGAAGCTTAAGTATATGAATAGAGAATGGTATCGCTGGTTTTCTCAGTTTGCAAATTAATAATCATTAAGATATAGCAATGTCAATAGATTTATCTGTCATCATTCCTGCCTATAATCGCGTGGAAATGCTCAAATATACCCTTGAGAGTATTCACCATGCTATTCAAGATTTAATTGTTGAAATCATCGTTGTTGATGACGGTTCACAACAGCCGTTATCGGATTGTCTGGCGGGTTTTTTGAATTTACCAATTTGCTTCATTCGTCAAACTAACCAAGGTTCAATTGTTGCTAGAAATCGAGGACTCAGAGAAGCAAAAGGTAAATATATTTTCTTTTTAGACTCGGATGATATAGTGCATCCAGAAAAATTCATTACCCAAATTGCTGCTTTAGAAGACAATCAAGCAGATATTTGCTACACCGATGAAGCTAGTGTCAAGCTTCAGGGAGACTACAATGCTCTTATTTCCCAACCCACACGTATCCTGACTACTGTTACCCAAGCAGCTGAATTTTATTTGAAAGTTCAACCACTTCCCTGCAATCCAATATACCGCCGGAGCTATTTACAGAAATATTTAATAAATCCAATAGTTCCGGAAAATCGGATTTATGACCCAGTAGGAGATGTCTGGATTTATTATAATTTGGCAGCTTACTCTGCAAAAATTACTAAAGTCAACGGTTATTACAGCATTTATGGCGAACATGAGGAGGAACGATATACGAATCATTGGGAAAAGTTAGGAGTAGCTTCCCTAGCATTAGCGTTGACATTCATCAAAAACTGTCCTGTTAATGAATCAACATTTGCAGCTCGGAGAATAACAGGTGAGTGTGCGTTAATTGGCTGGCGTAGATTGCCCAAAAATTTTGATTTAACCTTTGAAAATAAAGTACTAGAAATTTGGCAAAAGTCTCCTCAAAGTAATTTAGAAAATCTAGGTGGCAAGATATTTCAAATCATAGCAAAAATAATTGGTATACGAAATGCAGCATCTATTTTCAGGTATTTTCAAAGACCTGATTACTCAAAAATCCAGACAGTCACTAATGAAGAATTAAAAAAATTAGTCGCTAGCTTAGAGAACATTTAAATGCTTTTTGAACTAGGTAATAGTATGTCGTAAAAAGTAAATTATCTTCTTTCATAATGTTGCATTCCATGACATTAATCAAAAATTTTCGCCCGGTTGCAAAGCGTTGGCATTTGGGGAAGCTCGCTTACAAATTTTACTACGCTCCCAAAGAAGCATTGCAGAAGATCTGGCGTAAGGGGTTAATCAATACAGTAATTGATGCTTGGGCACAAGACCAGATGCAGCAAGCAGCTTATCAACTACCCACGATTTCCCCTACTTCCTCAGTACCTCCCCTGCAAATCCATTTTTTGACAGGTAAAAAGTTCTGGTATCAGACCTGCTTCTGCGCTTACTCAATGGCTAGGCATACCGATGTGCCCATTTGTCCAGTCATTTATGACGATGGTTCTCTGGAGAAACAATACCAAAATGCCATTCGCCAAGTGTTTCCCAACGCCAAAATTTTCCTTAAGCCAGAGCTTGACACCCGTATTGAAGAATGTTTGCCAGCGCACAAATTTCCTTATCTGCGAGAACGCAGAGAAAACTACCCCAACATCCGCAAACTGACTGATATTCATGTTGGTAGTAGAGGTTGGAAACTAGTGCTTGATTCCGATATGCTGTTTTTCCGTGCGCCGACTATGCTACTAGATTGGCTCAAGTCTCCCGAAATTCCCTGCCACATGGTAGACACTGAAACTGCCTATGGTTATCCTGAAACTTTGATGGCATCTTTAGCAAAAGCGCCGATCTCCGACAGGCTCAACGTTGGCATTTGTGGGCTGAAGAGTGAGGACATTGACTGGGAACAACTCGAATACTGGTGTAAAACCATGATTGAGCAACAAGGCACTCACTATTACCAAGAACAGGCACTTATCGCTATGTTGATGGCGGGTAAACCCTGTGCTGTTGCTCCGGCGGCAGATTACATTGTAATGCCCAATCAAGGAGAAGTCATTGAGCCGAAAGCTGTATTACACCACTACGTTGCCGACTCTAAACCCTGGTATTTCCGCTACGGGTGGAAACATATTTGACAGAATACATAACGAAATTAAAAATTAGCATAAACCTATTTAATATACTAATTAATAAATCATTATGTTAATAAGTAACAAAATAATTCAGGGTTTATGGATAGGTGGTGAACTTTCAATTATGGAACAACTATCTATCAATTCATTTATAAAATCTGGGCATGAATATCACTTATATGTTTATAGTGATGTTAAAAATATTCCCAAAAATACAGTAATTAAGGATGGTAATCAAATTTTACCATCTGAGCGTATTTTTACCCATAAATCGGGGTGGGGTAAAGGAAGCTATGCAGGATTTGCAGACCTCTTTCGGTACCATCTTTTGAAAAAAATAGGTGGTTGGTGGGTAGATACTGATGTAATTTGTCTCAAGCCCTTTGATTTTGAATTAGACTTTGTAATTTCCTCTAGTTATGAAGGTAAGTGGGGTTCCCTGGCTAATAATTGCGTATTAAAATTGCCTAAATTTAGTAATTTAGCTAATAATATTTGTGAAATTAGCAATAGTAAGGAGCCAGGAGATTTAGGTTATGGAGAGATTGGTCCATTGCTATTACAAAAAGTTGTGAAAGAACTAGAATACCAAGAGTATATTGTCTCACATGAAGCATTTTGTCCAATCACATGGAGGGCTGTGGATAAAATAGTTTATTCGCCAGAAAAAATCACAATTAAAAAAGCTATCAAAGCAGTAAAAGATCTGATTAGACCAATTATCAGTCCTGAGACAAACCCAGGAAAAATCACTACAAAAAGTTATGCAGTTCATCTATGGAATGAAATCTGGCGACAAAATAATTTAGATAAGAATGCTAATTATGACAAAAGTTGTTTATATGAACGCCTGAAAACAAAATATTTATGATCTAATAGTTATTAATTATGAGCATAAACCCTCTAGTTTCAATCGTAATACCAGCTTTCAATGTAGAAGCATGGCTAGCAGAAACCCTAGAATCTGCTTTAGCCCAGACATGGCAAAACACAGAAATCATTATTGTGGATGATGGTTCAACAGATAACACTCTTGCAGTAGCTAAAACTTTTGCATCCTCTAAAGTTAAAGTCATTAGCCAAGAAAATAAAGGACAGAGCGCAGCCGAAAATCGTGCCTTACAAGAAGCTCAAGGAGATTTTATTGAGTATCTCGATGCAGATGACTTGCTAGCACCTGACAAAATTGAGCGCCAGATTCATCTGTTGGGTGATAGCAATTCTGAGTTTGTAGCATCAGGAGAATGGGCAAGATTTTACCAATCTCCTGAAGAAGCTTTGTTTATTTCTCAACCTCTCTGGGTAGATATGTCACCGATTGAGTGGCTAATTTGTGCTTGGGAAGGTCATTACATGATGCATGGAGCCGCTTGGTTAGTACCACGACACATAGCAGAAAGAGCGGGTTGTTGGAACGAAAAATTATCCCTAATCAATGATTTTGATTATTTTAGTCGCATTCTTTTAGTGAGTCAGGGAGTTAAATTTTGCCAGGGAGCTAGAACATATTACAGGTCTGGAAATACCAACAGTCTCAGTGGTTCCAAGTCTCGTAAGGCTTGGGAATCTGCTTTTTTGTCCCTGGAACTTGGCACGAATAATTTGTTGGACAAAGAAGACAGCTTGCGTACACGCCATGCTTGTACAACTGTTTTTCAACGCTTTATTTATGAAGTTTATCCTGATGTCCCAGACTTACAGCAAAAAGCTGAAGCAAAAGTTAAACAATTTGGGGGTTCTGATTTGAAACCTTCAGGTGGACCAATGTTTCAGCTTTGGTCATCACTTGTGGGCTGGAAGCAAGCAAAAAGAATTCAGAGATTTGCTTATAAAAACGGATATCTAAAAGCTGCGGTAGGCTGGAATTTGTCAAGGCTATTTGAGCGAGTTTTGAGCGTTTAAGGCAGAAAAATATGCAAAATATCTAATCTAATGGCAAAAATTTTGATTTTAATCGGCGCTCACCTTTGCACAGCTCCCCGACCACAAAAAGAAGCTGAGGCCTTAGCAAATGCTGGACATGATGTAACAGTACGCGGTTTTTGGTTTGAGCCAGAACTAGTAAAGCGCGATCGCCTACTCATGGCGAACAAAAAATGGCAATTTGCACCCATTATCGACTTTCAACCAAACCAAAAATTTAACAACTGGGCTATTCGGCTCCAGGGACGTTTAGCCAGAGAAAAATTTCAACGTTTCGGGATATTTTCACCTGACCTACTGGGCTACGGAGCAAAAGCGATGCTAAAAGTTGCTCGAAAAACCCGTGCAGATTTAACGATAGTCCACTCAGAAGCAGGACTTTGGGTAGGAAACCAACTGTTAAATGAAGGTTATAAGGTAGGTGTAGATTTTGAAGACTGGTTTTCTGAAGACCTGTTACCATTGGCTCGTGTCAGCCGTCCGATTACGCAGCTAAAACTGCTCGAAAGCCGACTAGCCCAGGAGTGTAACTATTGTCTTACCACCTCCCAGTCCTTAGCTGAGGCTCTAGCCAAAGCTTATCACGCACGCCAGCCCACAGTGATTTATAACGTTTTTCCCTGGTCTGAGCGCTTGCAAATTGACCAGCAAAAGCGCGATCGCCAAAATCTCAATGTACCCTCTGTGCATTGGTTTTCCCAAACCATTGGACCGGGAAGAGGTCTGGAAACTTTATTTGAAGCTTTACCCTATATCAAAATTCCCTTAGAAATTCATTTACGGGGTAATTACCCGGAAAGTTCCCGCCAATGGTTAGAGCCATTAGTACCTGATGAATGGCGCGATCGCCTCTTTATTCACCCTACTGTTCCCAACGGAGAATTATTATCTCGTATTGCTGAACATGATATTGGTTTGGCTTTGGAGTATAACGATATTCCTAGTCGCAATCTTACAGTCACAAATAAACTTTTTCAATATCTACAAGCTGGTCTAGCAATTATTGCTACTGATACTGCAGGTCAAAGAGAAATTTTATCTCAATATCCGGCAATTGGTCACTTGATACCCAGCAATGATCCAATAGCACTAGCTCAAGCACTCAAAAATTTACTCTGTGAATCTGAGAAATTGCCAGCTGCTCAAGCTGCTTCTTTACAAGCCGCTAAAGAGCAATTTTGCTGGGAAACACAAGTTAATTTCCTCTGGAAAACCGTTAACATAGCCTTTATTTCGTAATACATATTACCATTTAAAATAAAATTATTGTCTGTATAGACGCGGTTTCTAACCGCCAAGGTGAGTAGTAAATTAGACTTTTCAAACATCCCCTTATGCATAATGTAACTCTGCAGATTAACCTTTCACCTAGTGATATTGCCTACGCTCATCTAACAGTACCAAATCTAGTTACTGCACATCGTGCTAATGTCGATGAAACCCTAGCAATAGTTGACTGTTGTCGCCCACAGAAAACTAAGATTATCGATCCCGATATTCGCTTTCCTGAACCTCAATTTAGTCAGAAAGTCCAAAAAATCGTGAGGATTGCCGAAGACTTAAAAGCAAAGGGTTATCTAGATCGAATTGTTTACCTGCATCCAGGAAACTCTTTGCAGCCAGTTATTGCTCGCAAGTACTTGGGTAATTGGGTAAATGAAACTCATGACTATGGTGCCTGTGCGCTTATGTCTTATCTAGCAGCCTTTGAAGCAACCACCACATCCTATCTTATCCATTACGATGCTGATATGCTGCTTTATCAAGCGCCAAACTATGATTGGTCAGTTGAAGCTAAATATCTAATAGATAAATATCCTCAAGCAGTAGCTGCTAGCCCAAGAATTAGCCCACCATTTCACCAAGAAAATCATCTTCCGGATGCACCGAGTGTTCATGAGGGACGGCCGTTGATTCCTGTTAAAGGTGGTTGGTGTAATGATTGGTTCAGCACCCGTTGCTTTTTAATGGATAAAGAAAAGTTAAATAGATATTTACCACTTATTCAAGGTCGTCTCATACTAGAAACATTAGCAATCAAATATTTAAATCGCGGTTATCCCAGATCTCCTGAGATTATGCTCTTTCAGCGTATAGGTCGTGCTGGTGGTTGGCGTTTAAACCTCAAATCGGAGCAAGCATGGTTGTTACGTCCTGCTACTAAACCACCTCGTTATCTAGAGCTATTACCAAAAATTCAACAGTTGGTGATGAAAAATCAAGTGCCAGTTGAGCAGAAAGGACAAGCGGATATTAATCTATCTGCATGGGAAAAGTTGTTTGAAACATCAGCCTGAAATGCGTATCTTACTGACTGCAGATCCGGAACTCCCAGTACCACCAAAACTTTATGGTGGTATTGAACGTATTGTTGATTTATTGGTCACTGGACTACGAAGCTGTGGTCATACTGTGGGACTCGTTGCTCACCCTGAGTCTAGCGCAAAAGCCAGTCAATTTTTTCCTTGGTGGGGCAAGCAATCTCAAAACAAATTAGATGCATTAAAAAACACAACGGTCTTGTGGTCTGCTGTGCAGCAATTTCAACCGGATATCGTTCACAGTTTTTCTCGCGTCCTTTATTTGTTACCCCTTCTCAACTCTCGCTTACCCAAGATCATGTCTTATCAGCGCAACCCCAGCCACCGAACGACCAGTTGGGGGGCAAAATTAGCCAAAGGTTCTCTAACCTTTACTGGTTGCAGTGATTACATTAGCGGCATTGGGCAGAAGGCTGGAGGAGTTTGGCAGACAATTCACAATTGCGTTGAACTAGAAAAATATACTTTCTGTCCAACTGTAACACCAGATGCTCCCTTAGTTTTTCTCAGTCGAGTCGAAGAGATTAAAGGAGCGCATCAGGCGATCGCCGCAGCTCGCAAAGCAGGAAAGCGCTTAATTATTGCTGGAAACCAAGTCAATACAGATGAGGGAAAACACTACTGGGAACAGGAAATAGCCCCTTATCTTGGGAAAGATGGTATTGAATATATTGGATCTGTCAACGATGCTCAGAAAAATGAATTACTTGGTCAAGCAGCGGTGATGATTGTCCCCATTCAATGGGATGAACCTTTTGGAATTGTTTTTGCTGAAGCTTTAGCCTGTGGTACGCCTGTAATTTCTTGTCATCGCGGAGCATTGCCAGAAATTGTGCGTGAGGGTGTAGATGGTTATTTGGTGAATAATTTTGAGGAAGCTTGTAGTGCGATCCAAAAAATATCTCAGATTAATCGTTATCATTGCCGTCAACGTGTTGAACAGTGCTTTTCTGCTGATGTGGTTGTTACTCAATATGAGCAGCTTTACCATAAATTAATCTCTTCTAAACCTCAACCTGGTTGAAACCTGTAGTTTTGATAAAATTAGCTGAACAGATCACAATACTGCTCGGTTAAGCCCTTTTTGGTCATCATAGACAACAATATTTCAAGGGTTTCAGCCTACTTGATTTCCTTAAGCGAGCAGTATTGGAACACATCATACTCAACATGCTGTTGAGAAAGCTCTAGGTTTTAAAATTGATGTGATTTATTTGTGGAGTTTTGTTAAATTATTAACTGATTTTGTACAGAGATGATTATGAAAAAGCTTATCGATTTAGGAAATTTACTGTCTTATTTTATTGAATTTATTATAAGAGAAAAAAGACTACCACAAAAATTGACGGAAAATTACTTTTTTCATTTTCCAGGTTATGCACGAAGACGCTTTGAACAAGAATTAAAACATGTAAAATCAGAAGGTACTACTTTGGTTTATTTACCTAATTTACAACAAAGATATGTATATCAATTACTCCATATTTTCAGTCTATCTTTTCCACAATTAATTTTTCTCTGTAAAGAAAATAATATCAAAGAATATATAAATCTAGGGTACGAAGGTAGAAGAATCTTTTCCATTAAAAACTTAAAGGTGGTTTCAACAATTCCTGATATCTTTCAAGCAGATGTAGTGGTTATTTGTGATAATAATGAAAATAATGAAAACGATGTATCTAAATTCACAGCAAAAAAAACTCAGATAATTATAGAAACTGATGTATCACAAAAGCCAAAAACGGAATCTTTTATGCTACCATATGGGATTCACCCTTATTTTTTACAAAATCATGAAAAATTTAATACTGACATTAGTCAACTGCGGTTGAAAAATAGATCTATATCTATTTTTTTCTCAGGTAATACTCGATTTCTAGGTGATAAACATTTAGTTGAAAGATATTATAGCGTACCATCGCGTGAGCGATGTGTTCAATTCTTGACTGAAAATTCAACCATCCTAAATATATGTGTTATTCAAAAATTCAAAGAGAGGAAGAATTTTAATGATAATCCTAATAAATATAAAGATTACTCACTAGTTTTTTGTACCTGTAAAGGGTTGCCTGAAAAATGGTTAAATGAATTGTCTAATGCTAACTTTTTCCTGGCACTTCCTGGTGGTTATATGCTGATGTGCCACAATGCCATTGAAGCTATGGCAGTAGGAACAATTCCTATTCTCAGCTATGAACATTGGTTTTTTCCACCTCTGATTAATGGTGAAACCTGCTTAACCTATAAATGCTTAGAAGAAATTCCTCAAGTTATCGCTTATGCAAACAAATTGAAAAAAAATGTTATTGAAAAAATGAGAGAAGCAGTCATAAATTATTATGATCGTTATTTGAGTGTTTTGAGAGTGGTTGATTTTCTGCAAAAATATGAGGGTTCTAAGCTCCATTTATATATTAATCATGAAGAGGCCGAAACTCTGCGAAAAGTGACAGATAAATCAATTCTAAGTTGTGGTGGCAGTCTCCAAGCTTTACCATAAATTAGTTCATAGCTAATGAAGGTTCTGAATGGCATAAAATTTAAAGACAATCTACGGAATTGTTTTAGCTAATAAAATTCATGAGAACTATTGCTCTACCTTTGCCTCTAGCCTGGATACAATCACTTGACTTTCCTCATAAATTAGGGATATGTGAGCGAATGTTTGGTCAAACTATATCTTCTCACGGTATATGCTGGGTAAAAACCGGAGCAGGAATTACCTGGAAACTTGATCTCACAAATCCCACTCATCGCTGGATTGTTTATGGCAAATATGAGGGAGAAGGATTTATCAACTGGGCTACAAGATTCCTGCCAAAAGATGGAATTATTGTAGATTCTGGAGCGAATATCGGTCAAATGCTGATGTATTTATCTCAATGGATTCCACAGGGAAAAGTATTAGCATTTGAACCTGGGAGGGAAGCAGGTAACTGGCTAGCAGAGTGTCTCTCTGCCCATAAAGCCCTACCTGTAGAACTTCTGCGATTTGGTCTTGGTGCCTCCACGGCTAAACTTCGCCTACAGAGTATTGGAGATAATTTTGGGCACGGGGCTTGGAACCAAATATCTGAGACTGAAGGTGAGGAGATTCAGATTGTACGTCTAGCAGATGAGTTGGTAGCACGTTCGCTCACAACTGTTCATTTGTGGAAATTAGACGTAGAAGGCTACGAGATTCCTGCTTTACAAGGGGCAGAAGTCTTACTCAAAGAGCAGCGCATTAAAGCTATCTATGCAGAATTAGCTGGTGAAAATGGGCAACGAGTTAGGGAGTATTTAGCAAATTTTGGGTACTACTGTCACTTCCTCAATAGTCAAGGTAAGCCCTATCTAGCTGAAGAATTGCCAGAACATACAAACGGGTTATTTCTGCCAAGATAATTTTTCAGAAATCATTTTAGCAAATAATTGATTAGAAAAAAAATGACAATCAATGTATCCGGAATTTCCAATCAATCTCTCATGGGAAAACTTCTACGCTTGCTCCTAAAAATAATTCCATCTACAACTATTTTACCTATCTTACAGGGTAGACTTAAGGGAAAAAAGTGGATTACAGGTTCAAGTCAACACGGCTGTTGGTTAGGCAGCTATGAATACGATAAGCAAATTATGTTTGAGCAAACTATAATCGAGGGAAGTATTGTATTCGATCTGGGCGCAAACGTTGGATTTTACACACTTCTAGCCTCAACTTTAGTTGGTTCTCAAGGAAAGGTATTTGCATTTGAACCAATGCCCACTAATGTTGATTATCTGAAGCAGCACCTGAGATTAAATCGTATATCTAATGTTAGTGTTATTGAAGCAGCAGTTTCAGATACTACTGATATTGCTTATTTTGAAGTCAATTGTTCTAGATCTGAAGGGAAATTATCACCACAAGGTACTCTTGAGATTAGAACAGTTACTCTAGATGACCTAATTGCTAAAGGGGATATTCCTACTCCCCACTACATCAAAATTGATGTGGAAGGAGCAGAAATGAAAGTTCTTTTAGGAGCTAAGTCTATGATTGTAAATGCTCATCCAACTATATTCCTAGCAACTCACGGTGATGAACTTCATGCACAATGCATTTCTTTTTTGACTTCATTAGGTTACAAATTACAAACAGTCAGTGATAAAATGTTGTCAGATGCTGATGAGTTGATTGCTTATTATTGAACATTCAACTTTTTTGTTAGCCATTGCCAGCGTAATATTTCTGTGTAGGCGCGAATTATATTCGCTTGATACTTGAAATAATGAATCATCGAGTTCTCATTATCAGTCCCCACTTCCCACCAATTAACGCCCCCGATCACCAAAGGGTGAGAATGTCTTTGCCTTATTTGGAAGAATTTGGCTGGGAATCTCATATTCTGACGGTGCGACCAGATGAAGTGGAAGGAGTTCACGATCCACTGTTAGCAAAAACAGTTCCCCAGCATATCCCAGTCACACGTACAGGAGCATTATCGATCCAACAGACTCGAAAAATTGGTATGGGTAGCCTGGGTCTGCGATGTTTTCCTCAGCTACTCAGGGCGGGAAATCGTCTTCTGCAACAGCAAAAGTTTGATTTGGTATATTTTTCCACAACTATATTTATCTCGATGGTGCTTGGGCGGATTTGGTATCGTCGTTTTGGTATTCCTTACATTTTAGACTTCCAAGATCCCTGGCTCAGTGATTACTACCAAAAATCAAGTCATGCAACGCCTCCAGGTGGTAGTTTGAAGTATGGGTTTTCTCAACTGCAAGCTAAACTACTAGAACCTGTTGCCCTAGGGGCAGTTAGTCATGTGATTAGTGTGTCACCAGGCTATCCGCAAATCCTACAACAGCGATATCCTCACTTGCGCCCGGATCAGTTTACGGTTCTACCCTTTGGTGCCCCAGAGGCAGATTTTGAAGCACTCCCCTCACTTCCGGTTCAGCAAACAATATTTAATCCTGATGATGGTAAGCGTCACTGGGTTTACGTAGGTCGAGGTGGTGATGATATGGCCCTAGCGTTGCGGGCCTTATTTTTGGGTATTCAGTGCGATCGCCGTCAAAATCCCGACGCATGGCAATCAATTCGGTTACACTTTGTTGGCACCAGCTATGCGCCGAAAGAATTAGCTGTCAAAACAGTAGAACCAATTGCTCAAGAGCTTGGTGTTGGTGATTTAGTGACCGAATATCCCGTTCGCATTTCCTACTTTGAAGCACTAAAAGTCCTCACGGACAGTGATGCTATCCTCCTGATTGGTTCCAATGACTCTAGTTATACAGCTTCCAAACTTTACCCCTGCGTTCTAGCTCGCAAACCCATATTTGCGATTTTCCATTGTCAGAGTTCTGTGGTTGATATTCTCAACCGCTGTCAAGCTGGGGAATCTGTAACTTTTAGCTCCAACAACCAACCAGATGACTTGCTCGGTGATGTAATTACTGCTATTCACAGATTGCTTTCTATACCAAAACAATTTATACCAAAAACGAACTGGTCAGCCTTTAAACCTTACACAGCAAGAGAAATGACCAGGAAGCAATGCCATATTTTTGATCAGTGTCTTGCTACTTCTGATAAGAGTAAATGACCATGAATCAGTCTTACCCAAGCACTTACCAGTCATTAGCTTTGCTACCCGTCGTTGAACGATATCAACAGCGACATCTGCTGAAAGTATTTTGGCTAATTGCTGTGGCGTTATTGGTATATGAATTTCGGGCTGAGACTAGTTCGGTAATCACTAAATTGGCAGCAATCTTAATAACTGTGGCAGCACTTATGCCCAGCTATCTTTGGTGTTCTGGTCGAGCATTGGGAATGCCTATTTTTCCTTTGTTTGCTCTCACATACACTTGGACTCATGCCTTACCCTTGGTGACTAATCATACGTCAGTAGTGATTTATTCTCCTAACAGTCATTTATTTGCTAGCCTCACTGTTGGTGGATTGTTAGGCTTAGGGACTTTAGTTTGGTTTCGATTGGTTAAATTTCCTCCTCCTTTGCCCAAACATTATCGGGCATTAAACGGTAAAAAGGGGAATTTATTTTTCTTATTAATTATGGCGCTAGCCGTTATTTTCAATGTGTCTAAAAACGGAGGATGGCTATTACTAGACGGAGGTATATTTGCTGCTGTTCGTGGCGCTGTTTTAGGACTAACTGTCCTGGCTAGCTTTGTGTTGACATATCAGTTAGGTAACCGGACTTTATCAAAAACTCAGTCACGATTATTTTTAATTTTCCTGATTGCCTACATGCTAGCAGATTCAGTTGGTTTACTACTTGTAGGCGCTGCTTCTACTTTTATGGTATCTACATCTGCCTTTATTATTGGTCGTAAAAGAGTACCAATTTTGGCGATTTTAATTGTTGCTGTCTGCCTATCTTTTTTGCAACAAGGCAAGGGCGAGATGCGTGTCAAGTATTGGTTTGAAGCAAAAAAACCAGCGATAGTTCAACCTTGGCAGTATGGAGACTGGTATAGGGAATGGATTGGTTACAGTTTAGAAAAGATGCAAAAGAAAGATGAGACATATACATCATCCAAGTCAGAAAAAAGTCCATCTTTTGTAGAACGTTCCAGTGTAATTCAGATGCTCCTTTTAGCTCAGAAGAAAAGCCCGCAACCAATTCCCTATTTATATGGAGAAACTTACGCTATTATACCACAGCTATTGATTCCCCGTTTCCTTAATTCCAATAAAATTCGCAGTCATGAAGGCACTTATATCTTGAGCATTCACTATGGATTGCAGAAACGTGAAAATACTTATGGCACGACGATTGGTTGGGGGTTGCTGGCTGAATCTTATGCGAATTTTGGTATTTTCGGCTGTGCTGGACTGGGCATAATTTTAGGAACCTTATACGGAAAAGTCACTCGTTGGTCGATGAATGCACCGATTCTTTCAGCCCAATCACTGTTTGCTGTGCTATTATTGGCGTTTTCTTTTCAGACTGAGTATAGTGCTGGAGTATACGTTTCTGCTTTATTTCAATCCAGTATGGTGCTGTTGGGGATTGTGGTAGTCTTAATGAAGAACCATAAAATACCAAAATTTCCAGTTTAGGGACTTCTCAATTAAAAAATATTCAACTATTTATTGTGGGGTGGGAGTCTCACCTGCCCCTAACCAAAGGCAAGATTACCCAGGTCATAAGATTTGCTAATTTATTTGGTTTATTTCTAGGACTTTCCTGATTACTCATGAAAAACAAGTTCAGTTAGCCCATGAAAAAACTGGCGATTGTTATATCCCATCCAATTCAATATTATTCTCCTTGGTTTAGTTATCTGGCTAACACAGCAGGTTTAGCTGTGAAAGTTTTTTATTTGTGGGATTTCGGTGTTTCAAAGCAGATCGATGTAGGTTTCCAGCAGGAGATCCAATGGGATATCCCATTACTGAGTGGGTATGATTATGAATTTGTTCCTAATATCAGTTCTCATCCTGGGACTCATCACTTTTGGGGTTTACAAAATCCATCGCTAGTCTCACAAATTCAAGATTTTAACCCGGAAGCAGTGTTGTTGATGATTTATAACTATGCCAGTATCTATCGTTTTTTGTGGAGATGGAATACAGGTAAAACTCCGTTGTTATTCCGTGGAGATTCTCATCGATTGCTAGCGTCTAATGGTGTAAAATCTTGGGCAAGACAGCAAGTTATTAGCCAACTATATCGTCGCTTTGCGGCTTTCCTTTATGTTGGTAAAGCCAACTATGATTATTTCCGCTATCATCATGTTGCCGATGAGCGTCTGTTTTTTTCTCCCCATACAGTAGATAATAATCGCTTCTTGGCTGAAGCTGATACAGTTCATCAGCAGGCATTCCTATGGAAACAAGGTTTGGGGATTCCCTGTGATCATGCAGTAATTCTGTTCGCAGGTAAACTCGAAGAGAAAAAACGTCCTTTGGACTTGCTCAATGCTTTCTTGTTAGCAAATATTTCTCAGGTATCTCTGTTATTTGTAGGTGCTGGTCCATTAGAGAAAGAACTAAAAAAAACAGCAGCAGGATACCCAAATATTCACTTTGCTCCTTTTCAAAACCAAACATTAATGCCCCGTACTTACGCAGCTGCTGATTTATTTGTTTTACCCAGCTACGGTAGTGGAGAAACTTGGGGACTGGCTATTAATGAAGCAATGTGTTTGGGTCGTCCAGTCATTGTCAGCAACCATGTGGGTTGTGCCCAAGACTTAATTCATAATTATCAAAATGGTTTAATTTTTGCCGCTGGTGATGTACCTGCCTTAGCTAATAGCCTACAGCAAGCATTATCAGACCGTCAACGCTTGCGAACGTGGGGAGAGAACAGCCGTGGTATTGTTTCCAAATATAGTTACACTCAAGCGACTCAGGGTTTAATTCACGCTCTCGAATATGTCAAATCAAGCAAAATCCAAGCATTTACATGTCTGGACACCCCACCTGTTTAGTTTTAATGGTGGTATCCAAACCTACTCAGCATTTTTTATTCAAGCTTTACAAAATATTTATTCTGACAGTCAGTATGATGTGTTTATCAAACATGACGTTCAGACCTCGCCCAGCAACCCCTATTTACCCCAAACTCGATTTCACTTTGCAGGTCGTTTACCACTCAAAGTCCGCACACTCTTTTTTGCAGCCCAAATCATTGGCCAGGGTCTGATACACAAACCAGACTTAGTGCTAGCAACGCATCTAAATTTTGCCCTGGCGTCCCTGCTACTCAAACGTTTAACGGGTATCCGTTACTGGGTAGTTGCTCATGGGATAGAAGCCTGGAATATTAAAAGCACAGCTTTGATCACAGCTCTGATGGAGGCAGACTTAATTTTAGCCGTCAGCAGCTACACACGCGATCGCCTATTACAGCAACAAAACCTCGACCCCAAAAAAGTCACCCTCCTACCCAACACCTTTGATGCTTCTCGCTTTGCGATCGCACCAAAACCTGATTATTTGCTCAAGCAATATAGACTCAAACCAGAACAACCTGTGATCTTAACTGTTGGACGATTAGCAGGAATGGAGCGATACAAGGGGTATGACCAAATTATCAGAGCCATGCCCCAAATTCGTCAATTTATTCCTAACGTTCACTATATTATTGTCGGACAAGGAGGTGATCAACCCCGAATTGAGCAGCTAATTGCTGAACTAAAACTACAAGATTGTGTCACCTTAGCTGGGTTTGTACCTGATGAAAAGCTCTGTGATTACTATAATCTCTGCGATGTTTTTGCTATGCCGAGTAAGGCCGAAGGCTTTGGTATTGTTTATTTAGAAGCATTAGCCTGTGGCAAAGCTGTTTTAGGAGGGAATCAAGATGGGGCAATAGATGCCCTCTGTCATGGTAAATTAGGGGCACTTGTCAACCCTGATGATGTCCAAGCACTGGCACAAACACTGACCGAAATTCTGATTAAGAAGTATCCCAACTCTTTGATGTATCAGCCAGAGTCATTGCGGGATTTAGTGATGAATGTATTTGGATTTGAACAGTTCCAATCAACGCTAAATCAACATTTGGAAACACATTTATATAACTGAAGAATAGACCAAAAAAATCAAATTTTCTAGATTTGTGTTCTGACAACTGTTGGATTGGACAAAACATAGATATATCGACTCTTAGCGGATATTTGGTAAGTATTCAAAGTAATAAAATTTTTCCACAGACACCTATAAACAGGGTACTTGCTATACCTTTAGAAAGCAAAGTAACCAAGTAGATCCCATTGAAAATTGGGACTTTAAAGTTCTATTTCTACACCGTATGGGGGTAGAGTAGAAAAATAAACTTTGGATATTCTTCAAACATCCTCTAAGCTTTTTAAGTTACTATTGTTTCACAACTAACAATAGAAATTCGGATAATATGTGTGGCATTGCTGGAATTCTTACAGTCCATCAGTATCAGGATAAATTAGAACAAATTATACGGCGGATGCAAGTTGCTTTGCATCACCGTGGACCAGATGATGCTGGTATTTTTATTGCCCAAGAAAAACAAGCTGCTTTTACCCATACGCGGTTGTCAATTCTCGACCTCAGTAGTGCTGGACATCAGCCTATGTCTACTTCTGATGGGCGATACTGGATTACTTTCAACGGTGAAATCTATAACTTTCAACAACTGCGACGGGATTTAATTACTCAAGGAGAAAAATTTAATTCGCAAACAGATACAGAAGTAATTCTGAAGTTATACCAAAGGTGGGGTAGTGATTGTGTACAGTATTTACGTGGCATGTTTGCCTTTGCAATTTGGGATGATTTTGAGAAAACTTGTTTTTTAGCTCGTGATCCTCTAGGTATTAAGCCACTCTATTATTGGCAATCTGGTGCAACGTTAATATTTGCCTCAGAATTAAGAGCGCTGCTTGCCTCCAGCTTACCTGCTGTTAATTTGAGCATGGAGGGATTATATGGTTATCTGATTAGTGGTTCAGTTGCGGAGCCAAATACTTTAATCGAGGGAGTTTACTGCTTAAATGCTGGTCACTATCTGCATTGGCAGGCTGGTCAACTGACGCAAAAACAATATTGGCAAATTGATTTTACGCCAGAATCAATTACATTGGAACAAGCCCGCGACAAAGTGCGCTCTGCCCTGATTGATTCCATTCAACACCATTTTGTCAGTGATGTACCAGTAGGTGTGTTTCTCAGTGGCGGGATAGATTCCACAACAGTGGTCGCCTTAGCACGTCAAACCCAAACTGGGTTACTAAAAACTTATTCAATAGGCTTTGAAGAAGCGGAATGGAATGAAGGAGAAATAGCCAGCAAAATTGCTCATCATTTTGATACTGAGCATACAGAATATACAATTACTTCTTCTGTAGGTCAATCATTATTTCCGAAATTCCTAGAAACCATTGACCAACCAACTGTTGATGGCTTTAATACTTTTTGTGTATCCCAATTAGCTCGTCAAGATGGTACAAAAGTTGTCCTTTCTGGATTAGGAGGAGATGAATTATTTGGAGGCTATGGCTCTTTTCATAAAATTCCCCAAATGGTTCGCTTAAGTAGGACAATTAAAGCCTTTTATCCGCTGAATATTGGTATTGGTATGGGATTAGAGCATTGGGCAAGAAAGCCCCAAATCAGACGCATAGGAGACTTCTTACAAGATACCCCAGACTCGAAAGCTGCTTACCGCAGTTTTCGAGGGATATTCTCCCATCAAGAAGCTTGCCAAATAGCACATCAATACCTTCCAGAACGGGATTTACCCCAACGTCTTCGCCATGATCAAGTTATGTCTCTACCTTCTGTTGAAGATGAAGTTAGTTTATTGGAAATTAGCGGCTACATGCGTAATCAGCTATTAAGAGATAGTGATGTTATGAGTATGTCATGGGGCTTAGAACTACGAGTACCCCTTGTAGACCGTGTGTTTGTAGAAACGATTGCTTCTATACCCAGTAACCTGCGCTTAATGCCGAAAAAAAAGTTGTTAATTGAATCGGTTCCCGAATTACCCAGTTGGGTGACTAACCGACCAAAACGAGGTTTTTCTTTTCCTTTCCAAAAATGGATAACAGATGAATGGCATGAATGTTTTCAGGGGATAAATTCATCGGAAAATATAGATTTGGGAAATTGGTATCGTCGTTGGAGTCTGGCATTACTACAGTATTGGTGGCAAAAAGTTTCTAACTAATCTATCGGCAATTAGTAATAAAAAAACTAGTGTGTTTCCTAGTCAGAAATTATTTTAATAAATAAATTAACTGCAATGAAAACAGTTTTACAGCAAGCATATGTCTGTCATGTAGTTGCCAATATTAATGAAAATAGTGGCGGACCAGCCTATTCAGTAACTAACCTAGCACAAGCTTTATCAGTGCAGGGAATTTCCCCTCATTTATTTACCCTTGACTATCAAGGACATGGTAAACAAGTTTCTACAACAAATGTCAATCTTCATAGCTACACGGCGACAAAATTAGCAAAATATCTGCGGGGATTTCAGCCAAGCGCTAGTCATGCTTTACAAAAATTGGCAGCAACAGAATTGGATTTAATTCATAATCACGGACTTTGGATGTTTCCTAACCTTTATGCCCGTCAAGCAGCCACAAGAAATAATCTACCATTGTTGATTTCTCCTAGAGGGATGCTAGAGGCTTGGTCTTTAAGGAATAGTTGGTTAAAAAAACTACCTGCATGGTTTCTGTATGAACAACAGAATCTCCAGAAAGCCATCGCCTTCCATGCAACTTCAAAAGAAGAAGCTAAGTCCCTTCGCCAGCTAAATTTTCGTCAACCTATCGCTGTAATTCCCAATGGAGTCAGTATCCCTAACCTTGATACTCAACCTAGTCGAGAGGTTTTATGTAGCCTATTTCCTGAACTGACTGCCAAAAAATGGCTACTGTTTCTATCTAGGATTCATCCAAAAAAAGGTCTAGATAACTTACTATTGGTATGGAAAACACTAGTAAAACAATTTCCTGACTGGCATTTGGTAATTGCCGGACCTGACTTAATCGGCTATCAAGCCAAATTAGAAGAGCTAACAGCAACATTACAATTGCAGTCACAAGTGACATTTACGGGAATGCTATCTGGAGAGCAGAAAGCCTCTGCCCTAAGTAATGCTGATTTATTTATTCTGCCAACCCATTCAGAAAATTTTGGGATTGCAATTGCAGAATCTTTAGCTTATGGGGTACCTGTGATTACTACTAAAGGCGCTCCTTGGCAGGATTTAGAAACATATGGCTGCGGTTGGTGGATTGAGAATAACCAGCAAGGACTAAGAAATGCTTTGGTAGATGCTATAGAGATGTCTGGGAGTGAGCGACAAGCAATGGGTGTTAAAGGCAGAAATTTAGTTGACACCAAATACTCTTGGAATGCGATCGCCAAGGATATGGCAAGTGTTTATCACTGGATTCTCAGTGGTGGTGAACCGCCTAGTTGTGTTCAGTTTTATGGCGCTTAAGGAGGTTGGAGATTGATTATTTCTATTGCTACAGGTCCTTGGTTTCCTGTTCCTACTCTACAAGGAGGGTCCCATCACCGTCTTTGGCAGGGTTTGGCAGAAGAATTTGCAGCGGCTGGTCATCAAGTAACTATCTTGTGTCGTTCCTATCCAGGACAACCCCCCACAGAAATCATCAATGGCGTTAGCTACATCCGTCGCGGTGGCTTTTCCCAAAGTCCAAACATCTGGCTCGACTTGGTGAAAGATTTAGCTTATGCTCTGCAAACCTTTCCTAACTTACCGTCTGCCGACATTTTAGTCATCAACGATTTTTGGCTACCTGTGTTTGCGCCACTGCGTTCTAAAGTGGGCAAAATTGTTGTCAGTGTCGGTCGGTTTCCTAAAGGCCAATACCCTTTGTATGCTCGTGCAGACCGTTTTACAGTTTTGTCCCAGTCAATTTGGCAGGGAATCGCACAACAGTATCCTAATGCGATTCCACGTATGCGATTAATTCCTAACCCTGTTGACACTCGCATCTTTTCGCCACCTACACAGCCTAGGACAGAGAAATCAGAAAAAGTAATTTTATATGTAGGCAGAATTCACCCAGAAAAAGGAATTCATCTGCTTATAGATGCTTTTTCCATCCTATCTCAGCAAATTTCTCCGGTCAAATTGAGGATTATTGGACCGAGTAAAGGAAGTCAAGGTGGTGGTGGTGAAGGTTATTTTAATCAACTAAAGCAGAAAGCTGAGGGATTAAATGTGGAATTTATAGAACCAATTTTTAATCCCAATAAATTAGTAGAAATATATCGCTCTGCTGATTTATTTTGTTATCCTTCATTAGCTGAAAAAGGTGAAGCTTTTCCCATTGCACCTTTAGAAGCAATGGCAACTGGTTTAGTACCAATTGTTTCAGATTTAACCTGTTTCCAAGATTATATAGAGAACGAGCAAACTGGATATTTCTTTGAACATCGTAGTCCAGATGCTGCACAAAATCTCGCAACAGTAATGGCATCAGTGATTCTAAATTCTACCAAGAGATATCAAATAAGTATTAAAGCTAGCCAAAAAGCATCTGAATTTAGTTATCAGCGGATTTCTAGTCTATATCTGGCTGATTTTGAGGATTTATTCAGCAATGAAGGCGTTAAGAATAGTATAGCAGTATAGCCTTGCTATTTGAATTATTTGTCTGAATAAAAAGCTGTTTTTTTGAAGAATACACACACAATCTTAGGTTTTATGCTCCAAGAAATTACTCCACTCATCCTTACCTATAATGAAGCCCCAAATATTGCTCGCACTCTCCAGCAACTCACTTGGGCAAACACAATTGTAGTTATCGATAGCTACAGCACTGATGAAACTCTAGAAATTTTGCGTTTCTATCCCCAGGTGCAAATTTTCCAGAAAAAATTTGATACTCATGCTAATCAATGGAACTACGGTTTAGAGCAAGTTAAATCCCAGTGGGTATTGTCTCTAGATGCAGACTATATTGTGACAAATGAACTGATCGCTGAAATGGCTGCTTTATCAGCAGATGGGCGAATAGATGGCTATTGTGCGAAATTCAAATACTGTGTTTTTGGTAAACCATTGCGAGGTACAATCCTACCGCCACGTCAAATCCTCTTTCGCAAAGACAAAGCAATTTATATAGATGATGGACATACTCAGCTTTTACAACTCTCTGGTAAGTCTTCCATGTTTTATGCCTATATGCACCACGATGATCGCAAACCCTTAAGTCGCTGGTTGTGGGCGCAGGATCGCTACATGGTAATTGAAGTGCAGAAATTATTAGCAACTCCCACAAATGAATTGAGTTGGGGCGATCGCATCCGTAAACAAAAACTTCTTGCTCCTTTGATTATCCTCTTATACTGCTTAATCCTCAAAGGTGGTATTCTCGATGGTTGGCGAGGTTGGTACTATGCCTTCCAACGGGTGTTAGCAGAGATTCTTCTAGCAACTCGTTTGATTGAAACTGAGAATATGTACAAAAATTCTTCTCGACTATCTCAGCAATCTTGGAACTTAACTGCTAGTAGATTACAGCAGAAAATCTAAAAAAGGTTTACATATACTTTTGAGTGACCGCAGGATTAATAAGTTACGTTTATTAGCGGTAGAAAAAGATAAGACGATGACCCAAATAATAGAAGAATTATTGGATAGCCTGCCAGAACCCAAAAAAGACGTTTAATAAATTAAACGTTGGCGATACATCCCCGGTCTGAAGACGCGGGGCTTTTCGCCTATCGGTTATTTTTTGTAAAAAAAAGAAAATAATGTTCGCGTAAATCATCCGCGAACAAGACGGTATCAGGTGAGGAAACCCCTACTGCCATGCTGCCAACTCTGGCTTTCATCGATTTGTTAGACTGAACACACCAGGATTTTTCAGTCAAATCTCTGATAATGCCAGCAGACGAGGCTACCCATGCTTACTAGTACGCTACTTCTCTCGAACCAACTCCCCACCCTGCAATATTCCTCCACACCGGAGCGATTCGATGAAACCTGGGAAGCCCCCCTGGCTACCCTTCTGGGGCTAGGACGCGCCGCCGGCGCTGATTTCATCGAAATATTCCTAGAACGTCGTAACTACATCAGTTGTCTTGCTGAAGACGACACCATCACCAGTATTTCCCCAAGCCTAGCCACAGGCGCGGGCGTTAGAGTATTTCGCGGTAAAGCTGATTGCTACGTCAGCACCAATAATCTTTCCTTTTGGGGATTGAAAGCAGCTTTAGAAAAAGGGCTGTCAATTCTGGGATTACAATTACCCGCACCTACGGCATTTATACCAGAAATCAACCTGGAATTACTGCGCGACTACGCCACCAAACGCGGTAAAGATGGCTGGTTACCTCTGTGTAGCTCCATCCGCGAAATGGGAGAAGTCCTCCTTGATGGTACTGCTAAACTCAAACAAAAAGCCACCCATGTCCAATCCCGCCGCGCCACCTACTTCCGCGATTGGCAAGAAATTTTAGTCGCAGCTAGTGATGGTACCTTTGCTCGTGACATTCGCCTCACCCAGTCCGTAGGATTTAATCTCCTGTGCGCCGATGGTGCAAATCGCACCTCCATCGGTCAACGTGCTGGTAATACCAGCGATGCGAATTTCTTGAGAACCTGGGATTATCAAGAAGCGTCCGAGCAAATAGCCGAATCCGCCGGGAAAATGCTGTATGCAGATTACGTCGAATCAGGTAATTACCCGATTATCATGGCGAATCACTTTGGCGGCGTAATTTTCCACGAAGCCTGCGGACATTTGCTGGAAACTACTCAAATTGAACACCAAACAACACCCTTCGCTGACAAAAAAGGCGAAAAAATTGCCCACGAAAGTTTGACCGCCTGGGATGAAGGGCGTTCTGACAATGCCTTCGGTACAATTGACATGGATGACGAAGGTATGCCGGCTCAAAGAACCCTGTTAATTGAAAAAGGTGTTCTCAAGAATTTTATCGCCGATAGAACAGGCTCTGTACGCACAGGACACCCCAGAACCGGCAGTGGGCGTCGTCAAAATTATACCTTTGCTGCCGCTAGCCGGATGCGGAATACTTATATCGCACCTGGCGAATACAGTGTTGATGATTTATTTACCTCAGTTGATAAAGGTATTTACTGCAAAAAAATGGGTGGTGGTAGTGTTGGTGCTACAGGTCAATTTAACTTCAGTGTAGATGAAGCTTATTTGATTGAAAATGGCAAAATCACTAAACCATTGAAGGGAGCTATTTTAATTGGTGAAGCGAAGGAAATTATGAATAAGATTTCCATGTGTTCTCAAGATTTAGAACTTGCACCTGGATTCTGTGGCTCCGTCAGTGGCAGTATTTACACCACAGTTGGACAACCCCACATCAAAGTCGATTCAATTACCGTCGGTGGACGCTAGAGAATTTTAGATTTGAGATTTTTTGTAGGGTGCGTTAGGCTGAAGCCGTAACGCACCGTTAATTCAATTCGCTGCGTTAAACTTGGTTATAACGCACCCTAGAAAATTTAGCCAAAGACAAACAGAAATCATAACATCCACAATTGACTATGCCGAATATTAGTGAAATTGCAACCTACGCCAAAGAAAACGCTGAAAAGCTTGGCATTAAAAAATTTGACATTTACGGCTCTACTGTCGATGAAACTAGTGTGCAAGTCGATCAAGGTGAGCCAAAACAAGTTAAAGCCTCAAATCGTTCTGGTGTTACTGTCCGCGTCTGGAATGAAGACAATACAATGGGTGTCACCAGCACTACAGATGTAGATCCCCAGGGACTAGAATTAGCTTTAAAAACTGCCTACGAAGCTAGTTTTTTTGGTGTTAAAGAAAATGTCCCAGATTTTAGCCCAGAAGCTACAATTCCTATCGCCAATATACCCCACGATAAAGCACCCCAAGCACCTGTTGCTGAATTAATCGAAAAATTGCTGGTAGCTGAAAAAGAATTACTAGCTGCTCATTCCGCAATTAAAGGGGTTCCGTATAACGGCTTGGCGCAAAGAGATATTGATAGATTTTATCTCAATAGCGATGGCGCTGTGAGAACAGAATCTCACTCTTTTGCATCTGTTTATCTTTACAGCAAAACTGAAGAGGAAGGCAAAAAACCTCGCGGTGCAGGTGCTTTGAGAATCAACCACAGTTTAGATAATCTAGATTTGAATGGTTGTATCAAAGAAACTGCAGATAAAACAATTAGCCACTTGAATTATGAAAAAATCACGACTGGTAAATATCGAGTCGTTTTTTCTCCTGAAGCTTTCTTAAGTTTGTTGGGGGCTTTTTCTAATTTGTTCAATGCTCAAAGTATTTTGGACAACCAAAGCCTCTCTAAACCTGATGATTTAGGTAAGGAAATCGCTTCCCCTCTGCTTTCAGTTGTGGATGATGCATTGCATCCGGCTAATGTCGGCGCAGAAGCTTTTGATGGTGAAGGAACTCCTACCCGTAAGGTTTCGCTGATAGAAGGTGGCGTTTTAACAGGCTTTCTCCACAGTGCTGGAACTGCTAAAAGGTTGAACGCACAGCCTACAGGTAATGCAAGTATTGGCGCTAAAGTTAGCGTCAGTCCTAATTTTTATCATGTTTTTGCTGCAGCTAATGCTGCACAGGAATTAAGTTTAGAAACTGCCGAAAATGTAATTTTGATTGATGATTTACAAGCGCTTCATGCGGGTGTGAAAGCCTTACAAGGTTCGTTTTCTTTGCCTTTTGATGGTTGGATAATTAACAAAGGTGTGAAAACAAGTATTGAGTCAGCCACAGTTGCTGGTGATTTTCTGGAACTGTTGAAATCAGTTATTTATGTGGAAAAAGAAGTGGAGTTAACCCCTGGGGGTGTTTGTCCTCGGATTTGGGTTGATGAACTCTCGATTACTGGGGAGTAATAAGAAAATAAGACCCTAAGAAAATCATCAAGGAGGTGATTAAGTAATGCTGGTTTTAGAGTACAAAGTCAAAGCTAAAAAGCATCAATACGATGCAATTAATGAGGCTATCCGTACAACTCAATTCATCAGAAATAAAGCTATACGCTACTGGATTGATTCGCCAAAAGAAGCCAAAATTAATAAAATTGCTTTAAATAATTACTCAACAGCGTTACGCAAAGAGTTTAAATTTGTTGAGGAATTAAACTCAATGGCTTGCCAAGCTGCAACTGAACGAGCATGGTCTGCTATTGATAGGTTCTACCAGAACTGTAAGAAGAAGAGGCAGTGCGGTCTTGGGGTCTCCCCAAGTGGAGCAACTGCCGTAGTAGCAGGTAAAAAGGGCTATCCCAGATTTAAAAAAGATAACCGTTCGGTGGAATATAAAACCTCTGGATGGTCGTTAGATCCAAGTAAAAGACGCATCACATTTACTGATAAAAAAGGTATTGGTGAAGTCAAGTTACTTGGTAAATGGGATATCCAAACTTACCCAGTTAAACTGATTAAGCGTGTTAGACTTCTCAAAAAAGCCGATGGATTCTATTGTCAATTCTGCATTAATGTAGATATTGAATCTGAGTCTAGAATTGCTGACGGTGAAATAGGTCTAGACGTTGGTCTAGAGTTTTTCTACTCAGATTCAAATGGTAATCATGTAGAAAACCCTAGATTTTTAAGAAAAGCTGAGAAAGCAATTAAACACGCTCAGAGACGGATTTACAAAAAAGAGAAAGGCAAAAACCAAAGAAGAAAAGCACGAAACAGGTATGCTCGAAAACATTTAAAAGTAAGTAGGCAACGGAAAGAACACGCTCTTGAATTGGCGCGTAACGTATGCAAAGCTAACGCTTTAGTAGCCTATGTTCGGCGAAGCCGTTGCCGAAGGCTAAATTTGAATGTTAAAGGCATGGTGAAACATCACTGTCTAGCCAAGAGTATTAATGATGCATCTTGGTCACTTTTCCGCAGTTGGTTAGAATATTTTGCGGGTAAATTTAACTCACAAGTTGTTGCTGTCAATCCGAGGTTGACATCCCAAAAATGCTCTGGTTGTGGTGTAATTGTGAAAAAATCCCTCTCAACTCGTAGCCATGTATGTAGTTGTGGTTGCAGTTTGCAGAGGGATGTTAATGCTGCAAAAAATATTCTGAATCTTGTCTCCGACACGCTCCGCGATGCAAAAGCTAGGGTAGGGCATACCCAAAGTAACGCTTCAGGAGTCGGAGTCACTACACTAGTTGGCGTAAGCCTGCTAGAGCAAATTCTGACGATGAATGAAGAATCCCCCGACTTTACGACTAAGTGAGCGTAAAGCCTTCGGCATAGCTTCTCCTTCGGAGACGCTCCGCGAACGCTTACCGCGCAGCGTGTCCGCAGGACTCAGCGATACTTAGTCAGTCGGGGGAGTGTCAATACGGCTACTTACACCATTCCCGAATGATCGATATAAACTATATTCTGCTAGTTGTTGACCCAAAATATGGTAAAGTCTACCATCACCATTCCCCAAAGCTTCAAAGTCAGTCACGAGCAATTCCAAGAACTTGCGGGTGTAAACCGTGACTTAAGGTTAGAAAGAACTGCTACAGGAGAGTTAATCGTCATGCCTCCCACTGGCAGCGAGACAGGTAATCGGAACTTAGATATTGAAGGACAACTCTGGCTATGGAACCGTGACAAAAAGCTAGGGAAGGCTTTTAACTCTTCTACGGGATTCCACTTACCAAATGGTGCAAATCGCTCACCTGATGCAGCTTGGATCAAATTGGAGCGATGGAACGGACTGACGCCAGAAGAAAAAGCAGGTTTTGCTCCCATCTGTCCAGATTTTGTTGTAGAGTTGCGATCGCCCTCTGACAATATAGAAACCCTACGCACAAAAATGAGGGAATATATGGAAAATGGAGCAATTTTGGGATGGTTGATTGACCCAAAAAACCAAAAGGTCGAGATGTACAGGCTAGGTCAAAATGTGGAAATATTGGACAATCCTGCTAATTTGTCAGGAGAAGATGTATTACCAGGATTTGTCTTAGATTTGACGGAAATTTGGTAGTAAACCAACATTTGGGCGGGTTTGTTGGGTATTGAAACCAATTTGTTGGCTGGGATTAAAATTTTGAGGGTTCATTTAGCTTAAAATTATACCAAAGAGAACAGAAAGCACTAAATTTAAATCGCTAGGAACGGCGTATGTGTTGATATCTTTATAAACTATTTTTTCCTGGCGTTGGAAAATGCCAAATTTCCAGGTATCTCCTGTTGTCACGGTACCATAGAGCATTGGAACTGTTGAATCAGTCCATTGATCAAGGGCAATCAATTCTACCGCCAGTTGGGTAAAACCTCTTGCTAAATCGGCATTTTTCGCTTCAATCACTAACAAATTTTGTTCAGTAGGAATAAAATAATCAAAACTGCCTTTGAGCCAATTGCTGACTTTGACAGGATATTCAATTTTCAGTGGTACTTGAATAAATTTACAAATAGTTTTGAGCATCGGAAAGATCAGTGCTTCACGTCTAGCTATCTCGGAAACAGGATCTACCAACGTGAGATTTTCTTGCAGTTCTCTTCTCAGTGGTTCTGGATCAATTGGTAACTGCTGTGGCAGTTGGAGTGAGCTATTATTAAGGGTAACACCAAATTCAGCTAGGATATCGGCGCTATCGTAGGCTAATTCGGCATATTTGCTAAAGGTATAGCTCTCGGATGGGTTCAGAATCTTGGCTTTGCTCATAAATTAGGCGATCGCCAACCCACAGTATATATTGCTGGTTCATTTTTTTTGCTTCTCATCAATATTGTAATCCTTAGCGACTGATCCACGATATAATTTTAATGGCTATTCCGGCTAGGTGTAGGTTATGAGTCCTTTGACATTAAATTTAGACACCGTTCATCTGACAGACGAACAATTCTATCAGCTATGTCAAAATAACCGCGAGTTGAAATTTGAACGAACGGCTAGCGGAGAGTTAATTATTATGTCCCCCGTTGGCGGTGAAAGCGGTATAGCACTTCCTATTCAGATGAGGTACAAAATTGTATCACGCGATGTAGGGGCACGGCACTGCCGTGCCCTTACCGATGTACCTCACTAGGGCGAGAAACGCTATAATCGAGAAGCAGACTTAATTATTGATCTGGGAATCTGGAATCGGCAAACGGGACTGGGTTATACTTTTAGTTCTTCTACTATATTTAAACTACCCAACGGAGCTGATCGTTCCCCCGATGCGGCTTGGATTCAACGGGAACGTTGGGAAGCACTCACTCCTTACCAAAGACGCAAGTTTCCCCCGATAGCACCGGATTTTGTGATTGAATTAAGGTCAGCAACCGACGACTTAGATACCCTACGCCAAAAAATGCGAGAATATATGGATGCAGGGGTGCTATTGGGATGGTTAATTAACCCCCAACAGCAGCAAGTGGAAATTTATTGCCCAGGAAAAGACGTGGAAGTGCAAAATCTCCCCACAGAATTATCAGTGAAAAATGTATTGCCAGGATTTGCTTTGAGTTTATCCTGTTATTAGGCTTTACCACTGCCGATTAAATACAGCAGTGCCATACGCACAGCTACACCACTGGTAACTTGCGATTGAATTAGGCTAAATTCTGGGTCATCCATTAATTCTGAGCTAATTTCCACACCACGGTTAACTGGTCCGGGATGCAAAACTTTGACGTTGGGCTTACATACTTGTAGTTGGTTGCGTGTAATCCCAAACAAATGATGATATTCTCGCAAACTTGGCAGTAAATGAGCAGTCATGCGTTCCTTTTGGAGACGCAAAGTCATGACAAAATCAGCGCCACACAACGCTGGTTCAAGATCCCAATGTAAAAATAACTGACGATTTATCAGGGAAGTATGGGGGTTGGGGTAGAGATGACCTGGGGGGTCATCTCTACGGGGTTGGGGATTAGGAGTTTGTGATTCTATATTAGCATAGCTTTCGGAAAAATCTGAAAAATATTCAGAAAATAATTTGGGTAACAGGGTGGGGGGTGCCGCTAGATGCACTTGGGCACCACAGGCAGTTAAACTCCAGATATTCGACCGGGCTACGCGAGAATGCAGAATATCGCCAACGATCGCAATTTTTTTCCCCTTTAATAGTTCCACCCTGGGACTAGTTGGGTCAATTAAAGTACAGATGGTAAATAAGTCTAGCAGGGCTTGGGAAGGATGCTCATGTTGACCATCGCCAGCATTGAGAACACTGACTCGTACACCTAGACGATCCATTTCCTGGGCGATCGCATTCGGTACCCCCGCCTCGCGATGGCGAATCACCATAATATCAGTTCCCATCGCCAAATAAGTCTTGGCCGTGTCGAGTATTGTCTCTCCCTTGGTCATCGAAGAAGTAGCTGCTGCGAAGTTCAGGGTATCAGCACTTAGGCGTTTAGCAGCGATTTCAAAGCTACTGCGAGTGCGCGTAGACGGTTCAAAAAATAAATTCGCCACCACCTGTCCCTGTAAGGTTGGCACTTTCTTCGTCCGTCGTGATAGCACCTCTTGAAAACTTGCAGCAGTTTGCAAAATAGTATTGTACTCAACAGCACTGAAGTCCGCTAGGGAAAGAATGTGATGACGATTCCAGGTGGTAGTAGGCATAAATAACTATCAGTTTTTGGTGTGCATCTGTCGGGCAGAGGGTTAAAATGCTTGATGAGGGTAAGTTCACGCTTATCCCCTATGAGTCAAGAATCCCACTCCTTCTGGGAGTGCGAGTGTCAAATATGCAGAGGCAATAATACCACCTGTCTTCTATCGAAACAGATATCTTTAAGAGAACTGATTAATCCTTGGGTTTGTCAGGACTTTAGTCCTGAAGACAAAGTAATCACCGTAAACACAGTCAAGGTAGTATGGCGAAGTACTATGTTTGTTTCGCCATCTGATTTAGTTTAGCTAAGGTCTCGTCACACCAACCAATCAGAGCCTGAGTCACATGCAGCTTGTAGCTAGCTGTCATTAGCCAGTAGGTAGCGTTCAGGCTCTCTGCCTCTTGCATTTTCACATCTTCTACTAGAGCTATGTACTTTTGTAGCAGTTTTTGTTGCTGATGGCGAAATTGTTCCAAATGACGAATATTGTCGCCGACAGTCATCTGGTGTCCAAAGAATAGCTTTAACAAAATCTCGATTCTGTCTACTTGCGGATCAACAGGTGTCGTCAACCATTGTTGCAACTCTTTGTAGCCTTTGTCTGTGAGCATATAAACGTGGCGATCTGGCTTACCAACTTGCGCCTCAACCGATTGAGTCGCCAGTCCTTCAGCCACCAATCGTTTCAGTATGGGGTAAATTTGGCCGTAGCTCTCATTCCAAAAGTTGCTGGTATTGGCTTCAATTTTCTTTTTGATGTCGTAACCCGACTGGGAACCAAAGCTCAATATTCCCAGGATAGCGTACTTGCTTTTGTTTTCTCTTGACATTATGCTTTTAAATTATATAGCTTCAAGATATAGGAATAGATTTTTCATGCGTTATTCGTCTACGCAGTTGATGATTTTTAGTTGAAAATAAACACTGAAAACTAGAAATAGTTCAGTGGATACGCGCAAAACATACTGGTTAGGGTCGTCATGGGTCATTGGTAAGTGCTTAGGGAGTATTTACGTTTTGCAATATAGTTTGGTTTATTATCGGTGATTTACTTAAGTTTCATAATTGGTTGTGGGATTTTTCCGTGATTAACTGACTGGAAAAAGTTCTGAGTAATTGAGGGGAAGGTGCAAGTAAAAATAATACTCGCTAGTCCCTAGCCCCTAATCCCTAGTCTCTTTCTCATAGCCAGAGAATAAGCTAAAAAACATCAAATTTGCATATCCATCTATTTTTCTCCAACTCTTGTGAGCGCAGCAGCAAGTTGCTTTGCTTGTCAAAGTTATAGCAACCGCCCTTGGGCATAATGATCACCCTAATGATGGAAGTCAAATGTTGAACAGCATATTTCACCGTAGCTAATCTTTGGCAAACATTCACAAAAATTCATGAGATTATTGAGAATGTGAGTGTGATTTTAGCTTAGTTTGCTGATGATTAAACCAAGGTTATACCATTTTGGATATGGGTTGTGTCAATCCATCGGACGTCAACATTTTTCTCAATGGTATTAATAGCACAAAATCAGCGATTGCTCTGGAAAATATACAAATGATGCATTGAGAAATGCAGCTAATGTCTGTCAAGGGAATCAAAGAACTAGGGCAAGATTTCAGTTCCTTAGCAGCAAAAGTGCATAATTTCAAGCATAATCTTTCATCAAGACGCCTGATGGCGGATGCGCCCAAGAAAGCCGGAAGGACTCGTCAAAGGCGCGAAACTTAGCCATAATTTTCGCCAGATTATTGTGGTAAATGGAAGACCTTCAAAGCTAGAGAAATCAAGCTGAGAAAGGTTAAAAACCCGATAGTATCCAGCATTGTTGTCACTAACGGACCACTCACCAAAGCAGGGTCAAGCTTCAGTCGCTTCAAACCCATTGGTAGTAAAGTGCCAAGTGTAACAGCTACAATTGTGTTGGTTGCCATGACCATTCCCGCCACTAAAGCTACCCATCGCTCTTGAGGGCGGGCCCAAATCAGGGAAAGCAAAATCATCGTCACCGCTAAAGCCAAAGCAGTTCCTAAACCAGCACAAAGTTCTTTGTGAAGAATTTTGAGCGTATCTTTGGGCGTCACCTCACCCACACCTAAACCGCGAATTGTTACCGTTAATGCTTGAATCCCTACAGTCCCACCGGTATTAGAAAAAATCGGCATAATAACTGCGAGAACCGGCACAGCAGAAATCACTGACTGGAAGGGAGCGATCGCACTGGCTGCACCAATATATAGTCCCATAATGCCCAATAACCAAGGCAAGCGTTTCAGAATCGTAACTTGGGGAGGAGATAAAGCAGCTTCATCGCCACTGACACCCGCCAATTTTTGAATATCTTCTGTTGCTTCCTCTTCCATGATATCGATGACATCATCAATTGTGATAATGCCGACCAATCGGTCTTCCCGGTCAACTACGGGGATAGCGATTAAGTCATAGCGCTTCATGATTTGGGCGACTTCTTCCTGAGAAGTTTCCGTTCTCACCTTGATGACGCGATCGCTAGCAATATCTCGGATGAAAACCTCGGGAAAAGTAAATAGCAGCTGGCGCAGAGATACAACACTAACCAAAGTCCGATTATTGTCTGTGACGTAGGCGTAGTAAATCGTCTCCTTGTCTTCATCCTGACGGCGGATTTTACTTAGGGCTTCGCCTACAGTTAATCCTTCCTGTAACCGGACATATTCCGTCGTCATCACCCGTCCGGCGGTACCTTCTGGATAACCTAGTATAGTCGCGGTTGCTTGTCTTTGTTCTGGACTCAGTTCCTGTAATAATCGTTTGATTACCCCAGCAGGTAGCTCGTCAAACAATTCGGCGCGTTCATCAGGACTCATGGCCTCTACAAGTTGCACTACCTGGACATCATGGAGAGAATTGATCAATTCTTCCTGTACTTCTGTCGGTAGATATTCAAAGACATCAATAGCTTGAGCCTTGTTCAGCAACCGGAATGCGATCGCCCGCTGTTTTTTAGACAATTGTGTAATGTACTCCCCGACGTCAACGGGTTGTACATGATTTAAATCCCATTTGAGCTGGTTTAAGTCAGAAACCTCAACAACTGAATTGCGAATGTCTTGTATGAGCATAATACCTCCTATGGTCTCCCCCTCGCTGGGATACACACGCTCACCAGCTTAGAAGAGGTTAATATTGCCGTCTTGTGGACTTTGGTCCATAAAATTCAACAATTCAATATCGATATCTAATCAGGCATCACTAAGTCATAATACTAACCCGGAATAGTGTAATCCGGTAGATGCAAGTATCAGTGTACAAAATATGTGGTCTTCCACACAAGTAACTTACTCAAAGCCCTGATTTTCGTTTAATTAAAGTAGATTTTACTACTCTTTAAGTCTGTGTCAAGCCAATAAATGAATTTATTCCGAAACTTCACAAAGTCAAAAATAACACCACACAATGAGTGCTATTTATTTTAATATCAAAAGTTGTAGTATGTAAATATACTGAATATTAACACCCTTGTTCAGGCAAATATCTAGTATTATTACTTCTACCACTTTGAGCCAAAATCTGTTTAAGCGCTATTAAACACTTATCAGGCTGTTAAATCTCATCTACTTGGTTTGACTTAACACAATATTTCCTAAGTCCCTATTGTTAGGAAATTAAATTTATAGCTCGTAGTTGCGCTTCATCTCTATTAGCAAGGCTTTCCCGCTCTTAAGCGCAACTACCAACCTCAAGACTACGAATTTACGCAAAACTACGAACCTTTACCAGAAAATCTGGGTTTCGGCTCATAAGCTAATTGGGCGCAGCGTCACTGGTGGCTTTTTTGTCATCTTGATTGACGAGGTAGCACAGCGTAGGGGACACCTGTTATAGTCCACACCAACCAGCAGATATCTTGCTTAAATAACAGGATAACAATTATCCCAGACATCTGACAGAAACCCCGTGACTTTTCGCAATACATCATCATTGGTTGACGCCAAATTATCTGTAGGGTGCGTCAGCGACGAGAAACCCTGGAAACACCAAGAAAATATTGATACTGACGCACCCTACTAACTACCTACGTTAATACTCATTTAAAGTTATTCAAAGAGCGGCGATTGCTCAATTACAAACCATTCGTGATATAAAATAGCCAAGAAAAAATTTTCGCCGACAACGCGATCGCACACAGCCATAAAGCCGCAGAAAAAGGGGTCATCATCAAAAGTTGTATCCTTGAGGAATAAAGTCAAGGAATTGCCGTCAAAACTAAAAACTGAACGCCAAATGGTAATATTGGCGTGATGGGATTTGTCAACAGGTAACAGGACAGGGTGTCCCTCAATCATGATAAATTCTGGCTGGGAGTAGCGAAGAACTCCAGCCCAATCTTCTGGTCCTTCGTGTTTTTCGATAATCCGATCCCATCGAACGGACTTGATTTTTGCTAACGCTTGCTGCGATAATTCAGCCAATTTCATTTTTAATCACGGCTGGTCTAATGGTCTATTATATAGTCTAAGCGCTTATAAGCTCTGATACTTTTGACAAGAGTCAATAGATAATTTTTGGCAGAAATCTCCCATTTTGGTTATGGTTCATTAACAATTTCGTGATTTGGTGCCTAGGAACACGAGATAATAAAAAATTGAGACCCCCCTCGGCTGTAATTCCATCGGTCGAATTCCCCAAGTCGCTCAAAATAAAATCATGAAAACGTCCAGCGAATTGCAAACTCATCTGGAGAATTACTACCAGCAAATCAAGACAATCATTCTTAAACGTCAAAATCCGATTACTGGTTTGCTACCTGCGAGTACAGCGATAACAGCCCACGGTGATTATACAGATGCGTGGGTACGAGACAACGTTTATAGTATTTTGGCTGTTTGGGGTTTAGCACTTGCCTACCGCAAGGTTGATGAAGATCGAGGACGCACTTATGAGCTAGAATGCAGTGTGATTAAGCTGATGCGCGGGTTGCTGTTTGCTATGATGCGACAGGCGCATAAAGTCGAGCAATTTAAACATACTCAATCGCCATTGGATGGGTTACACGCCAAGTACAACACCGCTACGGGTGATATTGTTGTTGGTGACGATGAATGGGGACATTTACAAATTGATGCCACATCTATATTTTTACTGATGTTGGCGCAAATGACCGCTTCGGGATTGTCAATAATTTATACGCTTGATGAAGTTGATTTTGTCCAAAATCTAGTTTACTATATTGGACGCGCATATCGCACACCAGATTACGGGATTTGGGAACGGGGTAACAAAATTAATCATGGTAGTGCGGAATTAAACGCCAGTTCTATAGGTATGGCTAAAGCCGCCTTAGAAGCCATCAACGGACTAGATTTGTTTGGCGTGCGTGGTAGTCAAGCATCCGTGATTCATGCGCTACCAGATGAAATCGCCCGCACCCGAATTACATTAGAATCCTTATTACCGAGAGAATCTAGTTCCAAAGAAATTGATGCGGCATTGTTGAGTATTATTAGTTATCCGGCTTTTGCGGTGGAAGATGTAAATTTACGCGATCGCACTTTTAACGATATCATCAACAAACTCCAAGGAAAATACGGCTGTAAAAGGTTCCTGCGCGATGGACACCAAACCGTTTTAGAAGACACCCAACGTTTGCACTATGAACCGTGGGAACTCAAGCAATTTGAAGATATTGAATGCGAATGGCCGTTATTTTTTACTTATTTAGTTTTAGATGGATTGTTTCGCGGCGATAAAGAGCAAGTTAAAAAATATCAACAACTCCTAGATTCATTACTCGTAGAACAGGATGGCTTGCTGTTATTACCAGAACTATATTATGTGCCATTAAAAAACGTAGAAGCTGAAAAATTAGCACCCCAAACTCAGCCCCGATTGCCCAATGAAAATATACCACTTGTGTGGGCACAAAGTTTATATCTTTTGGCGCAAATGTTAAGTGAAGGCTTAATCGCGGTAGGGGATATCGACCCATTGGGTAGACATTTATGTGTCGGGAAAAATCGCGAAGCCTTGGTACAAATTGCCTTAATCGCCGCCGATGAAGATTTACAGAAAAAATTAGAAGTCCACGGAATTGAAACCCAAACACCCAAGCAAATAGCGCCAATTCAAGTCAGAAATACCGAAGAACTATCAGATATTTATGCCCAAATTGGTCGCAACGATAAACTTGGTTTAACTGGACGCCCGATCCGCAGGCTGCGGAGTTTAACAACAGCCAGAATTTTTCGGATTCACGATAAAACAATCGTGTTTTTGCCCTCAGTTTTAGACTATCAGCAATTTTACTTAACCTTTGATTACCATTTTTTGGTCGATCAAATTAGAAGTGAACTCAGTTATATTCAAAAATATTGGAGCGATTTAGGGCGTCCCATCCTCACCTTAATGTTGACCCACACCATGTTAGAAATTGGTTCTCAAGCCTTACTAGAACTGATGGAAGAACTGAGAAATGGTGTATGTAACAACGTGCGGGTAAAATTAGGCAGACTCAATCAGCTAATGTTAACAGCAGCCACAGAACGGGTGAATCTTCTAAAAACACAATTACCTTCCTCGGAAGTGAAAAATGCGGGATTGCGTTGCTGTTATCTGGCTTATCATGCTAATAAAAATTGGCTATTAGGACATACCCAAGAATTTCAGATGGAGTGCGAAACCAACTTGGGAATGTTACTTTCTTATTTGCGGTCATCAGAAAATCTCTACGAGCAAATTGAATTATTACAGACTTTAACCCGCTTGCAAGGACTAGAGTTTGATACCGGCTTTGGTGGACCTAGAAATCCTGTGAAAGTGGCAGATTTACTAGATGAAGTGTACACCAGAGCGGGGGAATTAAGCATTTGGACTGTAGTGCGACGCGCTGCGGGGTTGAGACAAATGGCTGATATCAGCTTGTCGGACGTAGTGACAAGTATTTTGGTGCGAGGTAAACAAATCGCCGTAGGTAAAGCTTACACCGAAGCCTCAGTCATTACCGTACCCATATCCCACAGCGAAATAGTCGAAAAAATCAATGAATTTTGCCGTGAAGATATTCGCGATCGCGTACTCACCCAAGAAATTCTGATTTATCTTAGCAGTTTAATCAAAGCAGAACCAGAACTATTTCGAGGACTGCTAACCTTGAGAGTTGGCTATCTTATCTTATTAATTACTAGCGAAATCGCCAGAGAATTAAAACTCACTCAAGACGAAGCATACGAAAATTTGATGCAACTTTCACCATTTGAAGTGAAAATCCGCCTACGTCAGGTATTAACTGGATATAGCGGAATGAGAGATTTATTACGTCAGCAAGAATCACTCCACGTCAAACAAAAAGAAAGTGACATTGATTGGGTAATCATCCCCACAATAGCCGAAGATATAGAAACACCATCAGGCGGTTGGCGACGGTACCGCCAAGCCGAAGGAGCGCTCAACCGCGTACCCAAAGGATTTTTTCAACAAGTTTGGCTAGTAATGCAACATTGCAAAGGCCTAGTAATTGGTGATAAACTAGAACGACGCAATCGCTTGGATAGTGAATTAATGTTGTCAGAAATGACAGCAGGAGAAAAGAATTTTGCCTTACGCATCGAACATCTGCTGAATAAAATCGAAGCCCCAGAATATCGCCAAGTTAATATCGAAGCCATGATAGAATTAGCAGCGATCGCCTCCAATAACCCCAGCCTGCAAATCGAAGAATATATCGTCTTAGACGTATTAATCGGTCATGCCGTCAGATTAGCATGGTTAGAACAACATCCCGAAAAAGGCGATCGCTATGACGAAGACAAAGGTTTAGCCTGGCGATCATTTTACAATACCTCTCCGAGAGATTGCGCCAGTTATATTTTAAAGGCGTTCCGCTTCTTGACCGAGTTTGTCAAAGATTTTTAACTGTAACCTTTTGACATATTACAAAAGGTAAATATACCTCAAATCCTTACCAATGACAAATGACAAATGACAAATGACAAATGACAAATGACAAATAACAAATGACAAATAACAAATGACAAATGACAACCGTATCAATCAAATTCTGTTTCCATACCAACAGGAAAACTGGAATCAAAAATCTGCCCAATTGTATAAGGACAGTCAGAAGGTAATACTTTTTTCTTGATGGATGTTTCAGCCAGCATCAAATCTAATCCTGACACAAAACCTTCTATTGCTGCTAGATCTAAGTATGATTTCAGACTGGGATTATCTCCCAAAAGCTTTTGAATCTCGCGCCTTTGGGTATTAATTGTCACCTGCCAACTTCGCGTGCGCTTTTCTGGCTGATATTCCCATTTGAGCAAATGTCCAATCAAAACACCCAACCGATTTTCTAGTTCTCGTCTTTCCTGTCTCCCCAAAGATGCAATTTCCTCAGCTAAATTTGCTAGATCCAGTTCGTTAAACTGACCAAGACGCAACCGTTCGGACTGTTCTATCGTCCACCGATAAAAATCCGTCTCATACAAACTAGCTTCCATATTTTTACCGCTGAAGTTTCGTTATGGCTGCGATAGCAAAGCTTGCTGCAAGCATCACATATCTTAAACTTTGACACAATATGGTATAATTGCCCTTTATTATACCATATTATGTGTAAATTTAGAGGAATTATCCAGATGGCACACTAGTAGGGTCTTTCTCTGCGTCCCTCCGCGCTTTCCTCCGTGTTCCTCTGCGTTAAAAAAAATCTCCCCCACTTCCACAGCAGGGGAAATTTAAAATCTTATATTGTTCGCAACATTACTTGACAGAAATGCCATCAACATCGATAGTATTTGCGGTGGAGGTAGAATCATCGGGAGCATTTGGGGCTGTGGTATCCACATTACCTTTGCGGACTTTCCAGCCATCAATCACTAGTCCAGACACTTCAGTAACCAACAGGGTCAACAGGAAAACATCATCTATTTGTCCCACAATAGGTATAAAATCTGGGGCAATATCAATGGGACTGATTAAATAGACTATGGTTCCCAAAATTATCCACCAACGGTACTTTGGGTTACGAAGCAAATCGCGATACCAGGTGTAAAGTGATTGGATTGAGAAGTTCATTTTTTAAGCCTCCAGTTACCTTTTATTTTGGCAAATTATGTTCTAAACTCCCGGTGGGAATAACCGCCCAAGTTAGTCTGGATGATGCTACTCGTAGTTTATAACCAAATACCTGACCTGTGCCCCTGCACCTGAGTATGTTGGTCCATTAATCTCTAGAATTAAAATGCTCTGGGATAGTTGCTCTAGAAATGGAGGGAGGAAACCTAAACAGTGGATATTTTAGATCTTTTTCACAAGGGCGGTCCAGCGATGTGGCCTCTGCTGGCGCTGTCGATTCTGTCGTTAAGTGTAATTTTTGAGCGTCTGTGGTTCTGGTTGCGAATGTTGACCCAGGAAAAGGAAATAGTCAATAGTGTCCTCGATGCTGCTTATGATAATCGTTGGGAAGCAGCAGCGGAAACTGCAAATCAAGCAACTAATCAGCCAATTGGACGTTTTCTCTACGCTCCCCTACGCCTACAAAAGAATGATCCGGAAACTTTTCGACTGGCCCTAGAGTCAACAGCGGAAGATGAGTTAGCAGGAATGCGACGGGGCGAAAAACTTTTAGAATCTGTGATAGCTCTGGCGCCACTGTTGGGGTTGTTGGGTACGGTTTTGGGCTTAATTCAGTCTCTGCGAGCGATTCGCATTGGCGATTTGGGCACCGAATCTGCAGCTGGAGTGACTACAGGGATTGGTGAATCCTTAATTAGTACGGCAAGTGGACTAATCGTTGCTATTGTTAGTTTGGTATTTTACCGCCTATTTCAGAGTTTTGTTGTCAACCAAGTCAAAGTTTTCCGTAAAGCCGGGAATGATTTGGAGTTAATCTACCGTCAGTCGCCGCCTGATTTTAGTAATAGTACATCGATTATCGTGCGACCACCCTCACAAGAAAGTTTTACTCCACCCCGTAAACGTGGTAAAAACAAGTTTTCCGAGCCTCCAGCGGAAACTTTGGAGGAACCCCAATCTCCTGAACAATAGTTAACACTGGACTTGGAGACCGGGAAACCGACAAGGGAACAATTTCCCTTGTCCCCTTGATCTCGTTTCCAGAATTCAACCCCCAAAGCAGGTGTTAAGGTCAGACGATGAAAGTTAATCTACAGAGTCCAGTCGAAGAAGTCCAAATTCAAATCATTCCATTAATTGATGTCGTTTTTTGTATTCTGACATTTTTTTTGTTGGCAGGTTTGCAATTCACTCGCCAACAAGCAATTAATGTTGATTTACCCAAAGCCAGCACAGGTACATCATCTAATATCAGTTCACAGCAGGGTAAAAGTAATATTTTACCTGTGACTATCGATGCTGTGGGTAAAACTTTTGTGGAAAAAGACCAGGTAACACGGGATCAGTTAGCCCAGAGGTTAAAGGAGTATGTCCAACAAAATCCTACTGGGGTTTTGGTGCTAAATGCGTCACGGACAGCAACTTACAATGATGTGATCGAGACATTGGATTTGTTGCGACAAGTGGGAGGCGATCGCGTGTCTTTGGGCATTATACCAGGATCTTCTGAACCATCGCCGACCTCAAACCAGCCTGTGGCGCCCGCTTTCCCAACTAACCCTGGTGCAGCACCAATACCAAATATACCCAACACCATACCAGTTCCTGGCGCCAATCCCCAAGGAAATTTTAACCCCTACCAAGCTCCCTTCCCCACCGCACCAGGAGCAGGCGTCAGTCCTGTCAATCCTGGGGTTGCTCCCGTGGTTCCCAATGTACCACTTCCCCAAGCGCCTGTAGCACCGGGAAACACAAACCCTAATACTGCTCCTCAAAGATAAAAAATTGGGGGATGGGTGAGTAGAAAATATTCTTTCTAGTCCCCAATCCCCAATCCCCAATCCCCAGTCCCTTATAGACTATTCGTTGGCACCAGGAGGAGCGACTGGGGTAGTTTGTTGTTTGCGCTGTTCACGTTTTTTGCGATCAGCTGACAGAATATCTGCCATTACCACCAATGCTTGTTCTATCTTGTCTAGGTTAGAACGGTATAGGTCTAAATCTTTGCTGAGTTTTTCATCAGACAGATGCAAACCTGTAGCAATCGTTTTTAGAGCCGCATTACGTTGCTTTTCGTTTTTGACTAATTCTGGATCTGACGCTTCTAATAACGAGAATAAACCAATTGCTAATAAGCGACTGTATTTAAAGTTAGGATCGTTAGCGATCGCCTGCAGTTGTGCTTGTAATTCGTCATCTTGATGTAACTGAGTACTTTGACTCAGCCACCCAATTAAATCAGAGATGGGCAAACTTTTCGCTACGGCTTGCAATCGTTCAGCATCCTGTCTGTAGCGTTGCGGGTCTTGCTCTACAGCACGAATGATGGCGTTAAAAATTGATTCTTGATCCTGTTCTGGTTGGTAGCCTTGCATGAAGCGGTCAAAGGTTGTGACAACGCCCAAGGCATAAATTGAATTGTAGCTAAAATCGTTATTGACTGACAGCAGATGCATTTCCACCATCAACTCTTCCACTACCCGACGATAAATCGTGTTGATTGGGCGGGTGTGAAGGGTGTAAAATGTTCGCTTTGTATCAGAGACGGTACGGACGTTATTCACAAAGAAAATGTTAAGGGCGACGTATCTTTATTCTGCTATATAAATCCTAGACAAGTCTAGTAGTCCACCAGACAAACTTTGCTGGGTAAAGCAATGAACCACAAAGACGCAAAGGACGCGAAGGAATTTGAGATAATTCATTATTTTACATGAATTACTGGTTTTTAGCAACAAAAGATCGTCAATATTTTTCTATATTATCTCTATTTTATTGTCAACTGAGGAAAGCTGTCCCTTAAAGGCTACTTTGCCAAGTTGAGGTTTTTGCACCAGACCAGGTAATTGACAATGCATCTGTGACTGAAAAAACCACTTGGGGAGCTATTTTAGGACTTTATAGCTACACCAAGCTACACCAATACTGAATCCTGAGTGCAAAGTGCTGAGTATCAAGTAAAAAATCAGCCAATTTACTATCCCGTTCTCCTTATGTCCTATCCTTAAAACTCAGAACTCAAAATTCAGGACTCAACACTTTTGTTAGCTAGCAATACTACGGGGTACACCTTCTAAAGCTTCCTCCTCTGTTTCAAAAATTTCAAATACCGTATCCATCATGGTCACTTCAAACACGAGTTTGGCTTCTGGATGTACATTACAAATACGGAAGCTACCCTTAACTTTATCAGCATCACGCATCCCAGCTACCAAAGAAGTCAGACCAGAACTATCAATAAAATTGACCTGGCCGAGATTCACCACTACGTGACGGCTGAGTTTAGAAATACACTCTTGTAACTTCAGGCGAAATTGCCAAGCTGTGGTGATGTCTAGACGTCCTGCTGGTGTCAAGACAATAACGGTATTACCGTCTTGGGTTGTATAGGTTTGTTGCTCTATCTGAATCACTAAGCCTCCGTGTGGCACTTCTATCAAAATGAACTGCTACTGTATTTAGACTGTTACTGGTAAGGTCTGCGATTTCCTGTTCTAGGAATCTCGATTTTCCCGTCACTGGTATGACCATTAGTTAACTCACCACTAACAAAATTATGCAGTGCTGATACTTGAGATTAACAAGCTCCAGCTTAAATTGTCACTTTTTTTCTAAGTGCTTACCTTTAGTATTTTAACCCACCAAAATCGTGCTGAGGAGCAAGACACGAGTCATAAGTTAAGAAAATCAAAAAATGAGGCATTAAGATGCAGACAATCAAGCCGACACAAAACAGACTGAGTTTATCCTTGTAGGTAGATTTGTGGAGTTTTATTTACCACTCAAACGTCATTTATAAAGTAAACATTAAATTCTCCAGGGTAGGCAAAAATCGGTGTGGATCTTGCTCCCGTTTGACTAGCATTGTGTTACGCCGCAAGCTAATGCCTAATTTTGGTCATAAATTTAGATTATTTGCCGTAAAGCACCGCAGAATTTGGTGCTTTACACTGCTTTAACAATTACAAGTGTTGGAGCAGAAAGCCCACCAGCAGCAGACTGAAAATCCGAAAAATTTTCAGTCTGCTGCGTCCTTAAGGGGTGGGATGCAAAGAGTGCGGCTTTAGCCGCCGTCTTAGTCCTCTAATCAATTCCCGCAAAATGTCTGTTTGGGTTCTGCCTTCTTGATCGCAGTATTGCTTGAGCAATTCTTTTTCTGCCTCTGTTACACGAAAAGTTATAAAAATCTCAGGCTTGGGCATATCAAGATACCTATTTATGTGGTATCTTGATTATAGTGGTCAGGGTATTTAACCACTTAAAAAACCCAGAGCCGAAAGGCATCGCACCTTGAAAACTAAAGATAGGGGGTTCTGTGCAGGAATGCTTGCACAGGTAAAATCTACCCTTCGGGAAGGCTTCGCCAACAAGCAACAAGTACCAGAAAACCAAGGTTTTGGTCGAAACAGTACGGTAGGGCATACCGGATCTGGCTTCTGTAATGGAGTAAAAAGCTTGCGGACAGACCCACCTCTGGCATGATTGGGAAACTAATCATGGTAAGTGGACTGAATGAAACAAGAATCCCATCGGCTTTTAGCCGTGGGAGTGTCAATTCATAAATCAGGATTCAGCCCTAAGCACTTTTATTGGTTGTCCAGTTAATCCAATCTTGAGGCTTCAGGAAGATTTCATACAACTGTGCTTCGGGGGAATTGGGTTCTGGTTGATAACCGTATTCCCAGCGCACCAAGGGTGGTAGGGACATGAGAATTGATTCTGTGCGTCCGTTGGTTTGTAGACCAAAAATAGTACCTCGGTCATATACCAAGTTAAATTCTACATACCTACCCCGACGATAAAGTTGAAAATTCCGTTCGCGATCGCCATATTCGATGCCCTCGCGCCGGTTTACAATTGGTACGTAGGCTGGCAAAAAGGCTCGGCCGCAGTCTTGCACCAAGGCAAATAAATCTTCCCAACTACGTTGCTCTAGCGTTCCCACTTGATTGCTATAATTAGCCGCTTCGCCATTCGGCTCAGGACCGCGATATATAGCACCTTGACCATCTTGGTAATCCAAAAATATCCCACCAACACCCCGCATCTCGCCACGATGTTTCAGGTAAAAATACTCATCACACCAGCGTTTAAATACCGGATAATATTCACTGTGGTGTCGGTCACAAGCCTGTTTAAATGTTTTATGGAAATGGGCTGCATCTTCAGCAAAGGGGTAGTATGGTGTCAAATCAGCGCCACCACCAAACCACCACACTGGACCTGCTTCAAAATAGCGATAATTTAGGTGGACTGTAGGTATATAGGGGCTGCGAGGATGTAACACCAGTGAAGTCCCTGTAGCATAAAAGCCATGTCCGGCGGCTTCTGGCCGTTGGGCTAGAATCGAAGGGGGCAAATGGGAACCCCAAACCTCAGAAAAATTTACACCTGCTTGTTCAAAGATTGCGCCATCACGCAAAATACGCGATCGACCTCCACCCCCTTCTGGGCGTTTCCAACTATCTTCATGGAATTTAGCAGCCCCATCCAGTTGAGACAACGCTTGAGTAATTTCGTCTTGCAATTGTTGCATAAACTGACTAACCCTAGTCTGGGCGTCAGTAGGCGGTAAGAACTTAGATGATTCTGCTATCAGAGTAGGGGTTTGTGAATTGGTCAGCATAGATTCCCGAACCTAAATTACAATTTTTACAGCCAGACATTTTTATTAAAAAATTTCTGAGCAATCAGAGCCAACAAAAAGAAGCATTGAAATCCGATCCGAAAATGCTAACAATTGCTACCATTTTCTCCTTGCTTCTACCTGTAAGCGTCGGCGCTGAGTATGTGTTTTAAATCCTAGTAGCATATAAGATAACGTTACCAGAATGTGGATGTCTAATTCTTCTGGTCAAGAAACTTAATAAAATTTAGTTATTGTTAATAAAACAGGAACTAGTTATTAACGTTCTTACCTTTGGGCTTTTACCTTTGTGTAGTTTTGCTTTTGTGTAGTTTTGCTTGAAATCCTAATAGCATATATACATTACGATACCAGAAAGCCGATTTATTCGCGGATTGGTAAAAAAAAAGTTAAGAAAAGTAACAGATTGGTAGTCAAAAAAAAGCAACTAACAGACCACGGCGGAAATCAAGCTACCATTCAAAATCGACAAAATGTTTGTACCGAAGAGGATTAGGCAAATGCGAGGTTGGTTATCCAAATTTATCCATCGGAAACGTCGTCGATTTTGCGCTTCTCTAGTGCGAACCTATCGAGAGATTAGTTCAGCGTCTGTAGATGAACTTTGGCAACAAGTAGTTGACTTAACAGACGTTTCATGGCATCCACTACTCAAGAGTACTAACGTTCCCTATGGATTAGTGCCCAAACCCGGTTTGATTTTCCAGGCGATGACACGCTTTTCGCCAATACCAATTCAAATTTTTGTGGAGCGGGTCAATCACCGAGAAATGCTGAGTATCCGAGTGTTAGCGATTCCTGGCATAGAAGAACGAGTCACTTACAAAGTAGAGTCAACAGTATGTGGCACTTGTTTATCTTATTCTGTGAACCTACGCGGTTGGTTATCGCCTTTGATCTGGCCCTTGTCCCGTCCTTATGCTGATCGTGTCGCACGCTCATTAGTTGAGGCCGTAGAAAAGGCTGCATTACAAGCGGTATCTCAGAAAAAATCTCTGAATCACATCTTAGGGACTGGGGACACTTCGGCAAGCTCAGTGCATCGCTGGGGACTGGGGACTGGGGATTAGGGACACTTCGGCAAGCTCAGTGCATCGCTGGGGACTGGGGACTGGGGATTAGGGACTGGGGATGGGGGAGTGGAGACAAATGACAAATGACAAATGACAAATGACAAATCTCCCATACCTAAAGAAAGTTAAGATCTTAATGTAGATGATTTTGAAAAAAAGTTAATTCTTGTTACGGCGGTAAAGTGAAAACACTATGTACGATGTCCTCGATTCCCGCTCTGTCCTAGAAGTGTTGCGACCAGTACAAGATCCAGAACTGCAAAAAAGTCTGGTAGAACTGAATATGATTCGCAACGTTAAAATTGACGGCGGTAAGGTTAGCTTCACGTTGGTGTTGACCACACCCGCCTGTCCCTTACGCGAATTTATCGTCGAAGATTGTAAGCTGGCTGTTAAGAAACTCCCTGGTGTGACTGATATTAGTGTTGAAGTGACAGCAGAAACACCCCAACAGAAAAGCTTACCTGACCGTACTGGCATTACTGGTGTCAAAAATATTATTGCTGTTTCCAGTGGCAAAGGCGGCGTTGGTAAAAGTACAGTGGCAGTGAATGTAGCGGTGGCCTTAGCACAAACAGGGGCAAAAGTCGGTTTACTTGATGCCGATATTTATGGACCCAATGACCCCACCATGCTGGGGCTGACGGATGCTGAAATTGCCGTCCGCTCTAGCGACAAAGGTGACATACTCGAACCAGCTTTTAATCACGGCGTCAAATTAGTCTCAATGGGCTTTTTGATTGACCGAGATCAACCAGTGATTTGGCGCGGACCAATGCTAAATGGAGTAATCCGCCAGTTTCTCTATCAAGTAGAATGGGGCGAACTCGACTATTTAATTGTCGATATGCCACCGGGTACGGGAGATGCTCAGTTAACTTTAACACAAGCAGTCCCAATGGCAGGCGCAGTGATTGTAACTACACCGCAAACCGTAGCTTTGCTAGATTCCCGCAAGGGATTGCGGATGTTTCAGCAGATGAACGTACCGGTATTGGGGATAGTGGAAAATATGAGCTATTTTATTCCACCCGATCTGCCAGATAAGCAGTATGACATTTTTGGTTCTGGTGGTGGACAGAAAACAGCTACTGAGTTAGGAGTACCCTTATTGGGGTGCGTACCCCTAGAGATTTCCACTAGAGTTGGTGGTGATAACGGTATCCCCATCGTCGTTGGCCAGCCAGATTCAGCCTCAGCCAAAGCATTAACAGCGATCGCCCTCACAATAGCAGGTAAAGTATCGGTTGCTGCCCTGACATAAGAAAATTAAATTTTTATCTGGTTCCTTGGCTATAGCCTGGGAATACAGATTTTTAGTAGAGACTAAATTTAAAATCTAATAACTACTGTCTAAACTCGCACAATGTTGTTAAAACGTTCGCTCCCGAAAATTCGCTGGAAGAATTGGTTTAAACCCTGGCAGCAAATAGATTGGCTACTATTTTGCTTAACTGTTGGTGTCAGCTTCTTTGGCGGCCTGATGATCCTGAGTACGGAACTGAACCAGCCAGTAACTGACTGGTGGTGGCACTGGGCGGTAGCTGGTATTGGCAGTGTAATTGCGTTATTTATAGCACGCAGCCGTTACGAATCCCTACTGCAGTGGCACTGGGTAATATATGCTCTGACCAACGTCAGTCTCATTGCCGTAATGCTCGTTGGTAGTAGCGCTAAAGGCGCACAACGGTGGATTAATATTGCGGGTTTCAACGTGCAACCCTCAGAATTTGCCAAGATAGGCATGATTATTACCTTAGCAGCTTTATTACACAAGCGCACAGCTTCCTCTCTTGACAGTGTAATCCGCCTCCTGGCAATCACGGCTCTTCCTTGGGGATTGATATTTTTGCAACCAGATTTGGCAACATCACTGGTATATGGCGCGATTGTGATTGGAATGCTCTATTGGGCAAATGCCAACCCAGGCTGGTTGATACTGTTGATTTCTCCGGTAATAGCTGCCATTTTATTTAGTACATCTTGGCCCTTAGCAGAGCCTATAGTTCTGTTCAAAGAACTATATTTCACTCCCTTAGGCATAGTTTGGGCTGTGGCAATGGGTATTTTAGGCTGGCAGACTCTCCCCTGGCGGCGATTTGGCCTCAGCGGCCTAGGCTCATTCGCTCTCAACATGCTGGGTGGTGAATTAGGAGTTTTCGCCTGGAACCATTTGTTGAAAGAGTATCAAAAAAACCGGATCACTGTATTTATCAACCCCGATCATGACCCCCTCGGTGCTGGATATCACCTCATTCAATCTCGCATCGCTATTGGTGCTGGTGAAGTTTGGGGATGGGGTCTATTCAAGGGTCCGATGACCCAACTGAACTTCGTACCCGAACAACATACAGACTTTATTTTCTCCGCCGTCGGCGAAGAATTCGGTTTTATTGGGTGTTTGGTAGTATTATTTATCTTCTGCTTAATTTGCTTGCGTTTACTGCATGTAGCTCAAACCGCCAAAGATAACTTTGGCTCGTTGTTGGCGATTGGTGTGTTGTCCATGATCGTCTTTCAGCTAATTGTTAACGTTGGTATGACCGTTGGTTTAGCACCAGTGGCAGGAATTCCCTTACCCTGGATGAGTTACGGCCGTTCTGCCATGCTGACAAACTTCATTTCTTTGGGAATAGTAGAATCCGTGGCAAACTTCCGTCAACGGCAGAAGTATTATTCGTAAGTCATGGGTCATGGGTCAGTTAGTAAAGGACAACTGACAAAGGACAACTGACAAGTATTAAGCTATTAAGAGGAAATAAGCGAGGAGACAAATCATGATTCTGCCTGGAGCAACTGTTCGCGTCAAGAATCCCGCAGATACCTATTATCGATATGAAGGACTCGTGCAACGGGTAAGTGATGGTAAGGTAGCCGTACTGTTTGAAGGTGGTAACTGGGATAAATTAGTTACCTTTCGCTTACCGGAATTGGAAGTAGTGGAGACCACAGGGAAGAAAAAAGGCAAATAAATTTTAGTGAAGAGTGAGGCGTGAGGAGTTGCGGTTAGCAGTGAAGAGCATAACTGATAACTCCTCACTCCGCGCCTCCTGTACAGGCGGGTTTATTTTGAATGTAGTCTACCCACAGATTTACTCGTTAACCCGCCCCTACCCACTCCTAACTTCTAACTACTATGCGCCTTCCTCTACCACAGTTTGCCACTGGCGATCGCCACCCTGATCATATTGGGGAGGTAATCGAAACGACTACTACCGAATTTCTGGCACAATGTTTGGAACCGGAAGACTTGAGTTTTCCCCCAATGCCTCCTTTTGGTAGTTGGGTTCGTTCTATGGATGAAGAATCAGGCAATCACGTTTATGCTGTGGTATATTATGCCACTACTTCGCCTATAGATTCTGTACATCGGGCTGTGGCTTTGGGGATGTCTTTGCAGGATTTACGAGAGGAACAACCCCAAATATTTGCCATGCTCAAATCAGAATTCCGTGCGGCGATCGTGGGATTTGAGCAGCCGTCTCATAGTAGAGGTTCTAACCCTAGGCTATATCAGTATCTACCACCACGTCCCCCGCAAATTCATCAAGCAGTTTATCGGTGTGAGCCAGAAGCAATTGTTAAGTTTACCGAAGAACTAGATTTTTTGCGGACACTGCTTTCGATCAACGGTGCGCCAATAGATTCTTTGACTGCAGCTGCGATTCGAGATGTCTATCAGTTACGCAAAGCTGACCGACAATGGCTCATCAAGGCTGGACGTACTCTAAGTGTACTGTTGAAAGATGACTACGATCGCCTACGATTCATATTGAGTCAAATCCATCCATAGGTAGTTAGTTCCTAGACAATTGCCTAGGTAGTGTAAGTTCAGATTTTTTTATTTTCGTCAGGGTGACTTTTATGTTTATATCGCTCACGCGATTGCTCCTTGAGTAATCGCCGCTTCACCATCGCCCTTTCAAGTCCTACCTATGGAACTCATATCACAAGTTCTGGCGCTGGAACCGACATCCCAAGTTCTCGGTAAGGAACCAATTGTTCCCTTTGCCATTTTGCTGGTAGTTATCTTAGTTATACCCATTCTATTTGAGCGGCTAAGACTACCAGGATTAGTGGGTTTGGTTTTTTCTGGGGTAGTACTTGGCCCATCTGGTTGGAATTTATTCCAGGCAGAATTACCTATGATTCACCTACTATCAGATATTGGGTTAGTTTACTTGATGTTTGTAGCGGGGCTAGAAGTTGATCTAGAGCAGTTCCGTCGCCGAACAAATCACTCCTTCGGGTTTAGTAGTCTCAGTTTCACTATCCCCCTAGCACTGGGTAGCTTAGGAGGGAGAATTTTTGGCTTTGACTGGATTACATCGATATTAATTGGGTCTTTATTAGCTTCCCATACCCTTCTGGCATATCCCATTATTAGTCGTTTGGCAGTAGTCAACAACCAGGCCGTCAGTGTTACTATCGGTGCCAAGATTTTTAATGATGTTGGCGCACTACTGTTATTAAGCCTGTGTCTATCCGCTACCCATGCTGGAGCATTCAATGTCGCCAAGATACTCACGTTATCGGGTTGGTTAACAATTTACTCCGTTGTGATTTTGGTGGGCTTTGATTGGGCTGGTAAAGAATTTTTCCGGCGGTCTGGAGGCGATGAGGGAAACCAATTTTTATTTGTGCTGCTTTCGGTATTTCTCGCTGCTGTAGGTGCCCAATTGATTGGGGTGGAAAAAATTATTGGCGCCTTTTTAGCGGGTTTAGCAGTCAATGAAGCTCTAGGGGAAGGGCCAGTCAAAGAAAAGGTGGTGTTTGTTGGTAGTGTATTATTTATTCCGATTTTCTTTGTTGACTTAGGCTTACTGATTGATCTACCTGCCTTTCTCAAAAGCATTATCACCCTGAAGTTAACGCTGTTGATTGTGTTTGGTTTGCTGGCTAGCAAATTGATCGCTGCAATGTTTGCAAAACTGGTGTACCACTATAATTGGCAAGAAATGCTAACGATGTGGTCGCTGTCAATTCCCCAAGTAGATACGACTTTAGCAGTAGCGTTAATTAGTTATCGGTCTGGGTTGTTTCCACCAGAGGTATTAAACACCGTCATTGTTTTAATGCTGGTGACATCCACCTTGGGACCGTTGATTACCAGTCGGGTAGCTGTTGGTTTGAGTTCGCCACCAGCAGAAGAACAAGGCTCAACAACCCAGTCTGAACAATTAAGAGAGGAAACTCACAGTGATTTTACTATCGTAGTACCTGTTTACAATCCTCAGACCCAGCAGTATTTGATTGAAATGGCAGGATTATTAGCACATCAAGCAAATGGCAGAATTATTCCGTTAGCTATAGCTACTGCTGCTGCTCACATGGATGCGCCGGAGTTAGAAGCCTCTGTGCAGCGAAGTGAACGGTTACTCGCAAAAGCCACGAAATTCAGCCAACTATTGGGCGTACAAGCAGACCCATTGCTGCGAATTGATGATGCTTTCGCTCAGGGTATTAGTCGCGCATCTCGTGAACAAAAAGCTAATTTGATTGTCATGGGTTGGGGTAAACGTACTGGATTGAGAGCGCGTTTATTTGGTAATGTCATCGATAACGTGCTTTGGGCTTCCCATTGTCCAGTAGCGGTAACACGCTTAGTAGATTCACCGAAAAAAATTCAGCGCATCTTAGTTCCAGTGGAAAATTTGATGGCACCAGCTTTGCAGCCTGTACAATTAGCCCAAATGTTGGCAGAGGCAAACCAAGCCCAAGTTACAGTGCTAAATGTGTGCGATCGCCGCACTAGTTCCAGTAAAATCGCTGCTAGGCGATCGCATCTCTCCCTATTGGTGTCTAAATTGGCTTTGCCTAATCCACCAGAAATTCAAATCATCGCTCATGAAAACGCTGCCCAAGCCATTTTACAAGCAGCACGATTATATGATTTAGTAGTGTTGCCCTTGATACCTAATCGTACCAGCCCTGGTGGTTTAGCCGTTAGTGATGTCACAACCCAGTTAGTTAGACAACTCACTTGCTCTATCGTCATGCTCGGAGAACCCCAACGCACTCCCACAGCAGTTCTGCCAACAAGTATACCCAACACTACAGCTGCTGTCTGAGCATGGGTATGAGTCGAAACTACTTCTTGTGAGTTGGGCTTAAACCCAATCCACAAGATTGGATAATTTATTTGTTGCAAATCCCTTGCTTGAAAATCTCTACATGTAATATTATACCATTATAGTTTAAAAATGATACAAATACGTTAGTAGGGCTAAAGTAATCTTCCATACCTGAACTTAACCTGCCAATGGGAGTGCCTCTCGTCGAGACGGACTTTATTTCTTTTTAGCGTTTTGTAAGGAAATATCCCTAAAAAGAGTTAACCTTATTGAAGATTTGATGAATTTTGGACTCAAAGACTATAATTTTCCGGAGATTTTTGTTATTTTTATACATGAATTGTCTAGCAATCAAGTATGACATTACTGAAAAGGTTTAGTATATTCAAGAACCAAGTTGTAATTAACCCGGTTACTCGTAGATTTTTGTACTTAGACTAGTAATCTAATAACAAGTGGAATAGCTACTAACAATATTTGTCAATTACTCGAAAAATATGAGAATTTTGGTGACGGGCGGTGCTGGGTTTATTGGTTCCCATCTAATGGAACGGTTAATGAATGATGGGCATGAAATCATTTGCTTGGACAACTTTTATACAGGGAATAAACAGAACATCCTCAAATGGATAAACAATCCATACTTTGAACTGATCCGCCACGATATCACCGAGCCAATTCGGTTAGAAGTGGATCAAATTTATCATCTAGCTTGTCCGGCTTCTCCAGTACATTACCAATACAACCCAGTCAAAACCGTTAAAACTAACGTTATGGGTACCCTAAACATGTTGGGGTTGGCAAAGCGTGTGAAAGCTAGGTTTTTCTTAGCTTCCACCAGTGAAGTTTATGGTGATCCAGAAATTCATCCGCAAACTGAAGAGTATCGGGGTAGTGTTAATCCGATTGGACTACGTTCATGCTACGACGAAGGTAAGCGAATTGCTGAGACTTTGGCATTTGATTACTACAGACAAAATAAAGTCGATATTCGGGTTGTCCGTATTTTCAACACCTATGGTCCGCGGATGTTAGAAAACGACGGCCGAGTAGTCAGCAATTTTATCGTTCAAGCTCTGCGAGGAAAGCCCTTAACAGTCTACGGTGACGGTTCACAAACCCGTAGCTTCTGCTACGTTTCCGACCTAGTGGAAGGATTTATCCGGCTGATGAATAGTGACTATGTAGGTCCTGTGAATCTGGGTAATCCTGATGAATATACGATTTTAGAATTGGCGCAGGCAGTACAAAATCAGATCAATCCCGATGCACAGATTAATTTTGAACCCCTACCTGCGGATGATCCCCGTCGTCGCCGTCCCGATATCACCAAAGCCAAAACCTTGTTAAATTGGGAACCTACTATTCCTCTGCAAGAAGGGTTAAAACTAACTATAGAAGACTTCCGCTCTCGTATCAAAAGTGATATCAAAGAGCCAGTCTCCTGAGAGTTAAGGAGCAATGATGACCTGGGCATTCTATCAGTTCTCTCAAACCCTTGAACATTTGTGTAACCGCTACGGTTCCAAATTGGTAAGAATAACTGAAGAATATACATCGAAGACCTGCACAAAATGCGGTCACGTTCATAGAAAACTTGGTAGTTCTAAGAACTTTAAATGCCCTACCTGTGGTTATGAAATACCACGAGATTTTAATGGAGCCGTGGGGATTTTCCTCAAGGCAATGTGGGATACCACCAACACTTACTCAGTTGGTGATGTTGTACTGGATGTTCACGATATCTCAAATGTCGGAGAATGTCTCGGTTAAAAGTATCAGTCCTGTTTTTGATGCAGGCTAGGCCTATTCATAGTCGGTGCTATAAATGGCGGCGTTTTCGCCTTTATTAAAGTGTTGTCCTGACAACTTCAGTTTGAACAATATCCCAAAAAATGAGGAGTGAAACAAAATGCGTGTTTGCGTAATTGGTACTGGTTATGTTGGTTTAGTTACAGGTGCTTGCTTGGCTCATATTGGGCATAACGTCATTTGTGTAGACAATAACGAAGAAAAAGTCAAATTAATGAAATCTGGGCAGTCGCCAATTTTCGAGCCTGGACTCTCGGAAATTATGCAGTCTGCCATTAATAGCAAGAATATAGAATTTACCACAGATATCGCCGCAGGAGTAGCCCACGGAGAAATTCTGTTTATTGCCGTGGGCACACCACCTTTGCCTACTGGTGAAAGTGATACCCGTTATGTTGAAGCTGTAGCCCGTAGCATCGGCGAAAATCTCAATGGTGGTTATAAGGTGATTGTCAATAAATCAACAGTACCCATTGGCTCTGGTGACTGGGTAAGGATGATTGTTCTGGATGGCATTGCTGAACGCAAAAAAACACTGGTATCGGCTGGTGCTGTGTCTAGCGATGATCAATTACCAGAGATTGCAGCCGATTTTGATGTCATCAGCAATCCAGAGTTTTTGCGCGAAGGTTCGGCTGTTTATGACACCTTTAACCCAGATCGCATTGTCCTGGGGGGCAATAGTCAAAGAGCAACAGGCTTGATGAAAGAATTGTATACCCCAATTGTCGAGCGCCAGTTCGCTGCTGACAAATCTTTACCACCCGTACCAGTGCTGGTAACAGACCTCAGTTCAGCAGAGATGATCAAATACGCAGCGAATGCGTTTTTGGCAACCAAAATTAGTTTTATTAACGAAGTTGCAAATATTTGCGATCGCGTTGGTGCTGATGTCACTCAGGTAGCAAAAGGCATCGGTCTAGATTCCCGGATTGGTAACAAGTTCTTACAAGCGGGTATTGGTTGGGGTGGTTCCTGCTTCCCCAAAGATGTCTCGGCGTTAATTCACACCGCTGATGATTATGGCTATGAAGCTCAACTCATGAAAGCCGCTGTCAGTGTCAACGAACGCCAGCGCCTGATAGCCCTAGAAAAACTCCAACAAGCCCTGAAAATCCTCAAAGGTAAAACTGTCGGACTACTCGGTCTGACCTTCAAGCCAGATACCGACGATTTGCGCGACGCCCCAGCACTTATGCTGATTGAGCAACTCAACAGATTGGGTGCGAAAGTTAAGGCATATGACCCCATTATTTCCCAAACAGGGATGCGTCATGGTCTGACCGGTGTGCTGGTAGAAACCGATGCTGAACGACTAGCCGACGGCTGCGATGCTTTGGTACTTGTGACCGAATGGCAACAGTTTAGCCATCTGGATTACGTTAAGATGGCAAAATTGATGATCCACCCGGTTATGATCGACGGACGCAACTTCCTTGACCCGGAAACAATGGTACGGGCTGGATTCCAATATGTAGGTGTGGGAAGATAAACAATTAGGAGTTAGGAGTTAGGAGTTAGGAGTTATACCAATACTGCGTAGGTTTTGAGCCGAGAAATAAATTTCCGGCTCAAAGCCCAAACCCATTGAAATGGATTAAAAGATTACCCAGTAAGCTTTGTAGGGGCGCAAGGCCTTGCGCCCCTACCCTACTTTAAAGGCCTTGCGCCCCTACCCTACTTTAAAGGCCTTGCGCCCCTACCCTACTTTAAAGGCCTTGCGCCCCTACCCTACTTTAAAGGCCTTGCGCCCCTACCCTACTTTAAAGGCCTTGCGCCCCTACCCTACTTTAAAGGCCTTGCGCCCCTACTTTATCTATCAGCCAGCACCACAAATTCTCCCGTAGCCAAAGGGGGGCAGGATGCCCAGCCCACAAGATGGGATAATTTATTTGTTGGAGTTCCCCTAAGAGCTACGTGGTATACGCTCAATCTCTGCATATCCACTGAAAATTAAAGTTTTACCCTCAGTTTCTAAACGGTTGAGTCGCATTTTCACCCCATCAAGGTCAAAGCGATCTAAATCGACCATATTATCCAAAATTTCTACCAGTGCTACGCTCAAGGTTTGGGAAATTTCCCGTTGCGCTTCTGGTATGGAATCAAGTTCAAATTTAGGATCTTTAAAGGAAACCCGTCGCCGTCGTTCCACGGCGATGCTGACAATCATGTTCAACGGTATAAGTTCACCATTGTCTAAATCCGCCTTGGCTAAAATTCGCAGGCGATTCTCTGGCAATAGCTCTACTTGAATCTCTGGGAAAGAGACTGGTTTACCGCCAGATAATGCCGTTAAAGTTGGCAGGGAGAGATTAAGCAGCCGCTTTGTGACCAATTCTGCTTTAAAAGCCTGGTTGATACCTGCTTCTGATAATATCACTTGGGCGATCGCCTGGGTTGGTTGCTTGAGAGTCAGTTTGCCACTTAAAACCGAGCCGAAGTCAATCGCTACAGCATCCGTTTCAAAGGACATCTCCTCTACTGCGAAATCTCTCCGAATGACCAAGCCACGACCGCTCATTTTAAAGCTATCAATGCTGCCTTGCAAGAGCTTACTGGAGGGATAGCAGCGCACAAAGACTTCTACTGACTCGCTTTGGGTAAACAGGTGGCGAATCGTTTGGCTGGCGACTGTGTTGAGCATCCGCTCTCCCCAATCTGTGCTTTTAGGATCTTGTAAACCAGTAAGTCCGCCGAACATGAGGTTTTGGGTCTCTAGAAGTTCTTTATACTTTTGTAACAAACTGTGAAGAATACAGCAAGCGATCCCCAGATAAATTCTGCTAATGGGTGGGTGTAGTATGGCTGATGAGCGGAGTAATTTCGTATTAAATGTTACATTTTATATTTGCTAGCATTAAATTTAGTGCAAATTAAATGCGTCAATCGATTTTGGATTTTGGATTTTGGATTTTGGATTGACCCCGACCACAAGGGTACCTTGCTCGAGGATTTTGGATTTGGGATTTTGGATTTGTTCCGCCCACAAGGGGGCTGCAAGGGACCGAAACAATCTAAAATCTAAAATCTAAAATCTAAAATTGGCTTGGTCAACTTCTCTATGGCATTGATTGAGCCGAGATAAGAACGAAAACGGAAATAGTGGCTGAAAAGGCTTGATTTTTCGTTGTCTATAGCGGTTTTAAGTACAAGGAAGTAGCAAATTACCAAACCTAAGCAGGATAATCGCTTCCAGCCTCAATACTGCTCGGTTAAGGAAAATCGTAGGTTGGGTTGAGGCAATGCGTTACCCAACAAACCCGCCAAATGTTGGGTTAGCCTACGGCTAGCTTGCTACGTTCCTCAACCCAACCTACGCGGGTTAAGGTTTTTGGGCAAAACCTACGCAGTATTGCTTCCAGCCTCAATTTCCGAATATGTAGCTATCTCGGCTCAATGCCATTTCTCTCATACCAATCTTTACCATACTGAAAATATATTTTTTGTAATACTCAATATATTAGATTCTCCATTTTACCCTGCTCGCTCGTAATTGAGAAAAATTATGTAGCGGCTGAAAGGTAAGGGGCGTAAGGGTTGTGGGGGTTAAATTTTCTTTTTTGGGAAAAAAAGTGCCCGTAACTCGAAAAATTCAGGAATTGGGGTGGGGAAACGTCTAAAAATTGAGTAGAAAAAATACTTGGCTATTAACGTTGAAAGAGGCAGAGAAATGTTGCTCAACAAAGAAAAACTCCAGCACATCAATAGCATTGCTCATGAAGGTAAAGTAGTCGTCTTGGCTACCGATGGCGATGGGAAGATTTGGTACACAGTCAAGCAGGATGGTTTTGAAGATAGTTACCTCAACACGCCAGCAAACTTGAGAACTGGGTGGGAGAATTGGCAAGAACTAGAATTTCCCAATGAAACTAAAAAAGAGAAAGATAAAGAAGTACCAACACAAGACCAGTCAGTAATTGATAAAGAAACAGCCGAACTCACCTACCAGAATGACACAAAAAAATTTGTTCTGAAATCGCTCTACCAGACTAAGGATAAATCTGCTGTCGCCCCAGTGCAACTGGTTTCTGCGCTAGGACACATTTACGTTTTCCGTCAGTCCAAGTCCAATACTCTGTTGGTAGATCGCTTTGTTTTAGATGGGATGACAAATAAGCTGAACCGCAAGCTAGAAGTAAGATTTAAGCGCAGTAAGCAGAAGCACACACCTACGAAAAACATGAATAAGGGGTCTAATGGACTCGTCAACATTGACTCCTTAGACTTTCGAGATGCCAACGGTAACTTTTTCTACCAACCCACCACAGAACTTTGTTTAGTTAATAATCTGCAAAAAGGCTGGTTTTCTGTTGTCTTGGTTCCCACCATCGAAAATGATGTTTATCGCTGGCACATTTTTGCCTACAACAGTCAAACCCAGAAAGTTGAATTGACAACAATTCGCGCCTCAGAAGAAGGGTTATTTGATGTCAAAGATTACAGCATTTTTGAAGAATTAAATGATACTCTCGTTCCCCGCAATATTCCGGGAGTAATTAAACGAACTTTGGACATTAGTAATGTAACTGTCACAAACGGTTTAGCTGCTACCAAATACGATTTACAACAGGAACAAGAAACCCAATCAGGGGAAATGCAACTGATTAAAACGGCAACTAGATTAATGTTAGCAATTCCCACAGATAAAGGAACTGCCGCATTCAGTTTTGCTATTGCTGGAGATGGAACCCTGTCACAAATAAATCAGACACCCACAAGCAGCATTATTCGCAGCAAACAAAGGGAAATTCTCTTACCTTTGAATACCTTGGATGAAATCAAAGCCTTTGGTGATAAAACACCACCGCCTCAAGGAATCATTACGGGTTTAGCAGAGGGAACAGATAAAGACAAAGCTGAGGATTTGGTGAAAATATCTACCAATACCGCAGCCGCAGAACTAAAAAATGGCGACCTCGTAAAAATTACTAGTACAAGAGATTACCGGGGTCTTTATCGCACTACAAAAGTAGACAATAATAGCTTTGAAATTAACTTACCATCGGGTAACGGGTTGGGCTATTGGGAAAAAGAAGACCAAGAAGCTGGCGGGTTAATATTTGACGGTATGATTACCGCCTATGAAAAAACAGCCGATGGCAAGTTGCGAGTTAGCTGTCCCAATCATGGGTTAGCCAATGGGGATGAAGTGCAGATTGTGGGCACAGATGGCTATAACAATACCTATCCAGTACAGAAGATTGATAATACCCACTTTGTGATTGAACGCAAGTGGGCTGCGGGAGAAGCCGTCAAGGCGGAACTGTTATCTAAGAAGCGTCGTGGGGTAGTGTTTGATGGCAATAATGATTATATTCAACTATCTCAGCCACTTTCAATTTTCTCTGGTTCATTCACCGTTTCCATGTGGGTGAAAGTACCTAAAAATTCTAAGAATAGAGGTATATTGCTGGGAGACTATCAACTACCACAGTCAATTGATGTAAATTTTGAAGTTTTCAATGGCAAGCTGAGATTTTACTGGAATAATCAACCCGATCTATACGGTTCAAAAGATTTGAGAGATAATGAATGGCATTTCATCAGCTTTGTCCGGGATCGGGAAAACAAGAAAATATACGCATACGTTGATGGTGTAGCTGACATTAATCATTCTGGAGAAATTTCTGATAAACGTGCCGTTACTCCTCACAGAATTGGGCGTGATAGTCGGGATAAAATAATCCCTTTTGAAGGTCAAATTGCCGAGGTTCGCATCTGGAAAGTCGCCCGCACCGCAGAAGAAATCAAAAATAATATGTACCTGCAACTGACTGGGAAAGAAGTCGGGTTAGTGGGTTATTGGCGCTTAGGTGGCATCTCTGAAGGCAAAGTTATTGACTTTTCAGTTAATGGCAACGACGGCACTGTCTACGGGGATGCCTATGTGAGTGCTGCAACTCTGAACCGCAAACTAACAGGGGGAACTGATGCAGTTAAGTATAGTAATCCTGAGCTATTTGCTGTCAGCGAACGGGCAACCTACGAAGAAAGCTTTGAGTTTAAGGTTAATTTTGAACCTTCAAAACCAGTTAATCTTACCGATCTAAACAATGCAGATAATAGAGGCAACAAGATTTTCACCCTCGCTTATTGGGGAAAAAGTAGCCGTAGTGCCGAAGAGAAAAAGCCAATTTCGGCTGTGCAGAACGAATTTGAAACCTCAGGTAACGGTTGGTATCGAGTCTCATGTAACGTTACTATCCCTGATGGAGTCAGTTTGTTACGTTCTTTTGAGATTGCTAATGTTAAAGGTACTTGGAAATCGCTAGAGATTCGCAAGCATAGCATCCGCTTGTTGTCAGATAGTATTACTGAGGCTAAATTCACAGACGTTGTAAATTTAACACCTTTGGCGGCTAGTCAGGCAGAATTGGCAGTCAAATTGAAACAACTGGAATTAAAAGAGCAACAGGAAGCGGTTCTGCTCAAAGAAAAACGAGAGTTAGAGGATAAATTAGCAAAACTCAATAATCTTAATGCCACAATTACTGAAAAAGATGCTCTCAGTAAAACAGTACAGGAGCTACGAAAGCAAAATGAAAGAGACCAAAGCAACTATGACAAAGAAAAGAATAATCCTTTGAATTATTGGTGTTATATAGAGAATAAAGCAACTGGATTAGCTTTAACACCGTGGGTTGATTCACCATATAATTTTAAAAATAGTTTAGTTTTTTTGAATCGAGTTAACAAGGTTCATTTCCACTGGAATTTCATTGCTGCAGATAATGGATGTTTTGTGATTAAAAATAAAGCAATAATCATGAGTTACGAGATGTATATGTTCTGGGGTGTATTTGCTAACCATTACGATGGCATGATAGGCATGATGCATCTGATGGATGAATCATACTTAAAACAAAACCCAGAACGCCGTGAATTTAAATTGATTGATGCAGGTCAAGGCTTCTATTATATCCAAGCTAGAGCAGCAAATGGAGTATGTAAACTGGCACCTGCTAATGTTTACCAATATCAATTAGTATTGGTTAGGCAACAAGGTAGTGATCATGAAAAATTTAAATTGGTTAAAGTTGATGAACAATCTATTAATGGGAAGGTTGAAATCCTTCTCGAATCTTTGAATGGTAAACAAGCTAATCTGCGACTCAAAGAACTAGAGTTGGCAAAACTGATAAATATTATCGAGGAAGGAGTAAAGAATAAAACAACTTGGGAAAATCGCCGCACAAAAGTCATTGAAGAACTGGCTCCCATTCAACGTGAAATAAGCAACTTAAACGGTGGCTTCATCAATGGAGTCAGTAGTACTCAGCAAACACCGCAAACGATGCGTCTAGTTGCCAAAGATGGCAAAGGATTAGTCACCCAGGGCGCGTTACTTGGATTTGTGCAACCCGCCAGTCGCCTGAACGCCATCGAAACTTGTGAAGGTAACGTGCAACTGAGTTACTTCGACACCCAGGGGCGGATGCGGCAAACTAACTATGATGCGACTGCGGACGGGAAAAATGCCGCCTTTGAACAGTGGATTCCCGATGCTCAACGTGCTTGCCTGAACTTTAGCAATCGCGAGAGTATAGTTAGGTTAGATAAAGCCCTAGCTCTTCCCCCAGACTGGACAATTGAAGCCTGGTTTGTCTATCCTTTACCTGAACCAGGGAAATCGAAATATAATTCGTTAACCACAGGGGAAAAAGCGGATCATCACATTATCGTCAAAGATGGTAAAGAGTTAGGTATTTTTCTGACCAATGACCCCCTGGGACATTACTTTTACGATAGCGGCTTCAATCTGGAGTTATTACCCCAAGGATGGCATCATCTCGCGGCAATCGGTAAAGGTAATACTACACTGTTTTACATTGACGGTAAGAAAGTTGGCGATACTAAAGCTAAAGCCCTGACTGCTTCAGAAGAGGCATTGAAGGCTATCGCTGATAAGAATAGCGAGGCATACAAAAATGCCGAGAAAAAAGTTAAAGACATCAAGAATGCAAACCTGAAAAGCATTAGTGATGTTTATGCGATCGCTAACAATATAAATTATGATCAGCAATTCAGGAAAGTAGCAGAAGTCCGCATTTGGGGAATCGCCCTGACTGATGATGAGATTGCCATCAATAGCAAAACCCTAATCAGTGGCAACGAACCGGGTTTGTTAGCTTACTATCCCCTGAATGAAGCCACAGGAACCACAATCCGCGACAATTCTGGAAATGGAAAGAATGGCACAGTTTCTGGTGCAAGTTGGTGGGGCTGTACTGCACCCATTGGCAACCCCGGAAATACAGTGATGAAGTTTGATGGGGTGAATGATTATGTGAATCTAGGCAATCCCTCAGCACTACAATTTGCTAACAATTGTTACACCTTAGAAGCATGGATTAAGCCTTCTCTATCTTCACAAAACAGGGCAATTATTTCCAAATGGAATAGTGGTTCGACTGGATGGTATATCTTCTCGTTACAACCAGACAACACGATCAACATCAGTCATAATATTTCTCCTTGGACAATTACATCTTCACAAACCATTCCATCTGAGATTTATAGCCATGTTGTTGCTACTTATGATGGCTCAATAGTAAAACTTTATATCAATGGACAGCTAGCAGGAAGCGGTAATCTAGGTAAAAGTGCAGACACCACAACTGCGGTACTGATTGGTGCAATTCACGAGAATGGAACGGTATCTAAAAACTTTTTCCTAGGTCAAATTGCCGAAGTTCGCATTTGGAACAAAGCCCGTACCCAAGTAGAAATTCAGGCGGATATGTATAAACGCCTGAGTGGTAACGAGGCGAATTTAGTTGCTTACTATCCCCTCAATGAAATCAAACGAGAAGGCACTGGACAAGGGACTACCCAAAAAGTCTTAGACCTAGCTGGCAACAATCACGGCACGGTGCATAAAGCCATTACTGTATATGACAACACCCTGCCCCTAGTCAGTGATGCCCTTGTATCCAACGAGTATAGCACCGTTACTCTCGAAGATAATCTGAAGGTAGCCATCATGCGGCGGTTTTTTGCTTATCCAACTGCCAATGGCGCAACCCTGCTACCCGACAAGCGCGTTGAAGCTTTAGAACTCAGATGGATTGGTAATGCCCAGTTTGCGCCGACTTTATTAGGTTACATCGAAGGTGCGCCCCCCATACCCAGTGAAAACCTAACCCTGGAAGAAGACTATAACGGCGCGACTTCTGTGGAATTAACCATGTCTGATGATGTGACATTTAGCTGGAAGCGATCGCAAGACTCTGGTTTGGGTGGCAGTTTGGAAACTTTTCTCGGAGCGGATATGGAAGCTTCAACCAGCGCAGGCGTTATTGTTAGCGTTAGTTCAAAAGTAGCTGTAGCCCGTGCTGGTTTCAAAGGCAACTTTGATTTTAACTACCAATTCCAAAATGAGAGTAGCATCGCCTCCAGTTCATCCCTGAGCATGACCGATAAACTGGAATTGCGGGGGACAACGGAAGAATCCGCTAAATTCCCCCATTTAGGTAAACGATTCATTCCCAAAAATGTGGGCTATGCTTTGGTTGTGTCGGCATTAGCAGATATGTTTGTCACCCGACTTGCTCGCAGTGGTAAAATGGTAGGCTACCAAGTTCAACCCGTTGATGGCATTCCCCCCGATGTCAACACCATCACCTTTTTGATCAATCCAGCATACACCATGAACGGCAGCTTAGATGGGTTAACAGGGAGTAGTGCAACCAGCGATCGCTTCTTCAAGCACGTTCCGGAAATGCGATCGCAGTATGGTTCCCTCTATCCTGCTAGTTACTATCGTTTGCAAGAGGCTTATGACCTTAAACGCCAAATTGAAGCAGAAGATAAGCGACGGGAATCTTACTTCTCTAACTTTAACGTGCGTATGATTGATGAATGGGCTTTAGATCGGCAGATAGATAGTGGTGCAGCACCGAACATTATTGGAGTAGATCGGGAAGAAGACAAGCCACAAACCTCAATGACTGAAGAGGAAAAGAAAAAAGCTGAAGAGGAAAAGAAAAAGGCTGAACAAGAAAAACTGAACCAGAAACTTGACAGCATAGAAGCAAACACCAAGCAACAACAAACCGCCACCAAGAAGAAACAGGCTGAAATCCAAAGCAAAATTAGCGACCAAGAACAACGAGTTCATGCTACTGACAGCTTTGCTGGCTGGCAAAAACGGATGGAAGATATCCAAATCCGAGCGGGTAAGCGCAATATTGTCAATACCTATGTCTGGGATGCTGACGGTGGACTTCATGCCGAAGCTCAAAGCTTTGCTAACACTGTAGAGCATACCATTGGCGGCTCCTTTAGTATGAATGCAGGTTATGGTTTTGAAGGGAAATATGGGGCTTTTGGAATGGCTGCCGAATTAACAGCCCAAGCAACGGTTAACTTGACCCAAACCATGAGCAAAACCGAAGCACGCAGCAAGGGTTTCCAGTTGAATGTAGACTTGGGAGGTCTGGAACATAAAGGGATTACTAACTACAACGATAGACCCATTCTGCCAGGGGAAAAAGTTGATCGCTATCGGTTTATGAGTTTCTATCTCGAAGGTAGCACACAAAACTTCCAAGACTTCTTTAACTACGTGGTTGACCCAGAATGGTTAGCCAGCAATGGCGAAGAAGCAAGAGCTTTGCGCCAAGCACAAGCCGGTAAACCCAACAAAGCTTGGCGGGTGCTGCACCGTGTTACCTACGTTGAACGTCCCGCGTTAATGGGCTTTGGTCAGGGTATCCGCAGATTGAAACCTTCGTCAGTAATTTCTGACAATCAAATATTGATCGATAAAATTGCTGAATTGGAGGCAAAAATTAAGCTAATTCTCAACGCCGTGCAGAATCCAGCATCGGTGAAAGATTAAGATAAAGAGCATTTTGTCAATCAGCTAAAATACTCAAAATCGTCTTAATAAGACGTGAGTTCGACGGGTTGAAAAAGATGCAAAAAAAAGCTGAGACTGGAATAAGAAGAAAAATTCAAGGGTGTCTCAGCTATGTCCACAATTGTATCTCGCCTAGTACTCTGTCAAGATAAAAATGATGGACTGTAGTGCGGGCATCTTGCCCGCGTGAGCGAGACGCTCACACTACCAAAAATCCCTCAAAACAAAATTGACAGACTACTAGATGTAACCCAGATTTTCTGTGATGTAGATGATTTCTGTTCTTGATACTCCCCACGTCTAAAGCCGGGGGATTCTTAAAGAGTCCATAAACGAACTTTTAATGGAATGACTGGAGAGCGTCGCAGCAATTCCCGACAGTTCCTGAGCTAGGCCAACCAGATTTCGGGTCAGGATTGTCAAAAAGCGCGGTTTTTCTCTACGAGAGGCTTCGCCAACGCAACATTATTGAAAATCTTCTCTACGAGAGGCTTCGCCAACGCAACAAGACCGCGCTTTTTGACAAGGGTTGCTCGTTTTTTGTAGGTTTCATTCCACGGCTAGCTCTAACACTTGTGAGGCGATTGATTTCGGCACACGGATCGTAATGGTATCTTTATTCCTCCAAATTGGCTTCCTGCCTGCATTTTCACGTCTTCCTCCCCGACGATCCTGTTTGAACGCTTTTTTATTACTCATAAGGATAATGAATTTATCACAAATTCATTTTCATCCTTTTAACTATCAATTTCAGTAGATGGTGGGAGCCTAAACTCAGAATTAATGACATTAGTCCTGATTACGAACAAACTACACTAAGTTGGGCTAAGGAGTCTAACTCCTGCTGCATCTGACTTCTGACTAACTCATAGCATTGATTGACATACTCAGGATCGCTAGCGGCTTGGCGTCCGTAGCGTTCAAACCGAATTGGCGGACAAACCCGCGTATGGATAGGGGCGGGTAATGGGATATTGGGGAGTGGACCAAATGCTAATCCCCAAGGTAATCCTAGATAAATGGGAAAGACTATAGGATCAACCCCAAATAGCCAAGGTAAACCCCATTGATGCAATTGCTGGACAATTTTGTAGATATCTGCTATGACATATAGGGTATCATGGGCACCGTAGGAAATCGCCGGCACAATTGGTACATTTTCCCGCAGCGCTAACTTGATAAACCCTTTACGTTGGGCAAAATAGATTTGATTCCGCAGGTAATGGGGACGGAAGACATCTTCTGCACCACCAGGATAAACCAACACGCTAGCGCCTGAACGCAACGCCGCATAAGCCATTTTTGGATGAGCCATGATTGCTCCGGTCTTGGCGGCGAATTGCGCTACTGGACCAAAGACCTCCCAGGCTTTGGGATGCATTAAGCCGTAGACTGGTTGGTTTTCACCAAATCGTAAGAACCAGTCGTACATCATCATAAACATATCGGGAGCAGCGAGTCCCCCATTGTGAGAACCGACAAATAGGACTTTTTCTTGGGTTGGGATATTTTCCCAGCCACTAGTTTGAACTCGAAAATAGTTGTGATAGAACCACTCTAAAAGCGGCATTAGTGATGTGATGAATCTTGGATCTCGCTCATCCAAAGACCATCCGAGTTTGGTATCTAAATGGTGTTGTTTTTCTGACATCCAGGCATCTTAACAAAAAAATAATTTGTTGGTAGTCAGTGGTTAATTATCAGCTGTCAACAAAAAAACCTTGGTAAATCACTAAGTGTCACCACATGTTTTCTATATTACCAAAAAAAATCTGAATGCATGAAAAAATAGAGCAATTTTAACAGGTTATGATAGGCTATCTGCGTGAGGAAACTAGAGGTACTGAAGATGACTAAACTGCGGGTGGGGTTGCTGTTTGGCGGTCGTTCTGGAGAGCATGAAGTTTCCATCAGTTCAGCACGGGCGATCGCTAGAGCTTTAAGTGCAGAAGAAAATGCTAGCAAGTACGAAATATTGCCTTTTTATATCCAAAAAGATGGATTATGGCTTTTTGGGGAGGTCGCGCAACAAGTTTTAGCCTCTGGCGTGACGATACAAGAGCAATCACAGAAGACTAACCTTTGGCAATTCCCACCACAGACACAACTAGTCGATATTTGGTTTCCCGTTCTCCACGGTCCCAATGGTGAAGATGGTACAATTCAAGGCTTATTCACCTTGATGCAAGTCCCCTTTGTTGGTTCTGGGGTCTTAGGTTCGGCAATGGGTATGGATAAAATTGCCATGAAATTAGCCTTTGGTCAAGCGGGAATACCACAGGTTAAATATAAAGCCTTAACGAGAGCGCAAATTTGGTCAAATCCTTGTGTATTTCCCAAACTTTGTGATGAAATAGAGACAGAATTAGGCTACCCCTGTTTTGTCAAACCTGCTAATTTAGGTTCATCGGTGGGGATTGCCAAAGTGCGATCGCGTTCAGAATTAGAAGGTGCTTTAGATAATGCTGCTAGTTATGACCGACGGATAATTGTCGAAGCTGGTGTTGTCGCTAGAGAAGTAGAATGCGCCGTTTTAGGCAACGATCAACCCCAAGCTTCAGTTGTCGGTGAAATTACTTTTGATAGTGATTTTTACGATTACGAAACTAAATATACCGCAGGCCGAGCAGATTTACACATTCCGGCAAAGCTACCAGATACCATTACCAATCAAATTAAGGATTTGGCTTTGCAAGCCTTTACCGCTATTGATGCTGCTGGGTTGGCAAGAGTAGACTTTTTCTATGTGGAAGCCACAGGAGAAGTGTTGATTAACGAAATCAATACTTTCCCAGGGTTCACCGCAACCAGTATGTATCCTCAACTCTGGGCTGATAGTGGTATACCCTTCCCAGAATTAGTTGATCGCTTGATTCAACTTGCCTTAGCTTAAAGCGGAAGAAGCCCCACACTGTAACGGTACTCCGTTCAGTGTTGGGATGAATTCCGGGCGATGACGAATTGACCAACGAGCAAACTTGAGCAACGCTCAAGGAGTAATGTTGGTCGATGTTAGCGTAGCCTTCGGCGCTCGTAGAGAAGCGGCACGAAGTGCGGAATCGCCTGTCTCTGGGATTGGTAACGAGTCAATGAAGTCTTCAAGTATTTGAGTCATAGTTTTATCTTTCCCAGCCGAATATAAACGAAATTTGTTTAATCTGCGCTCACTAATACGTATTTGCAAATATTTATTTTTCATGGCTGTCACAACATTGTCACTACAAATATGCTAACATGGTTGTAATAAGGAGGTGATTAAAGTGTTGAAAGCGGTTAAGGTTAGACTTTACCCAACAATCGAACAACAGGAAGCGCTAGCCAAATCGTTCGGTTGTGCTAGATGGTATTGGAACTATGCCTTAAATGCTTGCATTCAACACTATAAAGAAACAGGAAAATCATTAAAATTAAGTGTCTATAAGGCTTATCTTCCACAGCTAAAGGTAGAGCATCCTTGGTTAAAAGAGGATTGTTATTCTGCTGTTTTACAGTGCGTAGCAATCAATTTGAACAAGGCTTACACGAACTTCTTTGAGGGTCGAGCTAAGTTTCCCTCTTTTAAATCAAAGCATCACAAACAATCACTCCAATATCCTCAAAACGTTAAAGTAGTGGGGAAAAGTTTGGAGATTCCCAAGATTGGTGTCGTGAAAGCAGTTTTTCATAGACCAATTGAAGGGAAACTTAAGACTGTCACTATCAGCAAGACTCCTACAGATAAATACTTTGCTTCAATATTGTGTGAAGTTGAACAAGAGGCAAGGGAGCAGGGATCTCTTAGCAGGGGAGAAGGAACAGAAAGGGATTCGACCCCACATTTACGAGAACCACTTAACAGAAGTGGGGGACTCAGACCCATGTTCCGCTCCGCTCCACGGCTCTTGGAAGGGGTCATTTCCCCCTGCTCAGATCCCCCTTCCCCCTGCCTCTTCGTTGACGGTGATGTAAGTCAATCAAGTGGTAACAAAATACTAGGTATTGACCTTGGGTTGAAAGACTTTGCTATTGTTCACGATGGTAATGAAGTCACCAAGTATTCAAATCCAAAACACCTGAAACGCCATGAAAAGAATCTAGCTAGGAAGCAGAAAAAATTTGCTCGTAAAGTTAAAGGGAGTAATTCCAGAAACAAATATAAAAAACTAGTAGCCAAGGTTCATGAGAGAGTATCAAATTCCCGTCAAGACTTTTTGCACAAACTGAGCAGGAAGCTGATAGACGAAAGCCAAGTCATCATTGTAGAAAATCTCAATGTTTTGGGAATGGTTCGGAATCGCAAGTTATCAAAATCAATATCTGACGTGGGATGGGGAATGTTTGTTAACTTCTGTGACTACAAGTTGAAACATAAAGAAGGACAACTTGTAGAGATTGGAAGGTTTTTTCCTAGCTCCAAAACCTGTTCATGCTGTGGTCATGTCCTAGAAGAGTTGACTCTTGATATTCGTGAATGGGATTGTCCTAGTTGCGGCACTCGTCATGACCGTGATGGTAATGCAGCACTGAACATCAGAAATGAAGGAATTCGGATATTATCTATGGACGGAGGGAACCCCGTTCTTGCTGATGGAGGCCGTGTAAGACCACCTGCTCGCAAGAGTAAGGGGCAACAGTCATTGAAATCAGAAGCCCACACCGTACCCGGTAGGGTCGGTGTTGGGTAGTTCACAAAGACATTCTCCACCAACGGAATAGCTAAATTTTGATGTGCTTGTCGGGTGCGTCAGATAGGGAAAATTTGTTGATATTCACCAACTTATCGAGTCTGACACACCCTAATAATAACTGTTTTGCCGGACATAATTCGGATTGAGTAGCCCAGACTACAGAAAAAAGCTACTCAAATCCGAAATTTGACACGGATACCTAATTGTTCGCTCTTATAGTACAATTATGGATCTAGAGGGGTACAAATCTGAAAATAATTATGGAAAATAATCAGACTGTACAGAACAAGTCAACCCAACCTGCAGCGATCAGTCCAGATCTGACAAACGGTAAATCGAGACCAACAAGTAGCTCGAAAATTCTGCTCCAGATGCTCGCACGCAATCCTTGGCTATTGTTAATTGGGTTGTCGGCGATTTTTCTTGCAATTTCTGCCTTTGCCTTGTACAGTCTGGGTTCTGTTGGGTATGTTCAACAGCAGAAAGAACCAGAAACAGTCTCAGATATCCCGACTTTATTGGAAGAATCAAGCAGTACGACCTCCGAGAGTAGCAATCCTACACCTTTATGGTTGATTGTGGCGATCGCTCTTAGCTGTGGTAGTGGTTGCTTAATAATTTTGCGCCTCCTCAATCATCCAACCCAGGCGGCAAAACTCCAGAAACAAATTAACTACGATAAAGTACAGTTAGTACCAGTCCGTCAGCAGCGATTACAAGCACGGAGTCCCAAAAATTCAGCAGTTTTTGCACCATCGTCATCACTCTCACCTCAAACTAAACCGATGATGACTGTTATGGCACCAGAACAAACGCCTCGTCTGGATCAAAGTCAGGAATCTTTAGCAGAGTTGATGGATATTCGCAAACAGAATTCCCTACCTGCGATGTTACGGAAATATTAATTAGCCGTCATCTTAATGCTATTGAGGCTTTGCAAAAGTTAATTAACAGCTTACGCCCTGAGAGCTTTTTTTACTCAGTTGCCGACTTTTCAAACATCCTCTAAGCTATAAACATACGGAGGGAGTCAAAAATGATAGTATTTTCAAAGTTTTCCAAGGCTATTGCTGTTGCTGCGCTCTTGACAGGGACTATGGCTGTAGACACCGCATATGCTCAGGTGAGTTATCCAATGACCTGTCGTGGTAGTGGCACGCTGACTATCAGAAATAATGGTGTTAATAGTGTGCAAATTAGCTTTCAGTCGGGAAGCGGTGCTGCATTTCAAGGCTTGCTTCCTGGCCAGTGTAGTTGGTCAGACAGAGCATTGAGAACTGGTGAGCCAACTACTCTCTGTGACAGCAGTGTAAGGGCAGCTCTATATGTAGGTCTATTAGTTCAGTCAAATCAGTACGCGATTGTGCAGGTTTACAATGACAATCAAGGCTGTTTCCGAGTAACCAAATTTGAAGCCTAGGGCGTTTTTTCAAAGTCTTATACAATACCACTAAAACGCTGACACATGTAGGAGCGAGTGGGGGCACGGCATTGCCGTGCCCCTACAGCTGGTATCATATCGTGTGGATTTAGGGGTATCTAAAAATTTATCCGGTTAAACAAATAGTTTGAAATCGCGGGACTAGCCCCCGTTAAATCAGTCAACAGTCAACAGTTATCAGTTATCAAAACTTTTAACTGATAACTGATAACTGTTAAAAAGGGGGGTTTCAAAGCGTCTCTCGGTACTTCGTGCTGCTACGCGAATGCAGGAGAGAGATTTTTAGTATACTTTACGAGTTTTCAAACATGCTCTAATGGCTATTTATTACCTGCAGCAATCAATTTATAAAGTCTGTCTTCAAACTTTTGCGTACATGCTGACCAATCAAATTCTATGATCGAGGGACGAGCCTGCTGAGACATTTTTGCTTTGAGTTCGGGATTTTCGAGAATTGCAATCACCTTTTGGGCGAAATCTGTTGGTTTGTTGGGTGCGGCGAGAAAACCATTGTAACCGGGACAAATCTGCTCTGATGTTGAAGGTGCAAGGGCTGCAACTACAGGAGTTCCAGAAGCTAAAGCTTCGTTAGTTGTGGTGCAGAAATTTTCGGTGACAGAGGGGTTAACAAATATGTCGGCGCGAGCAAACCAACCTAAAAGTTCTGTACCGTGGGACTCTCCCCAAATGGTAACGCCAGATTTATATTGTTCGGCACGTTCACGAACTTCTGCATCTTGGGGACCGCTACCAACAATCACCAAATGGACATCAGGAATTGTGGCTGCAATAAACGGAAATGCATCTAAAAGTTGGATGACATTTTTTTCTGCAGTGATGCGTCCTACGAACAACAAAGTCGGTCTGTGGTCGTCAGGAATCGGGTTATAGCAGATGTTTCGGGGGTGAAATTTCTCGCAATCGATTCCTTGATAGGGTAGGTATTCACTGCGTTGAGCGTTTAAGCTTTGGTATTTAGCTAACTGTTCTCGCGAGGAAAATAAATTCAGAGTATAAGTCTCACTGAACTGTTTAACTATTAGTGGTAAGATGGGACGAAGCAAATTAAAGAAAACATTTCCGAAGTAATATTGAATATAGGCAACAATATCTGTATGGAAGATAGATATAATTGGGGTATCCGTTTTCTTGGCGTATTCCACTCCTACAGGGCGACCATAACCTTGTAAGTAAAGTGAGTAAAAACCTCTCATTTGTGGAGCTTCTTCAACCACAATAATGTCAGGCTGGTATTTCTCCAGTAATTTGGTATCGCTCCAATGTTGATAGCTCAATGGTTGAGGTAAAGATTTGTAGAAAATGAGTGGTTTTGTGGGAAATGCATAGGAAGAAAAGTTAGGAAAAACCTGTAACTCATCTATCCCAGCCATAGGACGATTACCAACTTGTTTAGGGTACTGGTCATTGAATTCTGGGTGAATCAGAAATACTTCATGTCCCTGTTGTAACAACCAGCGAACTCGCTGATGTACTGCGACTGATACCCCAGTTAAGAATGGAGCATACAATCCTGTAAAAAGTGCAATTCGCAGAGGTTGGTGCTTCATAGTTATAGAAAATTTTTCTCGGAATTACTGGGTTTAAATTTACGATTTACGGATATTGGGGATTGGGGGACTATATCTCTCCCGATCCAATACTGCGTAGGTTAAGCCCGAAAATCCGCCCAGAACTAAAGTAAGTACTTGCTCATAACTAAAGTAGGGGATCTAGGCCTTGCGCCCCTACAAAGCTTACTGGGTAATCTTTTAACCCATTTCAATGGGTTTGGGCTTCTCGCTGGAAAACAACTTCGGCTCAAAACCTACGCCGTATTGTCTCCCCATCAACCTGAATATGGAAACTAGATGTTTTACAACTTAGTTGGGTGTATATAGCGCTAAAGCGCAACTGGGAAGCTCAACCTCATTTATCAGCAGACTTTGCGATCGCCTGATTGATTGAATAACTGATTAGGCTGGTGTTCGACTAACTGGACGTTCCAAGGGCTTGTAACTCGATAGGTAACGCCGCGCCACTTGACTGTTGACATTCTCATACAAGACAATAATCCTAACCCATAAATCCACTGTGTTAAGGGAATTGCGATTAACATTTTGAAGACTGTGGCAAATGACAATTGTGTTAGGGGTTGACCATGATAGTGAATTACTTGCCGCACTCCTGCTTCTAAAATTAGCATCAGCCAGAGTAATCCTAATGTGTAGGTGCTATAGTAACTAAACAATAAAGCCGCACCTTGCCAATCGCCGGTGAATAATGCCCCTAGTAAGAATATGCTGACGAGAATCGGAAACAAGATGCTGGAAATAGCATCACCCACTACAGCCGACCAACGGGGATGATAAAGTCGAGAACACAGAAGTTGGCGCTCAATTGAGTTTCTCAAGCTAGGTAAATCGCACTCTTGGCGATTGAGAATCATCAAAGAAGGCACAAATTTCACCTGCATTTTATATTTACCCAAGACGCTAGGGATCATGAAATCTTCGCGCAAGGCTTGACTCCACTTATCTAGCAGTCCTGTTTGGCGCAGCACGTCTGTTTTGATAGCTAAAGACCCACCCCAAGGAATCCCGAATAGGTACATCTGCACGACTGTGGAGACGTTACCAACATAGCGCACCAATGACCCCCAATTGTTACCTGTGGGGACGTACCAACAGTTACCTGTTGTTGCTCCCACTTTGGAATTAGCTAGAGGACTAACTAATTGTCGCAGCCAATGAGGAGGAGTGATTGTATCCGCATTAACTAAAGCAACTATTTTGTAGGAATCGTCTAATTCTGAAACGGCTTGGACTAAAGAACTGCATTTAAGACTACAATTTGGGCGGATAATCTTTAAAGGACTAATTTCAACATTAGTCGCTTCTTCCTTGCTGATGGTATCGCTAGCAATTTTCCAGGCTGGATCTTCCTGACTATCAATTATTAACTTTAAATCATACTGTGGGTAGTTTTGATTCAAGAGCGATCGCAAACAGTTGGCTAGAGTCTGATCTGCGCCGCGTAGACAGAGAATTACTGCCGTTTTGGGTAACTGGTCATCTGGTAAAAACTTTTTCTGGCGAGAACTCAGACACCACAAAAAGACAATGATTAAACATACCTGAATAGCCAGCCAACCCATCAATGATTGACACAGAAATATGACCAAGTTAGCACCTCCGGCAGAATCTGTCAACTGTTAACTGTTAACAGATTTATGAATCTAGGGAATATTTGAGGATAATGTTGATTGTTGTATTTTTGTTCAGTAAAAAGCTGGCGTCGCGGAACTCTGGTGAACCTGTTTGCACAGACACTGTAGGATTGTTGGAAATCCCAAAACCTTCTGTGGGAATACCGAAAAAGTCTTTATTGAGTTTGCGATCGCCATTTTGATCGTCAACTATAGCGACAGCATAAGTTCCAGGTTTTAAGCCAAAGAATTGCTGTTTTAGGGTCTTACCTGTGATTTTAGTGCAAGCACTTTGGGCTAAACCAGAAGTAGTTGAAGGAAATCCTTGTGCTTTAGAGTAAACTCCTATGCAAATCTGACCTTTTTGGTGTTCGATACCATTAACTACAACAGTCAGTGTTTGAGTTGGTAAAGCATTAACAATTTGAGCGCAGCTAATACTCGCTAAAGTAGCGAATACAAATGAACCGATGTGAGATATTTTCAACATAATTTTGTCGGGTATGGTGGGTGATATTTGCTATTTTATTTCCAAGAGCCAACAAGGATTTTTTAATTAATCACTTTCTCCATAAATAGGCTGTTTGGAGATGAATGATAATCGCCAAATCTGCCAGATTACTGATAGCGATTTCAGTAAGTCTTTGAGCAACAAATGTTCTGTACCTTTCAATTTAATCAAGATACTTATATGGCAGGATAGCCGCTGATAAATAGTCAAATCGACTATCCAGATAGAACGCAAAAACTCCCAAAATATTCTCCAGTGTGGAAACAACATTTTTCCCTGATTGGCAGAATCAAACCACACTGCATATCCATAAAAATCTGGCAAATAACTCAATGATTTTTGGGAATTATTTTGAGTACAAAATGACAGATAATCTGGAAAGAATAGACTTAATGATTGTTGCGAATGACTTCTTGCAAAAAATAGATATTCGGGAATTTCATAAAATCGACCAAAAAGACCAAGCCTTAATAAGAAAATTGCATCCGCAGCCCCATAACTACCCATAGGCGGTGTCATTCTGAGAGCGCTAGCACGGACTACACCGTAACATTGATAGCAAAAATGCTTAGTAAGTAACTCATGAAAACGCTCTTGTGGTTTTGGTGAATCGGTTTTCAGCTTGATATCGTAGTTCTGCAGAAATCTACCGTGTTCATCAATGAAATATACCTGGGAATGGCACAAGATTATCGTAGGGTCTTGATCAAGTACCTCAATGCATTTACTGAGGAAATTTACGGCGTGTAAATCATCATAAGCAGCCCATTTAAAGTACTCACATGACGATAATTCAAAGACCTGATTGAAGTTACAAGCACAACCGATATTTGTTTTATTCCGATAATAACGGATGCGTTGGTCTTGAGCAGCATAGGCTCTACAAATTTCCTCAGTTTTATCAGTTGATGCATTATCTGAAATAATTAACTCGAAATCTTCAAATGTCTGATTCAAAAGTGAATCTATGGCTTCTTTGAGGAATTTATCGCCATTATATACAGGTAGCCCAATACTCAATCTTGGTAAATGATTCCGCATACTCAATAAGTATTATAAAAAGGCGGAGATTAAACTGTTGACGGTTAACAATTAACAATTAACAATTAACCGTCAAGGAGCCTAATGAGTGATTAGGCCATAAATATCTGTTTTAACTTATTTCATCAATTTTTCGATATCGGTTTTTTCCAGCCATTCCTGTGTGCGCCGCAACCCTTGTTCTAGGTCAATTTTTGGGGCATAATTTAACAAGCTTTGAGCTTTGGCAATAGAATAAGCATAGGGACGAGTCATAAAATCTATAGACTCAGGTAGAATATCGGCTTTTTTGCGAAAAAGTTTTTGTCCCTGAACACGCAATTTCAGAAACAACTTGATTTCATCTTTTCCCAGAGACATGGGTGCAGGTGAATTGGAAATTTCTGCTAAACGTGTAAAATAATCTTTACAGGAAGTTTCTTGACCGTCGGTGATATTAAAGATTTCGCCGTAGGTTTCTTTGGCGATCGCCAGAAAAATCGCATCAATTAGGTTATCTACATATACATGATTGATGACTCCTGGACCATCACTAGCATAAGCAAATAATTTTTGGCGCATAAAGTGGACTGGTCGCACTATCCAAGGAATAGATCCAGGTCCGTAAACATCACCTGCTCGCATGATAGTGATACCAAAATCTGGTGGATTATTCAATTCTAATAGTGCTGTTTCAGCTTCTATTTTGGTCTGACAGTAGGGATTATTTTCCCATGATAGTGGACCTGATTCTGTCACGCGATCAGGATAATTAAAACCATAGACCATCACACTAGACAGATGAACAAAGGTTTTAATACCAGCATTTTTTGCAGCTTTGGCTATATTAATCGTGCCGTCAACATTTACCTCACGAAAATCTTTGAGTGCGCCTGCTTCTTGAGCAAGTTGAGCCGTATGTAAAACGATGTCTACTCCCTGACAAGCCTTTTCGGCAATTTTCGCATCGGTGATACTACCAACAATTACTTCAAGACCTACTAAATCTTTTGCTTTTTTGTCCTGAACTGCAGAACTTTGTAATCCCCTAACTTTCATACCCTGCGCTATGGCTAATTCAGCTGCACGCCAACCGATAAATTCATCAATTCCAGTGATGAGGATGGTTTTATTTTGGAAATTCATGTGAGTGAGAAAAAGTATGAGATAAATGTTATTTTTGGGAACAGAAACAATTCTCAACCTAGAAAATAGAGGCGAATTGTCATTGGTCATTGGTGATTGCTTCTTTGTGCTTTACTAATGAAGAATAACCAATGACGAATGACAATTCACAAATGACAACCCTGCTAAAAAATATCAGCCGGGTCAGCAGAACGGAGTTTGTTAATGGCGAATAACCCTGAAGTTATACACATTAAAACTGCTGATATCAAGACAATTAATGCATTGAAAACCGTCATAATAATTGGCAGGTTAGTGGCTTTCATCGCAAAATCGTATAGACCGATAGCAAAGATAAATCCTGGTATATAACTAATAAATGCCAAGATTAAAGCTTGTTGAAGGACTACATTTAATAAATAATTATTTGGATAGCCTATAGCTTTTAAGGTTGCATAAGCAATGAATTGAGTAGCAATATTGCTGTAAAGAATTTGATAAACAATCACCACACCGACAACAGAAGCCATGATTAGCATCAGACTAAGTATAAACCCAATGGGTGTTCTAATAGCCCAATATTGTTTCTCAAAATCAATAAAACCTTGGTATGTGAAAATCTGGACATCATTCGGCAAACTTGCTTGCAAACTTTCTAGAATATTCTCTGCATTAGCACCAGGTTTGAGGGTGATCACACCCACGTCTATCATCTCTGCAGGACGGCTATTGGGATTGATTTTCATAAAAGTTGAGTCACTGACAATTAAATTGCCATCTACACCAAAGGAAGGACCCAAGCTAAATAAACCACCTACTCTGACTCGATAACCAGTTGATGCATTAAAGGGGAATATTTCAATTGTCTGGTCAGTATCACCCTGATTAAAATCCTCGGCAATTGGTCCAAATTCAGCACGAGAATCTCGGTCAAAAAGCATGACATCGGGAATTTTTAATTTATCTAAATTTTGTTCGACTTCTGGGAGATTTAACACAGAGCTATCAGGGTCAAATCCAATAACATATATTGAATATTTTTCACTAGTTACCGGATTTTTTAATTTAGCAAATTGCAAATATATGGGGCTAACTGACTCCACACCATCAAAGCCCAGAGTTTGGTACAAACGAGTGCGAGAAAAGCTTTGATTTGAGGTCAAAGATTTATATTGAGAACTCACTAAAAATAAATCACCTCTCAGGCTCTGATGTACTGCAGTAGCACTGGAATAGAGAGCATCTTGAAAGCCTAACTGAATAAACATCAGCAGCACAATAAAAGCAATCCCAGCTACAGCCACGAGAAACCGAATTCTTTGTTGGAATAGTTGTAGCCATGCCAAAGGAATCTTCAAATTCATGGATTCATTTGATAGTTGATAGTTGTCATTTGTCATTTGTCATTTGTCATTTGTCATTTGTTATTTGTCATTTGTTATTTGTCAGGTATAATAACTAATAACTAATGACGAATGACTAGTAGTCTGTCAATTTTGTTTTGAGGGATTTTTGGTAGTGTGAGCGTCTCGCTCACGCGGGCAAGATGCCCGCACTACAGTCCATCATTTTTATCTTGACAGAGTACTAGATGTGAATGGCGACATCGACCTGTAAGTTGGTTAACCGAGACACCCGTGAACTATCTGCAGGATTATCGATGGAGATTTTTACCTGAACAATTTTACGATCTGTGTCCGATCCTGGATTGATACTGAAGATGCTTTGTTTGTCAATTTGCCAACCTACCTCGCTGACAGTTCCCTTTAATTTTCCCGAAAAAGCAGGGCTGGTGATGGTGGCTTTTTGACCTGGACGCACTTTTTCAATATCGGTTTGATAGACTTCTGCGATCACATACATTTGAGATATATTGCCGATTTCAGCAAATCCTGAAGTAGCAATTATTTCTCCACTTTTGGCGTGAATTTTTAAGATTGTGCCATCTATGGGAGATTTGATGTAAGTTAAATCCTGGTCCGCTTTTGCTTGTTTGACTGCTGTGGTAGCACTCTTGACTTGGGTTTGTGCTAACTCAACATCGACAGGGCGCACCTCGCTAATACTCTTGAGTCGGGCGTTGGCTTCTTTGATCTGGTCTTGGAGAGTGTTCTGAGTACGGGTTAGGGTAGCTTTGGCTTCTGTTAGCTGCTGTTGTACAGTCTTGAGTTGCAAAGCCTTACTATCTGCTATTGAAGCTGAAATACCACCTTGTTTGTATAACTGCTGATATCGTTCGTTCTCAGTTTGAGCATTGTCTACCTGAGCTTGGATACGGGCGATTGTCGCCTGTTGTGCAGCATTTTCTCCTTTTAATTGCGACTCTAAACGAGAAATTGTGGCTTTTTGAGCATTAATGTCTCCGGTTTTAGCTCCAGATTTTACCTGAGCTAGTTCGGCTTTGGCTACTTCCAGTTTGTCTAAGGACTGTTGCAAAGCTGTTGTAGCACGAGTATAGTCTTCTAGATATGCCAATACTTGCCCAGTTTTAACTTTATCTCCTTCTTTATGCAAGAGTTTTTCTACTCGCACACCGTTAATTGAATGGGGTGCAGACAAATAAGTAATTTTACCTTGAGGCTGTATACGTCCTAAAGCAGTAATAGCAACTTTGGCTACAGTAACCTTGGGCGGATTTTTGGTGCGAGGTTGAACACTAGCGCGAAACCAAAGTGGTGAGAAAGCGTAACAAGATACTAGTCCGGTAGCTAAGATAACAGAAGCTGCCAAAATTATTCGCCATCGACCTACACTTTGTCTGAATAACTGGCTTTCTTTGTTTGGTTCCATATTTTTATTCCAATTGTGCAATACCAGTAAATAACCTAAATTGCTATATTAGTTGCTGATAATAGCCTCATCTTTAAAGTAACCAAGATGGGTTTTATCTCTATGGTTTTACATGAAGAAATTCGAGAGATCTAATCAGTTTTATATGAATTGTTTTACGCCTTGGTAGCTGCCACTGGATGACTATTTATTTTGGCGGATAAATCGTTCTTGGCGTTTCTGGTAATTCTCCTAAGTTTTCTACCTACTGATATCATATTACCTAGCATTAAAATTCAGTTTCATTGGCAATAAAACCGAAACTTTAATAATCAGGAAGCACCGATAAACTTGGCTAATAATCAGATAATCTTGTATTTAAGTATGGCAGAAAAAAATTATCTTGTCAAGCAATTTACTCTGCATGAGTTTCTCTAGAATTATAATATATCTCACTCAAGCTTTGCAAATTACAACTAGAAAATTTTTCTCATCTACCATCCTAACTTGGGATGACTAATCAACTGATTCTGTTATTATTGGCAGATTATTATGATAATAGTTGTATACGATAAGACATTATTATAGGAATCATATTTGATTTCTGAAAAAACCTCAGTAGGCTGGGAATTGCTCACCCTAGGTGTATTTTAAGAATCAAATAATAGCCCTATATAATGTTTATCATGCACAGCCTCTGACATGTGGCGGTTGATTTATCTTAAGAAATCATCAAAAATCCTGGCTCAATTATGATGTTATGTTGAAAAAAAATACTGAGGATGATTTACTCGATATATGTATTTGTGGAAATGTTACTTAATTTACTAACTTATTTGTGAGATTCTCTAAATTAAGATTAGAGGTATGTTTAACCTGTAATCTAGAGATTTCTTCTCTAGTAGCTAAAAGTTATAAATCATACTTTTCGGTTTTTTCTCAGAGAAAAGCATTAGCAGTAAAAAAGCATAATTCGTCTAAAATAACTTTAAATATACGATTCTGTTTGGTGAACTTATGCTAGTGTTTGTATTAATTCAAATGCTTCCCAGCGGTCAGATACATTAGTTACTTTTTCAAAAATATCAAAGGTGCAAAATAAGCATAAGCGAATAGTCATCACCTTAAGACTGTTTGGGTATTTTTCAAATTCCAGCATTAATTCGGAGTAAAGGTGATGTCTTTTCTGTAACGAACTTGTCAACTTTTCTGGGGTAACTCCCATAAAATCTATTATCCTGGACGCTGAAACTGGCTATGGTATTTATCAAGATACAGCACGTTGTCATTAACACCAGAGTTATTGTGTGATTTGTCATTGGTCATTTGTTATTTGTCATTGGTCATTGGTCATTTGTCATTGGTCATTGGTCATTGGTCATTGGTCATTTGTCATTGGTCATTGGTCATTTGTCATTTGTCAGGGGTTTAGGGATTTATTGATTCCAACAGTTGTATTTCTACCTACCTACCTACATACTTACTAGCTGTCGCGTTACCATCCCCAGTACTCAAGATTAGTCTATGTCCTATGTCTGCTTATTCAATTGATACAGCCTTGGCGGAATTGGAATCCCAGATCAGCAGTTGTGAAAAGGCTTTGATTAGGTTTATAGAGGAAAAAAAAGTGAGGCCAGAACAATCTATGTCCATTAACAAAATTAACAGACAACTACAACAAAATCCTATAGCCATTATTGGTATGGCGTCTCTATTTCCTAAGTCGAGAAACCTCCAGGAATATTGGCGGAATATCGTTAACAAAGTTGATTGTATTACCGATGTGCCTGATACACATTGGAGCGTCGAAGATTACTATGATCCGAATCCGAGAACACCGGAAGATAAAACCTACTGTAAACGCGGTGGATTCATTCCAGAGGTTGAGTTTAACCCAATGGAATTTGGCATTCCACCAAGCATTTTAGAGGTGACAGATGTATCGCAACTTCTCAGTTTAGTAGTTGCAAAAGAGGCAATGGAAGATGCCGGTTATGGCGATAATCGTGAATTTAGCCGTGAGAATATTGGGGTAATTTTAGGCGTAGCAATGGCAAAACAATTAGGAATGCCATTGTCTGCAAGATTAGAGTATCCGATTTGGGAAAAAGCGCTAAAAAGCAGCGGTTTATCTGATGAAGATACTCAGAAAATTGTCGAAAAAATTAAAAGCGCCTATGTGAAATGGGACGAAAATGCTTTCCCAGGGATGTTAGCTAACGTAGTCGCCGGACGAATTGCTAACCGCTTAAACTTTGGCGGAATGAACTGTGTAGTTGATGCTGCTTGTGCTAGTTCTTTCGGTGCCTTAAAAATGGCAATTAGCGAGTTAGTTGAACATCGCAGTGACATGATGTTGACTGGTGGGGTTGATACCGATAACACCATCATGGCTTACATCTCCTTCAGCAAAACCCCTGCTGTTTCCCCTGGTGAAAATGTCAGACCTTTTGATGCTAAATCTGATGGAATGATGTTGGGTGAAGGTATCGGGATGATTGTCCTCAAGCGTTTAGAAGATGCGGAACGGGACAATGATAAAATCTATGCAGTCATCAAAGGTATCGGCACCTCTAGCGATGGACGTTACAAGAGTATTTATGCTCCGCGCAAAGAAGGTCAAATAACCGCCTTGCGTCGTGCTTATGAAGATGCTGGTTTTTCTCCTGCTACCGTTGGTCTGATGGAAGCGCACGGTACCGGTACTATGGCTGGCGATCCAACAGAATTCGGTTCTTTAAGAGACTTCTTTAATGAAGAGGACACCAAAAAGCAGCACATTGCGCTGGGTAGCGTCAAATCACAAATTGGACATACTAAAGCGGCTGCAGGTGCGGCTAGCCTGATAAAAACCGCTTTGTCTTTACATCATAAAATCTTACCACCGACGATTAACATTACCGAGCCGAACCCCAAACTCAACATTAAAAATTCCTCCTTTTATTTGAACACCGAAACCAGACCCTGGATTCGTGCGGAAGGTGAAGCGCCAAGACGTGCGGGTGTTTCCTCCTTTGGCTTTGGTGGCACCAATTATCACGTGGTGTTAGAAGAATATACCGCCGAACAACACCAAGCTTACCGCTTACACAGCGTTCCTAGTCTTGTATTGCTCTTTGCTGAGACTGCGGCTCAATTGGTGGCAAAATGTGAAGAAACGTTAAATAAGTTGCAATCTCAAGGCGGAGACAGGCATTATGCAGAATTAATTCAAGAATGCCAATCACAAGTAATTCCACAACCAGCTGCGAGAGTTGGGTTTGTAGCAGAAAATCTGCAAGAGACTTGTAAATTACTGCAAATTAGTTTGGACTGGCTGAAGCTCAAAGGGTCAGCAGCATCCTGGGAACATCCCCAAGGTATTTACTACCGCGCTTCGGGTATGGATTTGTCAGGGAAAGTAGTTTCACTATTTTCTGGACAAGGTTCTCAATACTTGGACATGGGACGGGAAGTGGTGATGAATTTCCCGCAAATGCGGCGCTTGTATAGCAGCATGGATAGTCTGCTACTCCAAGATAATTTACAGCCAGTGTCGGAAATTGTGTTTCCCCATCCCGTATTTGAGGAAGCAGAAAAAAATGCCCAAATGGCCGGTTTACAACGGACAGAATATGCTCAACCGGCGATTGGCGTGTTTAGCGCTGGGTTATATTCTATACTACAAAAAGCGGGATTCAAATCAGACTTTGTTGCTGGACATAGCTTTGGTGAACTTACAGCCCTGTGGGCAGCAGGGGTGCTGAGTGAGCAAGATTACTTATTTCTCGTCAAATCTCGCGGTCAAGCAATGGCTGCTCCTGAAGACCCAGATCATGATGCGGGTAGTATGCTGGCTGTCAAAGAAGAGATCAGCAAGGTGGAAGCAGTTGTGAAGAACTTTCCCCAAGTAGCGATCGCCAATTTTAATTCTCCTACCCAAGTGGTCTTAGCAGGTCCGACCGCCGAAATTGACAAAGTGCGTCAAGCATTACAGGATCTCGGATATGCAGCAGTTTTGCTACCCGTAGCTGCAGCCTTCCACACACCACTAATCGCCTTTGCTCAAAAATCCTTTGCGATCGCCACTAAATCTGTCAATTTCAAAGCGCCCCAAATCCCCGTTTTCAGCAACGTCACAGGTAGACACTATCCCAAAGAAGCCCAAGGAATTCAAAAAATCCTGGAAAGTCACCTGTCAAACTCAGTCTTGTTTAAGCAAGAAATTGAAAATATCTACGCAGCTGGGGGTACATGCTTTGTAGAATTTGGACCTCGGCGAATTCTCACCAACTTAGTCAAAGATATCCTCGGCGATCGCCCCCATTTTACCGTATCCTTGAACCCCAGCATCCAAAAGAATAGCGATCGCTCCCTGCGAGAAGCCGTTGTTCAGTTGCGCGTGCTTGGTTTATCCTTAACAAACCTCGATCCTTACCAACTACCACCCGCACTTCCCGCACCAGAAAACGACAAAAAGAAAGCGTTAACTGTGCGTTTAAACGGGATTAATTATAGATCCGAAAAAACCAAAAACGCTTTTGCACAAGCTTTGCAAAATGGACATCAAGTCAAGCAAGCTCAAGCAAAGCAGCCAACTTTGGAACTTGCGGAAACTGCGCCTTCCTTAGCCAATTTACAGACTGCGGCACCAACCTTCCCCATGAACGGGGGTAATGGACATAAAAAAACAGCGAGCGTTCCCACCCCAATAGTAACCAGCGTTACTCAGGAACCCCAAAAGCCTCAGATGAATCCTGCGACCCTTACACATCAACCAGCACAGGAATCGAAGATGCAACCAACACCAGAAAAACTTCTGAATGATCAACGGGTTCTACAAAGTTTAGAACACCTTTTGACACAGTTTCAACAAAATCAAAGCGAGAACTTACAACTTCACGGACAATATCTCAATCATCAGATGGAATACGCTAAAACGTTTTTCCAACTAATGCAACAGCAGAATTCCGTATTTGCTCAAAGTAAATCTGACACAGAAACTGCCAAACTAAAGCTAGTTGTGATGGAAAGCTTAGAGCGGAGTATGATGCAGTTTCATAGCCAACAAGGTGAAACCCTACGCATCCATGAGCAATATCTCCAAGAACAGATAGAATACGCTCACAACTTTTTCCAACTCATTCAACAACAGTATTCCCAGTTGCTTTCTGGTGGGGTGGTGATTCAACCTGTAGCGCCCATCGCCAAAATTGTCGAAATTTCGCCAGTAGTTGAAGCGCCCATCGCCAAAATTGTCGAACCTGCGCCAGTAGTTGAAGCACCCATCGCCAAAATTGTCGAACCTGCGCCAGTAGTTGAAGCACCCATCGCCAAAATTGTCGAAATTTCGCCAGTAGTTGAAGCACCCATCGCCAAAATTGTCGAACCTGCGCCAGTAGTTGAAGCACCCATCGCCAAAATTGTCGAAATTTCGCCAGTAGTTGAAGCGCCCGTAACACCAACAACAACAGTACCCATAACCAGCGCCACTGATTTAGCCCAAATCGGTCAAGACCTGTTAGAAATTACCAGTGAGAAAACAGGCTACCCCATTGAAATGCTAGAAATGGACATGGATATGGAAGCAGATTTAGGGATTGACTCCATCAAACGGGTAGAAATCTTGGGAGGACTGCAAGAATTATACCCCAGCTTGCCCAAACCGAATTTAGAAGAACTGGCAGAAAAACGCACCATCGGTCAAGTTGTCGAGTATCTGCAATCCCATGCTTCCAGAAGCGTTTCCGTAGAAATAGCCATTCACGAAGTACAACAAGCAGCAGAAATTGCGCCCGTAGTTACCCCAAGTGAGCCTGTAGTTGATCAGGTATTTACCCCAGTCAGCGCCCCAGTCAGCGAAATCGTTGCATTTAGCACAGAACCAGAAACAGCAAATGTAAACGATTATGCAGACTTAGGTCAAAACCTGTTAAACATTACCAGTGAAAAAACAGGCTATCCAGTAGAGATGCTGGAAATGGAAATGGACATGGAAGCCGACCTAGGGATTGATTCCATCAAACGGGTAGAAATCCTCGGCGCAATGCAAGAGATGTATCCAAACCTACCGAAACCCAACATCGAAGAACTCGGAGACTTACGCACAATCGGTCAAATAGTTGATTACCTACAGCAATTAGCTGGAGGTGAAAAAAAAAAGTCTCAGTTTGAGTTTGACGACAAACCAATCGAGGTAGAAGCAGAACCAGAAGAAGAAGAAGAAGAAGACGTAGATCATAACGTCCAACGTCGTCCAGCCAAACTCAAATTTTTACCATCACCAGACCACTTAGATTTCAGCTTACCAGAGGGACACATCAGTTTAATCACCGATGATGGTTCCCTCACCACCTCAGTGGTAGCACAATCCTTGATTGACAAAGGCTGGAAAGTAGTAGTTTTAAGCTTCCCCCAATCCCTCATTCCACATCAAGCGACCTTACCAGCAGGAGCAGAGCGGATCACCTTAGCCGACTTGAGCGAAGAACTACTACAACATAAACTAACAGCGATCGCCACCAACATCGGCACCATTGGCGCCTTCATCCATATACATCCCGTATTTCAGCTAACAAACAGCGAAAGAATTCCTTACCTAGAACAAGAAAAGGCGATCGTCAAACACATCTTCTTCATCGCCAAACATCTAAAAAAATCCCTCAACGAAGCAGCGCATTATGGACGCAGTTGTTTTTGTACAGTAACTCGACTCGATGGCGCCTTTGGATTTGAACACAAAACAAACTATGGAGTCATCGGCGCCGGTTTATTTGGATTAACCAAAACCCTCAGATGGGAATGGCCCAAAGTATATTGTCGCGCTATCGACCTTAACCCCAGCCTCGATGCTCAACAGTCAGCAAAACATATCATAGCCGAACTGCACGACTCCAACCTTTATATTAGCGAAGTTGCTTACGGCAGCCAAGGAAGAGTTACCCTCACCAGTTCCGTCGAATAAGAGAAAGGGGGGGGTGAGGAGTAATGAGTAATGAGTAATGAGTAAGGAGTAATGAGTAAGGAGTAAGGAGTAAGGAGTGAGGAGTGAGGAGTGAGGAGTGAGGAGTAAGGAGTGAGGAGTAAGGAGTAATGAGTAATGAGTAATGAGTAATGAGTAATGAGTAATGAGTAATGAGTAATGAGTTTCAAACAGGAAGATTCTAGTTCCAAACAGGAAGATTCCAGTTCCAAACAGGAAGATTCTAGTTTCAAACAGGAAGATTCCAGTTCCAAGCACGAAGTTCCAACAGGTAGGGTGCGTCAGTCCCAAAAATTTCTTTTGAAGTTAAGGATTTTGCACTGCTGACGCACCCTACAGCCTTTCATTTTCTTTGCGCCTTTGCGCCTTTGCGTGAGACAAATTCATAAAATGATGACACAAACAAAAACTCGTCCCGCATCAGTATATCTCGTCAGTGGTGGCGCCAAAGGAATTACCGCTGAATGCACAATCAAGTTAGCACAAAAGCAACCAGCCAAATTTATCCTGCTTGGTCGTTCAGAACTTTTAGAAATCGAGCCAGACTACGCTCAAAATTGCGTTGAAGAACCCGCATTAAAAAAACGCATCATGGAAAATCTTTTAGCTCAGGGAGAGAAACCAACACCCATGAGCGTACAAAAGATATATAACAAAATTCACTCCAGCCGCGAAATCAAAAAAACCTTAGCAGCAATAGAACAAACAGGAAGCACAGTCGAATATATCAGCGTCGATGTCACAGACACCCTAGCCTTACAGCAAAAAATTAACATTGCTGTCAACCGAATAGGAGCGATAACAGGCATCATACATGGCGCCGGTAACTTAGCCGATAAATTAATTGAAAAGAAAACAGAACAAGATTTCGAGAAAGTTTACACAGCCAAAGTGCAGGGATTAGAAAATATTTTAGCTTGTGTTAATCCCCATGAACTACAGCAGTTAGTCTTATTCTCCTCAGTCACAGGATTTTACGGAAATATTGGACAATCAGATTATGCGATTGCCAACGAAATCCTCAACAAATCAGCCCATCTGATGAAACAAAACTATCCCAATTGCCATGTAGTTGCAATCAATTGGGGAGGTTGGGATAGTGGGATGGTAACACCAGAAATAAAAAAAGCCTTTGCGGAAAGGGGAATTGATATTATTCCCGTAGAAATTGGGACAAAAATGTTAGTTAAAGAACTGCATCCCCAACATCACGCAACAACACAACTTGTCATTGGTAGTCCCATGACACCACCACCAGCACCCTTAGATAAAGAACTAAGAAGCTATAGTGTGCGGCGAAGAATCACAGTAGCAGAAAATCCATTTTTACTGGATCACATGATAGCAGGATATCCAGTATTACCAGCCACCTGCGCTATGTCATGGATGATTAACGCCTGTGAAGAAAGTTATCCAGGTTATAGATATTTCAGTTGCAAAGATTTTAAAATATTAAAGGGAATCACCTTTAACGACACCGTAGCCAGCGAACATATTCTCGAAGTGCAAGAAATTGCTAAAAGCGATTTGCAGTTTATCGAATTACAGACAAAAATCTTGAGTAAAACCCCTCAAGGAAAAACCCATTATCATTTCACCTCTGTAGTTAAACTACTGCGAGAACTACCGACAGCACCAACTTATGAAGCAGTGAATCTTGCAGAAGATCACATCATCAAGCTTACAGGCGAAGACTTGTATCAAAAAGACCCATCCTCATTATTTCATGGACCATGTTTTCAGAAAATCCAAAAAGTGTTAAACATTAGTCCCGAAAAAATTACTGTAGAATGCTTTTGGAAAGACATCACACCACAACAACAAGGACAATTTCCTATTCATTGGCATAATCCATACTCAATAGACTTGAGTAGCCATCCCTTATGGATTTGGTTAAACCATTTTCACCAAGAAGTGTGTTTACCAGGAAAATTAACACAATCGGAACAATATAGAGCAATACCATGTAACCAACCATTTTATGTTTCTTGTGAAATACAAGAGAAAAAAGCAACCGAAGCAACAGCCAATTTCCTCCTCCACGACTCCCAAGGACAATTATACTCACGCATCTTAGGAGCCAAAGCAGTAGTAGTACCCATCAGCCTACTTCAACCCAAATAATGTTAATTTGACAATCCTCAGCGTCCCTCTGCGTTTCCTTAGTGTTCCTCTGCGTTGAAAAACACTTATTGGATCTTAGTGGTCAAGCAATTTTTGAACCATTAATCAGCAAGGCTTCTTAATCCTTTTCAGTTCGGGGAACAGCGTAAATCCTAAAAACAAGGGGAATATAAAACAATACGGTTCAGTTAGAGCCAAAAACCTTGACCCATGTATGTTGGGTTGAGGAACGTAGGCGTAGCCTTCTCGGAGAGTAACCCAACATTTGGCGGGTTTGTTGGGTTTCGCAAAGCCTCAACCCAACCTACAATTTTCCTTAACTGAACCGTATTGGAATATAAAACTTGCTAATTCGAGCAAAAATTCCCCTCTCGCCTAATACCCAAACGAGGATATAAGCAGTGGAAAAAATAGCCATAATCGGATTATCATGCCTCTTTCCTGACGCAAATAATCCCGAACAGTTTTGGCAAAATCTCACCCAAGAAAAAGATTCCACCTCAACAGTTACCATCCAAGAAATGGGCGTAGATCCCACAATATTTTACGACCCAATTAAAGGAAAACCGGAAAAAATTTATTATCTTCAAGGTGGATTCATCCGTAATTTTGAATTGGACACCAGTGAATATAATCTGCCATCAGAATTGCTCAACAGCTTGGATAATAGCTTTAAATGGTCATTGTATGCCGCTAAACAAGCGATTCAGCAAAGTGGTTACTGGGGAAATCAATCTGTACTTTCAAAATGCGGCGTAATTTTAGGAAATTTATCCTTCCCGACCAAACTTTCCAACCAATTGTTTGCACCAATTTATCAGCAAACAATTGCACCAGCAATTGGTGAACTGTTAGAAGATAAAGACTTCCATTTACCTACTTTAGCAACAGGAGCCAAACCGTCTAAATACAACGCGATGATCAGCGGCTTTCCTGCTGCACTAGTTTCTCAAGCCTTTTCCCTATCAAGTCATCATTTCTGCATAGATGCTGCTTGTTCATCATCATTTTATGCAATTAAACTAGCCTCGCATTACCTGCGATCGCGCAAAGCCGATGTCATGTTAGCTGGTGCGATGAGTTGTACAGACCCGCTGTTTTTACGGATGTTGTTTTCCGGTATTCAAGGCTATCCCGAAAATGGAATCAGTCGTCCCTTAGATAAATCATCAAGAGGACTAATTACAGCCGAAGGAATTGGGATGGTGATGCTAAAAAGATATAGTGACGCCATCAGAGATGGCGATAAAATTTTAGCCACTATCGCTGGTAATGGACTGTCAAATGATGGCAAAGGTAAGCACCTACTCAGCCCTAATTCTAAAGGTCAAATGCTAGCTTTTGAGCGAGCATATACCGAAGCGAATCTCAGTCCCCAAGCAATTGATTATATGGAGTGTCATGCGACTGGCACTTTATTAGGAGATAGCACCGAATTCAACTCTATAGAAACCTTTTTTGGGCAACACCAAGCAGCACCTCTAGTAGGTTCTACCAAAGCAAATGTAGGTCACTTATTAGTTGCTGCCGGTATGGTGAGCTTAACTAAGACAATTTGTAGCATGTCTTATGGCTTAATTCCACCAACACTGAATATTACTGAACCGATAGGTTCTGATAACAGTGTAATTTCCGCCAAAAATATTGTCAGAACTGCCACAACATGGCACCAGAATTCTCCAATTAAACGCGCCGCCTTAAGTGCTTTTGGTTTTGGTGGAACTAACTCACATCTGATTCTTGAACAAGGGGAAGTAGTCTCATGAATTTTGCACAAGAAAGTAACAGTAAAATTGCCATTGTTGGCATGGATGCCTTTTTCGGTGAATGCCAGAATTTAGATGCTTTTGAACGGAGTATTTATGATGGTAAACAGCATTTTATTCCCCTACCAACTAAAAGATGGTATGGCATAGAAGAGCAAATAAACATACTCAAAGAGTATGGTTTAACAGACGGAAAAGCACCATTAGGGGCATATATTCAAGACTTTGACATCGATACCCTAGCCTACAAAATTCCCCCAAATGAAGTAGAAAAACTCAATCCACAACAACTATTAATCCTCAAAGTTGCAGATCGCGCCTTGAAAGATGCGCGAATTGCAGAAGGGGGAAATGTCGCCGTCATTATTGCCGCAGAATCCGAATTATCTGTACATCAGCTACAGCAAAGATGGAATTTATCATGGCAGATTAAAGATGGCTTAAATGCAGCGAAAATTGCCTTACCAGCAGACAAAATTGCTCAACTGGAAACCATTGTTAAAGATAGTGTTCACCAGCAAGTAGATATTGGAGAATATCTCAGTTACATCGCCAATATCATGGCGAGTCGGATTTCTTCTTTGTGGAATTTCACCGGTCCTTCATTTACCATCACCGCCGGCGAAACTTCGACCTTCAAGGCTTTAGAAGTAGCAGAAATGTTACTAATGACAGGGGAAGTAGATACAGTCCTCGTCGGCGCCGTTGATTTGGCTGGTGGGGTAGAAAATGTCTTATTGCGAAACCAAGGCGCAAAAATTAATACAGGCGCCAACACCTTAAGTTATGACCAGAAAGCCAATGGCTGGACAGTTGGCGAAGGCGCCGGTGCAGTGGTTCTTAAGCGTCACGACCTAGCCAAACAAAACGGCGAACGCATCTATGCAGTCATTGATGCTATTAGCTTTGGAAAAGCCAATTCCACTTCTGTAGACGGAGGAACAGTCAACCAAATCTGCAAACAAGCTTTTCAGATAGCAGGAATTAAACCTCCAGATGTTAACTATCTAGAAGTTTGTGGTAGTGGTATTCCCCACGAAGACGAAGCAGAAATCACCGGTATCCTCCAGGCTTATCCCTCGGTGGGAAATGGTTTACACTGTGCTATAGGTAGTGTCAAAGCCAATATTGGTAACACCTATGTTGCATCGGGAATTGCCAGCCTAATTAAAACCGCTCTCTGTATCTATCATAACTATATTCCCGCCACCCCCAACTGGTCCGGTGTGAAAACACCACAAGTATGGGAAAGGAGTCCCTTCTATGTTGCCACAGAATCAAGACCTTGGTTTCTTGGTAAAGACAGTAGCCACAGAATTGCAGCGATTAATAGTATAGGATTTGATGGGACTTTTGCCCATTTAATCTTGTCAGAAGAACCAGAGCAAAAACAACCCAGCAGCAAATATTTGCAGCAACGTCCTTTTTATCTGTTCCCGATAGCAGCCGATAATCAATCGGATGTACTAGAGGCTGTAAATAATCTCCAAGAAACTATCGAAAATGCTAGTTTTTTATCAGATGCTGCTAGCCAGACCTTTGCTAAATTTCAGCAACATTCTGCAGCTAAATACGCCTTAGCCATCACCGGAAAAAACAAAAAAGAACTACTCAAAGAAATCGCATCATCTCGCAAAGGTATTAATAGTGCCTTTGAGCAAGGAACAGACTGGCAAACACCAATAGGCAGTTATTTTACAGCTAAACCACTGGGTAAAAAAGGAGAAGTTGCTTACGTTTATCCAGCAGCAGTCAATTCTTATGTTGGTATTGGTCGGCATCTTTTCCGTTTATTTCCCCAAATCCAGCAAGACCCTTTTGTCACAAGTCTTTATAAACGTGTTTCCGATGTGGAAAAACTAGTTTTTCCCAGAAGCTTAAGTAAATTGTCAACTAGGCAACTGGAAACTCTAGAAAAGCAATTGCTAGACAATCATTTAGCAATGTTTGAATCCGAAATTTTCTTTACCAGACTCATCACAACAGTTCTGCGTGATGAATTTCAAGTCATCCCAAAATATGTGTTTGGCTATAGCCTTGGTGAAACTAGCATGATGGTTGCTCAAGGGGTTTGGAGCAATTTTTATGAAGGGAGTAATTCCTTTAACTCATCGGCTTTATTTGGAGACAGATTATCAGGTCCAAAAAATGCAGTGCGTGAGTATTGGGGATTACCACAAACCTCCTTTACTTTAGACCATAATTTTTGGTGTAACTACGTTCTCATGGCCAGTCCATCCCAGGTCAGAGAAGCTTTAAAAAATGAGAGTCGGGTTTATTTAACTCAGATTAATACACAAGAAGAAGTATTAATCGCTGGTGAACCAGCAGCTTGTCAAAGAGTAATTAAAAGTCTTGGTTGCAATGCTTTTACCGCTCCCTTCGACCATGTAATCCATTGTGAAGCCATGCGTTCGGAATACGAAGAATTGGTAAAAATAAACACTTTTCCATCATCCCAAAATATGCCCGGAATGGTGTTTTACTCAGCTGCTGAGTATCAACCTATCACACTTGAGAGTAATACCATTGCTCACAGTATAGCTAAAGGACTAAGCCAACAACTTGACTTTCCCCGATTAGTTAACCGCGTCTATAACGATGGTGTCAAAATCTTTATCGAAGCAGGCGCTGGTGGTGTCTGTTCTCGCTGGATTGATAAAATCCTAGACAACCAAGAACACATCACCGTATCCCTCAATAGAAGAGGTATGGATGACCATACTTCTATTCTCAAAGCACTAGCAAAACTCCTCAGTCATCGAGTTAATTTAGATTTATCACCTCTGTACAATCTTTCACCAGAAACAGGCAAGCAAAGTAAATTAACCGTCAGAAATATTACATTAGGAGGTAACTCAATTACTGCCACAATTTTAACCGAAGAAAATCGTCAACTATTCCAAAATGTAGCCAGTCAATACAGAGTTAGTTCTGTAAATATTCCGCATCAAAACATACCATTATCTAGAGAATTAGAAATTATAGATTCTCTAAATAATCAAGAAGATGAAACCATTGCTAATAATAGTCAAACTCAGCAAATATTACCATCACCAACCCAGCCAGAAAAAACCACCCCAAAAACTATCAATGAACACGGTTTAGTGCCAGTAGAACAATTACAATCTTCTGAGATAACTACCACAACACAGCAGATTACTCAACCCATTTTGTCCTCATCTCATATAACTAGCGAACTGGCGAACACTATCAATATGCTCGATTTAAATAAGTCCCAGTATCACAAACTGAATACTAACAATTCCAATGTAACTAAAGCCCACAGTGCTTTCTTAAAAGCTAGACAGGAATTTAGTCAGCAGATGAGCGAAATCATTCAACTACAAATGACTTGCGCTCAAAATTTACTGCATGAAGAATCCAAATAAGTAGCCATCATTCCCCTCCTTGCTTGCGGGGAGGGGGTAGGGGTGGGGTCTTATTTTCCAGTCAGGTCAAAGTCAAAAATTATGTTTGTAGTAGCGCATTAGCAAAAATTTTCTGCTCTTTAGCCCTACTACAAAGCAAATCAACATTCACCCTTTAGAACCCATTGCTGATAATTTGAGGGATAACTAGCGTGACCACTGTAGATACGCCACTAAGTAAACACAATAATGGTCTAGGATTTACCCCCTATACCTACAGTCAAAACCTCATCTGGAAAGGTTCATTAGATTGTATATCTTTTGACAAAATAGCCATCATAGATAAATTACAGTCCTTAGATAAACCCTGTTATATCGTCAAAGTTGCCGGTAAAATAGGAGTCACTAACGACGGTTATTTATCTCCTGCTGATAACGGAATCACAACACAAGTACAACTACTCACATCTATACCACCAATCCGCATTCAACAGTTAGGAGACCCAAATTTTCTCTCCTTTCATGGAGTAAAATACGCCTATGCGACTGGTGCGATGGCTGGCGGAATTGCTTCTGAAGAAATGGTTATTGCACTCGGAAAAAATAAAATATTGAGTTCCTTTGGTGCAGGTGGTTTAAGTCCAGACCGTTTAGAAGCCGCCATTAATCGCATTCAACAAGCCTTACCTCATGGTCCCTACGCTGTTAATTTAATTCACAGTCCTAATGAACCTGCAATTGAACGCCGTGCTGTGGATTTGTTCCTCAAATATGGGGTGAGAACTGTAGAAGCCTCAGCATTTTTAGACTTAACCGCCAACATAGTCTATTATCGTGCTGCAGGACTAAGTTTAAATGCAGCTAATCAAATTGAAATTAAAAACAAAGTCATCGCCAAAATTTCGCGCCGAGAAGTTGCTAGCAAATTTCTGCAACCAGCACCAGCCAGAATGCTCAAAGAACTCGTTGAGCAAAAACTAATTACTGAATTACAAGCAACTTTAGCAGCTAAAGTGCCAATGGCTGATGATATTACCGTCGAAGCAGATTCTGGCGGTCATACAGATAATCGTCCTTTGGTTTGTCTCTTACCTTCCATCATGGCTTTAAGAGATGAAATTCAAGCACAATATCATTACTCTCAAACTATTCGTGTCGGAGTAGCCGGAGGAATTGCTACACCACAATCTGCTTTAGCTAGCTTTATGATGGGTGCGGCTTATGTGGTGACAGGTTCCATTAATCAATCCTGCATTGAATCTGGAGCTTGTGAACATACCAAAAAGTTATTAGCTCAAGCCGAGATGGCTGATGTAATGATGGCTCCCGCTGCAGATATGTTTGAAATGGGGGTGAAATTACAAGTCCTCAAACGGGGGACAATGTTCCCGATGCGAGCGCAGAAATTATATGAGTTATACCGCAGTTATAACTCGATTGAAGAAATACCGCTTGCAGAAAGAGAGAAATTAGAAAAACAAGTTTTTCGCAAGAGTATTGCAGAAGTTTGGGAAGGAACGGCTGCTTATTTATCTCAACGAAATCCCGAAAAGCTGGGTAAAGCAGTTAATAATTCCAAACTAAAAATGGCGTTGATTTTCCGCTGGTATTTAGGATTATCTTCTCGCTGGTCTAATTCTGGAGAAAAAGGTCGCGAAGTCGATTATCAAATTTGGTGTGGTCCAGCAATGGGTGGCTTTAACGACTGGGTGCGTGGTACTTACTTAGCTGAACCTCATAATCGCAAAGTAGTTGATGTTGCTAACCACATTATGACTGGTACAGCATTTTTATACCGAATTCAAAGTTTGAAAATCCAGGGACTACAACTCCCCGATTACTACAGTCAATATCGCCCAGAACATTCTACATTGGAGATGTAAAAATGACTCTAAAACATTATTATAGTGCCGCAGATATTCAAGTCTGGCTAGTATCTAATCTAGCTGAGTTAATTGGAGTTGAAAATCAAGAGATAGATATCGAAGAAAATTTAGAAAACTACGGTTTAGATTCAGCCCAAGCAATGGTTCTCGTGAGTAAATTAGAGAAATTGCTGGGATTTCAACCGTCTCCTCTTCTCTTGTGGCATTATCCAAATATTGCATCGCTTTCACAACGTTTAGCCGAAGAATTAGAAGAAAAGTCAGATGTACAAGATACAAAATCTGACCGTCAAACAAATTCTCAAGTCCTAGATTTAAGCGCCGAAGCTGTTCTTGACCCCACCATTCGTCCTGACGCCGCCTCTCAAGTTTTTGTAGGTACACCCCAGAATATCTTTTTAACTGGGGGCACAGGCTTTTTAGGAGCTTTTATTATTCGCGAACTACTACAGCATACCAACGCCGATATCTATTGTTTAGTGCGTGCTGCTGATGTTCAAGAAGGCAAAAGCAAGCTAGAAAAAAATCTGAAATCCTATGCAATTTGGGATGATAAATACAATTCCCGAATAGTGCCTATTATCGGTGATTTATCTCAACCACTATTGGGTATTGGTGCAGAACAATTTCAAATTCTAGCAGCCAATATTGACACCATTTATCACAGTGCAGCTTTGCTGAATTATGTTTTTCCCTATTCAGCACTCAAGACAGCCAATGTTTTAGGAACAGAAGAAGTTTTAAGATTGGCATGTAAAGTCAAAGTCAAGCCTGTGCATTACGTTTCTAGTGTCGCTGTTTTTGAATCAACAGCTTATGCTGGTAAGGTGGTCAAAGAACAGGATGATTTCAATCATTGGGAAGGAATTTTTCTAGGTTACTCCCAAACTAAATGGGTTGCCGAAAAGTTAGTTAAGATTGCCGGTGAAAGAGGTCTTCCTGTGACTATCCACAGACCACCATTAATTTCTGGAGATAGCACCACAGGTGTTTGTAACACCCATGATTTTATCAATTTGATGGTCAAAGGCTGTCTACAAATGGGAAGTTTTCCCGATGTAGAATATATGTTAGATATGTCTCCTGTAGACTATGTTAGCAAAGCCATTGTTTATCTATCGATGCAAAAAGAATCCATAGGTAAAGCCTTCCACTTGCAACATCCCCAACCTGTTCCTTTAAGCGGTTTAATTAACTGGATACAATCCTTCGGTTATCCAGTTGAGAAAATGCCTTATGAACAATGGCAAGCAGAATTAATCAATAATGTCTCTTCTGTAGACAATCCTTTATATACCCTGCGACCTTTCTTATTAGAACGCTGGTCTGATGAACAATTGACCATTCCAGATTTATACCTGCAATCCAGAAGACCCCATATTAGCTGTGAAGATACCCTTCAGGCTTTAGCAGGAAGTTCCATCGTTTGTCCGTCAATCGACACCCAATTATTGATGACTTACACCTCTTACTTAATTCAGACTGGTTTCTTAAGTGTTGCTTAATAAAATTGCTGGTTACTGAAAAAACGGAATAAAAAATAAAGAAATTAAAAAATATTTTTCTTCTTTATTTTTCAATCTGTAATCGGCAATACTGAATTACATCAGTTCAATTTATAGCTAAAAAAAGCAGTTACAGAGCAATTATATTGCTCTGTTTTGTTATGTTCGTCACAGTTGAATTTATCTTGATTGTGGCAAACTCAAAAACGGTGAATCCTGTAACAGGATAGCTATAAAATGTTTTCAGATATTTGATTTATGTCAAATTCTAATGCTACTTTATTTTATCCGAAGCGCATAAAACAAATCAGATTAATAAAACCTTGTCGATAGCCGTTAAACGAAATGGTGCAGCACCCATTGTTATCCCGTCTTATACTTTTAATACCAATGGAGTAGGTAATGGTGACTTTGCTTTTACTCTTACTGGTTTCGCTCCTGGAAAGAACGATTTACTCATCGAAATACAAAATTATGTTAATTTTCCTGGAGTAAACTTGTACTTTAACCAGAGTGGAAATACTCCAGCTGCTGCATATGGTATACCTTTCAATTGCCCAGCGCCGTAAGCAGATAAGCTCGTAATCCAAATGTACAGTGAGAAACAAAAAATCACTGTACATCTGTACAACAATTGATCGCTAACTAGAGGTTGAGCCGAGATAGCTGCGATTTCGGAAATAGAGGCTGGAAATGCTTGCCATACATAGGTTTGGTCATTTGCTACTTTATTTTACCCGACGCTGTTATAGGTAACGAAAAATCAAGGGTTTTCAGTTCTTATTTCCGCGCTAGCCCTTATCTCGGCTCAACCTCTAATCAATTCTTATCTTTCCCCTGCCTACTTGCTTCAACAGCAACTGATAAAAAGTATCATTGACTACAAAATTTGTAAGCGATCGCCCTTTGGGAAAAAGTTTGTGATCTACTGACCTTTTCCACAAAACACTAAGAATTTATAATGACTACAATGTAAAAAAATGTAAAAATAAGAAATACTGTAGATGTTATCCGGTATACTATAGTTATTAATTTACTTCAGTATACTGGAGTTATTACTGTACTGGAGTTGAGGCTAAATAATGCTCATTCTGGTATTAATTTCAAGGTAGGTGATGATATGACAGGGGCAAATGAATACACAAGTAAAATCGATCAGCATATTAAATTTGTAGAAAGAATCATTCAAAAACCCAGTATATCAGCCTCTGCTAGGCAAGAATTATCTAAACAGATAGAAAGGGTTAAAAAACGTCGTAACGACCCCAATCTTTATTTAGCCATCATTGGTGAATTTTCCAGTGGCAAAAGCACATTTGTTAATGCCCTGCTCCGAGATGATTTACTGAAAACTTCTGCCCTTGTAGCAACGGCGACTGCAACAAAAATAACCTATTCTAACAGCTTTGGTGCTGAAGCATTATTCAAAAATACAAGACCAAAACATTTTATTCAGAAATTTGAAGAAGAACCTAAAAAAGCTACCAGAAAAAATAAAGTTCCGTGGATTCTAAGTCTATTTATCTGGATGCCTTTAATGATTTGGCTATCGAGTATATCTTCTTGGCTTTTAGGCTTGCTCCTACTACCTGTAGTGATCCTCATTGCCACAATGATAAGTCATAGTTTAAAACATCAACCCTATACTGCCAAAGTTCCATCTCCTCCCAACAGATTAGTTACATCAAACGATGCTCTTGTAATTGGAATTTCGCCACAGCAATTTGTGCAAATGGTAACATCAGAAGAAGAACTGGCAAGGGCTTTAGATAATTTTACGATTTACCATCCAGCTAATTTTCTCAAGGGTGGAATTGTTATTATAGACACCCCTGGAACCAATGCTGGTAACGAAGAACATGGGAAGGTCACTCAAACAGTTGTGGAATATGAGGCTGATGTAGCCGTAATTGTTGTACCTGCTAATCAACCTGTCTCTGATACGCTTATTAATTTCCTTTCGGGACCACTTTATCAATACATCCATCGTTGTGTATTTATAGTTACTAAGATGGATAGTATTCGTCAAAAAGAGCAATCTAGGCTAATTGAAACCATCGAAAAAAGACTTAGATCAAATCTCAAAATAGACCATTTATTGTTGCTTGAGGCTGCACCGCAAGTAGTCATAGATATTTTCACTGGAGCAGAAGAAGTTGAAGAAAAACTTCGGCATTGGAATGATCAGTTTGTAGAACTAGAAAAAAAATTACGTGAATATTTAGAAAGTAATCGAGAAGTCGCAATAGCAGAAAGTATAAGCAGGTTACTAACACAATTTTTTCGTCTATCTGAATTAAATCTTAAAGAGCAACAAGAACAGTTTAAACACGAGCAGGAAGCAATTGAGCGTGAAGTAATTCGAGACTTACTGTCATTTACATCTGAGCAATATACAGAATGCTCGAAGATGATTTTAAATGCTACTTCTCAAACAAGACCTAAAGTGAATAAATTAGTTGCTAGTTGTAGAGAAAATACAATATCAAGCCTGCAAAGATTGATTTTTGATACAACAACTAAAGAAGAGCTAAAAACCGCACTAGAGAATAAAGTTTCTCCTATATTTGATAATGCTCGTTCCACTCTTGATCAAGAATTAAAGACTGCCACAAGCGAACTAAATCACTCTTTTCAGAATGTTAAAGTTCACTTCGATCAAAAGTTTTCCAAACAGTATCGAAATCTTCAGGCACTATCAACTAAAGCTAATTTAGATACGAAAGCAATAGCTAAAGATGCTATTCAAGTTAATACTTCCAATGTAATGTCTGTAGCCTCTGAGCTTAGTAAGACAGCAGGGAATACATCAAATAGAGATGTAGGTGCAGGAGCAGGAGTAGGAGCAGGAGCAGTAATAGGAACGATAATTCTCCCAGGCGTGGGAACATTTGTTGGAGCGGCGTTAGGTAGTTTATTCGGTGGTATTTTTGGTAGTTTTTTTGGTCCATCATTAAGTAAACTTCAAAATAGCTCTTGGAACGAGCTACAACCCAAAATTAATGATTATTTTTACTCAGCAGAAAAAGCAATAGAACAATCCTTAGAAAACTATTCTCAACAAATGATAAATACCCTCAACAGTCACATTGATACATACATTAACACTTATCAGAAAATCGTTAATATTATGCAGCATGAGCAAAATCAGAAAAAAGAACGTCTAAATAGGCTTCAACAAGATATTCAAGCTGACTTACTGGAAATTAATACCAGAATTCAGGCTCTTGAAGTATTTGCTAATTCTACTTTCAGGTAACTTTTAAATTTTAAAATATAAGTAAATAATCATGATTGACGATATATTGATAAGCTTTGAGGAATGGTTTATTGATGAATTTAACTCAGATGATATCCTATCTCCGGAAGAGATGGATATGCAGACCGAGTCCTTATTGCCATACTCTGATGAAGTAATACTTGATATTTCAGATAGTTCTGTTGAAAATATTTCTATAGAAGAATTATCTGCTTTTAATGTAGTTGATGTCTTTCATCAATTATTAGATTGGGTTATACCAGACAATCAATGGGATGTTCACGAGTTTGATGGATTTGGAAATCCAGTAGAAAACTCTCAATTCTGGCAACAACAAAGAGGTCAAAATTCCTGTGCTGTAGTTGCTCAGACTAGCATTTTTGAGTCCATTACAGGTGATTGTATCCCTGAAGAAAAAGCTTGTGATATTGCTCAAGAAAATGGATGGTTTGACCCAGAAATTGGAACTCATCCAAGTGATGTAGGTAAGCTATTAAACGAACTTGGTATTCCAACAGAACAAAAATATAATGCCAATCTTGAAGACATTGCAGATGCACTAGAAAAAGGTGATCGCGTAATTGTTGGTCTTGATGCAAACGAGATATGGAATCCAATGCGGGATGCTAATGGTGCGCCTATTGAGCAAACGAATGCAGGTCATGCTGTTTGGGTAACGGGTATAGATACACAAGCTGATGGTTCAGTAAAAATAATTCTTAATGATAGCGGAAATCCTAACGGCAAAATGGCATCTGTCGATGCTCTAGATTTTCTAAATGCTTGGGAAGATCATAGCAACTTCCTTGTGGTAGCCGACGCACCTGAGCAAACTATTTCAGCTTAAAACAGAGGAAACATAACATGAATGTTGATAGAAATTTACTCAGACAATTGTCTACAGAAACTACCATCCAACAAAATGGTATCGCTTCATTACCTAGAGGTATCCATCGCCTCTCTGATTTGAGAGATTGGGTTACTTTTGAGACAGTTGCACTAGCTCCCATCCCAGTACAAAGACTTGATGAATGGGGAATTATTTCTCTGCTGACTGTCCCTAAAAACAGTAAGGATAAAACTGAGGGATATGCAACACCTTGGGCAGTTGTGGAATGGTCTTTAGCAACAATGCAAGTTGTCAAAAAGCTTGATTTGCGACTAATCAAAGCAAATAATCCTCTATGGCAACCCCAAGTAATTAGTACTCAACCTGCTGATACTTCTGTAAATTTGACTCCCCCAATACGTACCCTTCGTGAAAATACTTTATTTTCAGTTATAGATAATTTTTGTAGCAGTATAAGCAAAAGTAAAGAAGATTTTCTTAACTTAGCAAAGTATTATTCTGGGCTTTTACCAAAAGAGTTTTATCTGTACTATCACGATTTAGTTCCTGAAAGTAAAGAATGGTTGCTTCCTAATGTACCAGCTATTTCTCTAGAAGTTGTAAATAGCAAAGAAGAAAATATTTCATTAGACAAATTAAAGCTTCAAGTACCAGAAACACCAATTAAAGTTCCTAGTGATTTAACAGATAGGTTAGACAATTGGTTTAAGCAATGTACTGTTATTACTAGTTCCCTCTCTTCTGAAAACCAGGAGTTAGGAAAGCGTATGTCCTTGTTGCTGACAGCTATTGATAAAAGACGAATACTACCAGGATTTCGTCTTGCATTTGTTGGGGAATTTAGTCGAGGAAAAAGTTATTTGATTAATCGTTTATTAGATAGAAATATTTTACCTGAAGGTATACTACCCACTACAGCCACGCTCACCTCGATTGTGGCTGGTTCAGAAGAACAGATGGAAGTGAGAGTAGGGGGGAAAGTAGATATTCGACCTCTAGAAGAAGGATCGTGGGAGGAACTGTTAGCAACTGATCAAGCTGGTTCTGACAAAGAAGTGTTTGCAGGTGTACGTATTAGTTTGAACCATGAGTGGTTGCGATCGCTAGATACAGAAATTATTGATACTCCTGGTGCAGGTGATTTGAGCGATAGACGAGCCAACATGGTTTCCGACTTATTAAATCAATGTGATGCTGCGGTTTTACTTGTTAGTGCAACCTCTCCGTTTAGCATGACGGAAGCAGCTTTTCTAGAACAAGAAGTAATAGGTCGCCATGTTCCTCGTATTATAGTCGCAGTCTCTAAATTGGATATGATTCCTCCAGAGGAAAGAGCGAAGGTAATGCAAAATATTTGCCATCGAATTACTAATGTTGCCAGCAATATTCCTGTACTTTCGACATATCCCATTGAAGAATCACAGCAAGAAGCAGATACCTTGGCAAGCATTATCTCTGAAATTGAATCTTTAGTAGCTCAAGGTGAACGTCGCGTATGGCGTAGTCACCAAGTATGCAAACAACTTGGTGACTGGTTAAGTCAGGTGATAGAGATAACCCAAGGGGCTATTTCTACTATGCGTATGAATGTAGAGGAAATTAAATCCTCTTTACGCCAAGCTGAGAACGAAATAGAAAAAGCAGACATTACTTGGGACAATCTACGGCTGGAATTAGATAAAAGAAGGTTGCGACGGGCTAAAGAAATACGTCAGCAAGTTATCACAAACGAGAAAGAATTAATTGAAAACTTAGAATTTGAAATTCAAAGAACTCAAGATTTAAAACTGTGGTGGGAACGCGATTTACCTTTTCGCCTCAGGCGTGAATTAACAATTTTAAGTCGCAAAGTTGAAAGCTTTTTATTGAAATTCTTAACCCAAGATGTTGAATGGTTACAAAATGAGGTAACAACTCTTTTTAATACAACTGTCAAGCAGCAAGTTTTTAGACCGCAGCAAGGTGTAGAAATTGAGTTTGAACTCGAAAACCGAGATATAAATGATGTGCAAAAATATCGCTTATTTACCAGAATTGGTAGCACTGCGGCAATGATTTGTGGGTCAATTTTGGGTGGTCCAATTGGAATAGCTGCCAGTACGGGGGTGCTAATTTTTAGCGAACAGTATCTCAAGAAAGAGTTAGATACACAAAGACAAGTTTTGTCAGATGAGCTAAAACGTGTAGTTGACGCTTCTATTGATGAATATTGTCAGCAAGTTTCAGAACGCCTGCGTCGGCTATATCAAATCATTATAGAAGATATAGAAAGTGAGCAGGCAGCTTGGAAATTTGCGAAAAAAGCAGCTCTCAATATTGATAAAGTCAATACCCACAATGAAGAAAATTGGCAACATATTCTTGAACAAACTTTAACTTTGAGGCAAGAAATAGATTCTGCTTTGCCAATTTAAATAATTAATTTAAATAATATCAACATCATGGAGTATCAAAATATGCCAGAAACAAATAATTATCAAGGCTATGAAGAATTTAAGCAAAAAAACAATACTCTTGCTAGTTTGATTGAACGTCAAATCTATATTGTGCAATCGCTCAATAAACCCGACCAAGAAACAAATCTCAAATCTTTGAAGGATTTGGTAAATTCCAGTAGCTTTAAAGTCATGATACTTGGAGAGTTCAAGCGAGGCAAAAGTACTTTTATTAATGCCTTATTAGGCGAAGAAATTTTGCCAGCATACTCTACACCTTGTACTGCAATTATTAACGAAGTGAAATGGAGTGACACCAAAAGAGCTTTACTGCATTTTAATAAATCTGACGGTAAACCAGCACAGGAAACTCTTGATGTACCGATAGATGAAATTGAAAAATATGTAGTTATCCAAGATGATGCTGACCAAAGTCAAGCAATCAACGAAAGTCCCTACGAAAAGCTAGAACTTTTCTGGCCTCTTCAACTTTGTGAAAATGGTGTTGAAATTATTGACTCTCCTGGTTTGAACGAACACAAAACCCGTCAGCAAGTCACGGAGAGTTATCTAGTTAAAGTAGATGCTATTCTTCTTGTGCTTTCATGCGAACAGCTATTTGCTAAATCTGAACAAGAAGTAGTTGATAACAAGCTAAGACCAATGGGTCATGAGGATATTTTCTTCATTTGTAATCGTATCAATATGATTCGCAAAAATGAAGTCGATAAAGTCAAACAATTTGCTATTTCTAAGTTATCTAACCGAACTCGACTAGGCTCCGAACGTATATTCTTTATCAATGCATTAGGAGCGCTAGATGGGAAACTTGAGAATGATGCTGAGGCACTACAAAATTCAGGTGTACCGCGATTAGAAATTGAACTTCAGAAATTTTTAACAAATGAGAGAGGTCGAGTAAAAATTCTTCGTCCTGCTCAAGAACTAAAAAATTCTATTCGAGAAGTCAGGAAAAGTATTCCCGAACAAAGGAGTATGCTTCAGACAGATGTGGCAGAATTAGAAAAACGCCATGCCGCAGCACAAGAGCCATTAAAACTTCTAGAGGAAAAACGCCGTAGTATCATCAAAAAATTGGAAAACTCGATTGAAGATACTAAAGAGCAAGTAAGTTATAAAACTAAGGATTTTTGTCGGGAGTTAATTCCTAAAATCAAAACTATAACCCAGGAGTATAAACTTGAGAATAAGGTTAAGTTATTGTTTACCGACCCTAGACCAAGTATAGAGGCTGCTATTAAGGAAATTAGTAGCTACTTAGAAAGTCAGGTAGAAGCAGAATTTTCCAATTGGCAACGTTCAGAACTTGAACCATTACTGAAAATTAGAATGGAGGGTATTAAAAAATCTCTTGATGATGAAGCTACTGAATTTATAAAAAAGGTAGATAATCTTCGCTTAGAACTTTCTGGAGTTTCTATTTCAAAGGTAAATGTATCAAAAGAAGATATTGGTGTTAGAAATGTTTCTGCGGTAGAAAGGCTTCTTTCGGCAGGAGGTGCCTTATTAATGGGAGGAGTAGGAGGAATTGGTTCAGCTACTATCGGAGCAACATTTGGCTATCAAGAAATGTTGAAAACTTTAATCCCACAACTTGTAATTGGAATTGTGAGTTTTTTGTTTTTAGGGTTAAATCCTCTGACTTTAGTCCCAACACTTATAGGTGCTGTAATTCAGGGCAAATTAATGGAAGGGGGACTCAGTAACAAAATAAAAGAGGAGGTAAGCAAGAAATTCTCAGAAGAACTGAGTAAATCAACGGCTGATATTGTTGAGAAGGTTGGTAAGGGTGTTTCCGCAGAACTTAGTAAGGTTAAAGATATTCTAAATGATGGATTAGGGGCAGAAATTAAAAATATTCGACAACAGGCTAACAATGCACTAGTTGAGAAACAAAAAGGTCAGGCAGAAGTTGATAAAAGACTAAAGCAGTTAGACATATTAGCTCAAAACGTGAATAGTATTGACCAGGAATTAGATGATTTAATATCTCAGGTTGCTATGTAATTGTAGTTATTGGGGAGAATGTACCAGGCATCACCGTGCCAAAACGAGAGCGAAAAAACCAGGTTGAGGTTGAGCCGAGATAGCTGCGATTTCGGAAATAGAGGCTGGAAATGCTTACCATACATAGGTTTGGTCATTTGCTACTTTATTTTACCCGACGCTGTTATAGGTAACGAAAAATCAAGGGTTTTCAGTTCTTATTTCCGCGCTAGCCCTTATCTCGGCTCAACCTCTAATACTCCCAACACTTCAGACCCCAACCTAACCCCGCCACCGCCACCGCAGCAAGATAATTATCAGCAGGAACTAACTCTTGAAGACGCCAATCATCCGATGTCTGCAACTTGGCTGCTTCTGTCAGACTCAGTAACACTTCAACTTCCTCCAACTGAGCAATTCCCTCGCCTGTAGCCTTTAAATAAGCCTCCTTGCAAGTCCAATAGCGGAAAAACACCTGTTGCTGTAGGTGAGGAGCAAGCGATCGCACTACATCATATTCTCTAGGTAAAAAGAACCGTTTAGCCAGGGCTTCCAAGTCAGACATGGGGCGGATGTATTCTAAATCTATGCCAATTTGGCGATAACTCACCCCACACAACCCTAAACCCACAGAGTGCGACAAATTAAACCATAGCCCACTATCAGCAAATTTAGCAGCTAACACTGGCTTACCACGGACTTGATAATCAAACTGCACTTCACCCGCAGTAATACCCAAGTAACGAGCCAATATATTTCTGAGAATACCACGACCAGCGATGAAACGCTGCCGATGTTCCTGAAAATAGAATCGTTGAGCGCGAGCCAGTTCATCGCCAGAAAGGGTTGCGGTGAAATCTTGCAACTTTGCTTCCGGTACATCAAGGTCAATTCGCCAGACATGGACTTCATCTGGCGACAAAGTTAAATTTGCTGGTGCCAATAGCCAATTAACATCAATCATAGGAATACGCGGGATGCGGGAAACTCAGCGTCTTCAGACCGCTCGTGGTCAGCGGCACGAGCGACTTCAGTCGCAGTGGTATTTGTGTTAAAATTAGATCGTGAGTAAGAACAAAAAACATCTACGTGTTGAAGCATCCTAGTATCGGAGAAATCCCGGCTCCTATGAAACAACGGTTAGGTTTAAGTCCTGGCGCAGTATGACAGGAAAGAGCAAATAAAGGCTTGTTGCGGAGCGTACCGCGTCTTGGCTTAGTGATGGATTCACCAAAGCATTGGAAAAAATAAAAGTAGCTAGAAACCTAAGCTTGACTTAGAGTGACTAGGTAGACGGCGTTTGACGGTCGTAGCGAGAGTTTTACTCTGTCTGTAGAATCTCAGTGTCTTTAGACCTGAGAGTGTCAATTAGTCAGGGAGTGGGAGAGTAGTGAAAAATTGGACTCTTTGCGCCACCCTTCGGGTTCCGCCTTAGCGGTACTGCGCCTCTGCGTGAGACAAATTCCTATTTTGATTCCCATTCCCCCATTCCCCCAATCCACTGTAAAACCCGATTCCAAGCCCACCAAGGGTCAGGGTCTTGTGCATCGCGCTGACCCTCTTTGCTGCTCAAATAGCCAATATGACCTCCATGACGGGTGAGCAACAAATCTATCGCCGGATTGCTAGTACAGGCAGTTTGCAAATCTGGTACAATGTCTGGATGAAAAAATGGGTCATCGGCGGCATATATAATCAAGGTGGGCTTTGAGATTTGGGGCAGTAGTGGTAAAGCGCTACTTGCTTTGTAATAGGCTTCTACGGAGGGAAAGCCCAATTGACCAATTACCAGTTCATTGTCAAAAGCCCAGATACTATTTGCCCGTTTAATCGCTTCTGGGTCAATGCTTCCAGGATGAGCATCATGTATTCGCCATGCAAGTTTTTTCAGCTTCTTTGCCATTCCGGCTTCCAAATATCTGCCGAAGGGGTCTTTAACTAAATAAGAGAGCGATCGCCATGAATCCAGACTTGGACAAATTACTGCACTACCGCCAATGTCGCTGTATTTGATCCCTAAATCCTCATTATCCTTAGTTAGTTCCGCCGCCGCTTTCATTCCCCAAAGCGCCAATTGTCCCCCCAAAGAAAACCCTGTAAACCAAAATTTCCCCGGACAGCCCATTGATGCAGCCGCTGCAGCAATGCGGACAAAATCTTCTCCCTCGTACAAGCCATCGGAAGTCAAAGTCGGCGACAACTCAGCTGTTTTACCGTGGGCACGCCAATCAAATAACACGACAGCGTATCCTTGGGCATATGCTTTACGTCCCAGGAGTCTCAAAAACCACTCTTTGCCGAGTTCTCCTGTAATGCCATAAGTACCTACAATCGTACTATGAGCGTTTTTTGGTATGGCAACCCAACTATAAACTGGTACCCCTTGCCCACCAGTTAAGACTATTTTCTGATATGGGGGTTCTGGGTCTTGGGTGGTGCTTTCCCAGTAAGTTCTTCCCCATAAAGAGGTGTAGACAGTCATTGCCGCGCCATTCTGTAACAAGCGAGGCGGTTTATAAGTAGGATAACAGATCATATAAAGAATTTCGTCTAATTAAGCGCTAATGTTACAATTCTTTCATTTTAAGGTTTATGTTAGATTTAAAATCTTTTTTATAATCAAGACAGCAATCTTTGTATCTACCAAAGGTTCTTAATTATCCTTAATAAGTAGTCATAATTTTTTAAGAATGCCCAGGATTCTTGTCATAGACGATGACCCAGCAATTTCAGAACTCGTTGCCGTCAACTTGGAAATGGCTGGCTACGATGTGAGTCAAGCGGA